>JBBRYU010000025.1:0-28892 GCA_038237345.1 Pyrinomonadales bacterium
ATGTCCTTCTCGTTCGACCCGTGCGCGCTCGTCGTCGCCGAGCACGAGCGCGATTTTCAACGCATGGCCAACGTCGTCCGCTACGAGGGCGAGCATCTCATCCTGTATCACAACGACCGCCGCCTCTTTAACGAGACCGCTGATCATTCGCGCGGCGGCGGCCATCCGATCTTGCAATAAAACAGTACCGGCGGACGGCGTAATGAAACGCAGAGGCGCAGCGGAATAAGCTTATCCGCTGCGCCTCACTTTTTGCGCTTGTTCTTCCTGTCCGGTCGTTACTTGATGACCCTCGCGGTGACGACGAGGATCAGCCCCTTGTCCTTGAGCGTCGTCGTGCCCACGACGACCTTCTCGCCGTCGCGCAAAGTGGTGCTCGTGTTGATGTCGGTATCCAGCGCGTTCCCCGGGGTGAAGGCGTTGGTGCGGAAGTTGAAGTGGATGTTGTTGAGCTGCACCGTCGTCGCGCCAGTGGCAGGGGCGGGCGCGAGCGTCACATTCTGGATGCTGTAGGAGTAACTGGCGGAGATTTCGCCGACTGCGGGCGCGCTTGGCCGCGCGAACGCCTCCACATCGGCGATGCCCCGCCCGTTCAGGCTGAGCGTCCCGTCCTTGACGCGATCCACGATGGAGGCGATCAGACGGTAACTCTTGTAGCTGAGTGTGGTGTTCAATTGCTTGAGCACGTCGCGCAGTTCCGCCGGGTACAGGTCGGCTGCGCCGTCGCCCTGCGAGGCAATGAGCACGTGGATGTGCATCTCTATATCCGAGCGCGGCGTTTCGGGCGTGTCAAGCCGCTTCAGGGCCTCTTCAATCGCAACGATGTTTTCGGGGAAGTCGCGCACGGTGATCGTCTTGAAGTTGCGATCCGCCGACGCCTGTGCGCCCTTGAAGCCGCTGGTGAGTAGCTTGATGACGGACAACACGCTTTCGGGATCGCGGTTCTTGATCTCGAAGATGCGGTTCTTGAAGCCCGTGTTCTCCACATACTGCGGCGCGGGTTGCGTCGTCTGCTGGGCTGCCGCGAACGGCGCGCAGCCCAGGGCGAGCATGACAGCGATGATGAATTTTAGTTTAGCCGAAAACATAAGTGCCTCCTGTTGGCTTAGCGATCTTTCGTGAATGAAGCGGCGGCCGGCTGTTGCGCCAGCCAGATGATGCGTATGTTCGGGTCGGCAGTCTGCAACTCGATGCGCGCTACCTCCATGCTTGTTGTGGCCAACTCTTGTTGCTTAGGTAGCGGCATGACTGTGCGCTTGGCTGGCCTGATGTGCCGCACGAAATGCGGTCGTGGAGCATAAGCGACAAACTGATCACGCACAGGCTGATCGTTGTCGCGCACAGCGCGTTGCGGTATTGGTGGCATGGCCGACGTACTGTTGGGCGCAGCCGGGACATTCGGCGCAGGCGCAGAAACTTGTTCGCTGTGCGTGTCTGTCGTAGCTGTCTGCTGCGGCTGATGTGTGGCATAAGCCTGCCACACGAGCGCGCCGGCCATGCATAACAGCGCGACCGAAGCGGCGACGGAGAGCGTGCGCCAACTGAAGAGCGCGGCGAAGAACGGCGCGGACTGCGGCGCGGCGGGTGTCCGCTCCTGTTTGATCTGGCGCAGTACGGCCGCTCTGATGTCAGCATAAAACTCATCTGTGAACACGGGCTGTGCGCCTGCCTGCAACCACGCGCGGCTCGCTGCATATTCGTCAACCTTGGCGCGACAGTTTGCGCAACTTTGTAGGTGCCGGGCGAGAACTTGTGCGCGGCCGGCGGATAGATCGCCGGCGACATGCAATGGGATTAGTTCACTTACGCGGGCGCAGTGCATCTGGTCGGATGCATGTAGTAAACGTTTAAGCATGTCCTCCTCCTTTGCGCAGCAGGCGGTCGCAGTAGAGTTTGATCTTCGTGCGCGCGGAACTGATCTGCGAGCGCACGGTGACGGGACGCGATTGCAGAATGCGCGCGACTTCTGCCGTCGAAAGCCCTTCGAGATCGCGCAGGACGAGCGCGGCCCGCTCTTTCTCCGGCAGCGTCAAGAGCGCACGCGCGACCAGCGCACGCTGCTGCCCGAGGAGCGTCTGCTCTTCAACAGCGCTCTGCGCATCGTCGCTACTCAGTGCTTCAATCGCACGCTCATGCTCAGGCGCGGCGAACCAATCGCTGCCCGCATCCGTCGTGCGGCGGCGACGCGCCACATCGCGGCAGACATTTATGGTGATGCGATAAAGCCAGCCGTGAAAATCCTGCGCCGGATCATAACGGTCGAGATACTTGAAGACGCGCAGATAAACTTCCTGCGCCGCGTCGCGCGCGTCTTCCCGCTCGCCGAGCATGCGCCAGGCTGTTGCCACCACTTTGTGCTGCGTGCAGATCATTAATTCCTCAAACGCGCCCGCATCGCCGGTGCGGGCCTGCGCGATTAAACGGGCCAAGGCCGTTTGCTGCTCGTCTCGTTCAAACAAGGGCGCGTGCGCGTCGGTCATCAAAACGCTCTGCGCAATGTCACACGGCATCGGTTCGCTCCTCCGGCGGCGCTCCTCACCTATAACTACTCCGCGCGCCGCGCAAGCGTTGAAAATTATTCCCGCGTTCTTCACACGCCGCCGCGTATGTACAGTTCCGGCAAAACAGACGCCGCAGAAAAAGTGTTGACTTGGGCGTGAGCTAAGCACTACAAGATAAAGTGCGCCGGTCGGAGCAAAGATTCTCACCGCCAGCAGGCCCACGGGCACGATTCCAACAGTGTCATCCCCGAAGGTTGAGAAATGCGACGCATTGATCTGAAAAAAGCGCAGGCTGCCCGCTCCAGCACGATTCGCGACATCAATCGCCAGATCGTGCTCAACTACGTACGCGACCGCGAGCCGATCTCGCGCGCGGAGATCGCGCGCGAGACCGCGCTGCAACGCTCGACCATCTCAACTATCGTCGAAGATTTAAAATCCGAAGGGCTGATCGAAGAGATCGGCGAGGGCGAATCTACCGGCGGGCGCCGCCCCACGCTGTTGCGCCTGCGCGCGTCGGGCGGCATGGCCATCGGCGTGGACGTGACGCCCACTTGCACGACCATCGCCGCCTGCGATCTGGCCGGGCGTTTACTCGAACGCGCGGAGTTTCCGCGTTGCGCCGCGCCGGAGCAGTTGACCGCGTTGATCGTCGAGAGCGTGCGTCGCTTCGCGCAAGGGGCAGGCGGGCAAACCATCGAGGGCATAGGCCTCTCTCTGCCCGGTCTCGTCGATCCGGACAACGGGCGCGCGATCTACATCCCGTATTTTAAGTGGCGCGACTGGGCCGTGGTCGAGCGCGTCTCACGCGCCACCGGCTTCGACGTGATCGTGGACAACGACGCGAACGCGGCTGCGCTCGCCGAGTTGTGGTTCGGGCGACCGGAAGTGAGCGAAGCGCGCGATTTCATTTTGGTGCTCGTCGCCGAGGGCATCGGCACGGGGATCATCTTCGACGGGCAGATTTATCGCGGCGAGCGCGGCGCGGCGGGCGAGTTCGGGCACATGATCGTCGGCGCGGACGCGCCCGTTGCCTGTTCGTGCGGCAATCACGATTGCTGGGAAGCGTTCGCCTCGGGCCGCGCGGCCGTGGTGCGTTACGCACACCTTTCGGGTCAGCGCGCGAACGCGGACGCGCTCCGGCTCGGCCAGATCGTTGACCGCGCCCTCGCCGGTGAGCGCGCCGCCATTGATGCGCTGACAGAGACCGCGCACTATCTCGGCATCGGCATCTCGAATCTGATCGTCGGTCTCAGCCCCGAAGCGGTCGTCGTCGGCGGCGCAATCGCCCGCGCTTGGCCGCTCGTCGCCGACGCGCTCGGCGAGACCATTCATCGCAGCATCCGCCGCGGTCTCCCCTCCGCCCGCATCGTTGCTTCCACGTTGGGCGATCAACCCACGCTCATGGGCGCGCTCAGCCTCGTCCTCGCGCGCAAGTTCGCGTCCGTGTCGGCGGCCTGAAATGGTGTTATCATCGCGGCCGCGCGAGCATCTGCTTGACTATAAGAGGCGTAGCCGGTCGGAGGTTTCACATGTCAGCTAAAGTTGAGCCGCTCATGACGGTCGCCGATTTGGACTTGCTGCCGGACGATGGCAATCGCTATGAGCTGTTTGAAGGAGAGCTTTACGTGTCGCGCGCACCCAGCCTGTCGCATCAGCGAATCCTCGCCAATCTTGTCACCCTCATCAAAAACTATCTGGCACAGAATCCGGTTGGCGAGATGTGGCCCACGCCGGGCGTGATCTTTGACGACTACAATGCGGCCATCCCTGATGTTGTCTTCCTCACTGCGCAGCAGCTTGTCAGACTCGGCGCGGACGAGCGGATCAGTGAGGCCCTCGCGCTGGCCGTCGAGATCGTGTCGCCGGGCAAGGAGAATGCGCGGCGCGACCGCGTGATGAAGCGACAGGCTTATGGCAAGTATGGCGTCGCGGAGTATTGGATCGCCGACCCCGAAACGCGCACGCTGGAAATCTACCGGCTGGAAAATCGCACCCTTAACTTAGCGGCCACTTTGACGGATGATGATGAACTAATCTCACCGCTCTTGCCCGGATTTACCTGTACTGCCAGGCAGATTTTCGGGCAGTAAGTTATTCGCCCGTCGGTTGACTGCGCTCCCAGCCTTCACTTCGCGCCTTTGCCTTCCGTGATCGTCACGACGCGATCAATGCCCGGCACGCTGACGGGTTCGAGCGTGCCGTCGGGCCATTTAACTTCCAGTTTGTCGAGCTTCGCGGCCGCGCCGAGACCGAGGTGCAGGCAAGGGTCGTTGTTGGAGGCGAAGCTTGCGCCGCTGACGAGGTCGAGCCGCTGGCGCAGTTTGCCGGTGGTAGCGTAGACGATTGCGCCGGTCGCGTCGCGCGGACTTTTTTTCGTGGGGTCGCCGACGAGACGCAAGGTCAGCCAGTGGTTCGCTGCGGTCGTGGCGTTGCGCAGGACGGTTGGGTATGTGTCGCAGTTGTTGATGACGGCGTCGAGGCGGCCGTCGCCGTCGAGGTCGGCGATGGCGAGACCGCGCGCGGGCCACGCGGCGGCGAGACCGCTGCCGGGCGCGGCGGCGACGCGCTCGAAGCGCCCGTTCGTGAGATTGCGAAACAGCAGCGGCTGCTGCGCCCACGAAGTGCCCCACGGATGTTCGTCCACCGACGGATAGACGTGACCGTTGACGACGAACACGTCCTTCCAGCCATCGTTATCATAATCGAGAAAACTCGCGCCCCAGCCGAGGAAGGGAATCGTGACCTCGCCGTGCCCGGCTTGGAAGGTCACGTCAGTGAAGTTGCCTTCGCCGTCGTTGTGGTAGAGCGTGTTCGAGTCGTCGGAGAAGTTGGTGATGTAAAAATCTACGCGCCCGTCGTTGTCGTAGTCGCCAACGCCGAGACCCATGCCCGCTTGCTCGCGCCCGTTCTCGTTCAAGGCGATGCCCGATTCGTAGCCGACCTCCTCAAACGTGCCGTCGCCCTTGTTGATGTAAAGCAGCTTCGGCGTCGAATCGTTGACGACGATCAGATCGAGCAAGGCATCGTCGTTCGCATGCACGAACGCGGACGAGAAACCGTAATAACCTTGCGGATCGCTCGTGCCCGTTTTCGCGCTCACGTCTTCAAACGTGCCATCTGCTTTCTGGTGATAGAGCGTGTCGCCTTCGCCCTTCAGCCCGCGCGGGCCGCACATGACGGGCACGCCGCGAAACTGGCAAAAGTTTTGCGCGACGCCGCCCGGCTTGCCCGCGTCCGCCGGACTTGGCGGCGGGTTCTTCGGATCGAAATCAACATAGCCGGGCACGAACAGATCGAGCCGACCGTCGCCGTCGTAATCGCCCCACGTCGCGCCCGTGCTCCAACCTTTGCGTGCGACGCCAAGTTTCTCCGCCATGTCCGTGAACGTGCCGTCGCCGTTGTTGTGATAGAGCCGCGCGACGCCGTAGTTGCCGATGAACATGTCGGGCCGGCCGTCGTTGTCGTAATCGCCGCTGGCGACGCCGAAGCCCCAACGCTCGTTCCCGACGCCCGCCTTGTCCGTCACGTCTTCAAACTTCCAGTTGCCGAGATTGCGATAGAGCGCGGCGCGCGGCGCTTTCTCTTTGCCCTGCATGGCGGCGACGGTCGAGCCGTTGAGCAGATAAACGTCGGGCTTGCCGTCGCCGTCATAATCGAAGATGGCGACGCCGCCCGATGGCGCGTCGAGGATGAAATCTTTCCCCGCGCTGCCTGCATGGTGCTTAAAGTTTACAAGCGCGGTCTTCGCGGTCACGTCTTCAAACACGACCGGCGCTTTCGGATCGACGATGCCGATGGTGCGCTTCGACGTATAGGTGCGCGCCTCGCCAGTCGAGACCGCGCCCATGCCGCCTTGTTGTGGTGACGGCGCAGGCGTCTGTGCGAAGAAGGAAGCGGGCACTGAGTAGAGCAGGCACAGCGCGATGACGAAACGCGCACACAGGGCGCGGGTAGGATTTAAGTGCGACATCAATTGTTCTCGTTTGAGCAAATAGAAACTTCGGTGCGGCTCGCCGCCGCGAGTGCGCCATCAAAATACAAACCGCTCCGTTGCATGTCAAAGCGTGAAGGGGCGTGGCATTGTTGTCGAAAGCATTAAGGCGTTTCTTTGATCGTCAGATACCGATCAAACTCCGGCTTGTTAATCGTCTGCTTCACGCCGCTCGGCCAACGAAGCTCGATTGAGTTGACGCTTGTTGCCGTGCCGAGACCGACTAGCATGCGCGGGTCGCTTGAGGAAAGATAGCTGCCGGCGTTGGTCACGTCGAATGTCTGTCTGCGCCCGGTCGCATCCGTGACGACGAGGCGCGTGCCGAAGGCCTGGCGATTTGTTTTCGTGCCGACGAGATTGATGCCGAGCCAGTGGTTCTTCGTGCCGTTGTTGCGCAGGACGAGGGCGGGGCCGTCCGTCTGTGCGAGGACGATGTCCGTGTCGCCGTCGTTGTCTATGTCGCCGAAGGCTGCGCCGCGCGCCGCGAGCGCGACATTAAACGGTGCGCCTGCCGCCAGCGAAACGTTGACGAAGCCTTTGCCGGTGTTACGCAGCAAGAGCGGCGTCTGTTTGTATTTGAGATAGCTCGTGGTCTGTTCAATCGTGTCCAGCACGTGCCCCTGCGCGACGAAGAGGTCGCGCAGGCCGTCGTTGTCGGCATCGAGAAAGTGCGTGCCCCAGCCGGAATAGAGCAAAGAGATTTGCCCGACGCCGGTCGTCTGCGTGACGTAGGTGAACGTCAGATCGCCGTTGTTGCGATAGAGCGGATAGGTCTCGTTGGAGAGCGTGGTGATAAAAACGTCGGGCAGCCCGTCGTTATCATAATCGGCCGCATCCACACCCATGCCGGCGAAGGTCTTGCCGTTCTCGTCGTAGCCCGCGCCGGAGAGGAGCGCGACATCCTCGAACGTGCCGTCGCCGTTGTTGCGAAACAGGGTCTGGCGCACGCTGTCGTTGGCGACGAAGATGTCTGTGAGACCGTCCGCGTCGAAATCGGCGAACGCGACGCCGAGACCTTTGCCGGGCACGTCCGCGATCTTGCTCCGCGCGCTCACGTCCTCGAACGTGCCGTCCGACTTTTGATGTAGGAGCAAATTGAGCGCGGGCTTAAAATTATCCGGGTGACAATAGGCGCGCACGCGCGGGTCGCCGCAGACGAGATCGCCGCGCACGAAGTCCCAATCCATGTAGCGCAGGACGAAGAGATCGAGCCGCCCGTCGCGGTCGTAGTCGAGCCAGCCCGCGCTCGTTGACCAGCCAGACGCGCCGACGCCCGTCTGCTTCGTCACGTCCTCGAACGTGCCGTTGCCTTTGTTGCGATAAAGAATGTTGCCGCCGTAAGCGGTGACGTAGAGATCGACGAAGCCGTCGTTATCGAAATCGCCGGCCGCCGCGCCGAAACTGTAGCCTGCGCCTTGCACGCCCGCGCGCTCGGTCACGTCCATGAACGTGCCGTCGGGTTTCTGTTGATAAAGTCGATTCCAAAAGCGCGGATCGCGTTTGTCAGGCTGCGCGCCGGCGGGCATCGGATCGCTCAGGCTTGCGCCGTTGGTGAAATAGATGTCCAGCCGCCCGTCGTTGTCGTAATCAAACAGCGCGACGCCGCCGCCCATCGTCTCCGGCAGATACTTGCGCGTGGTCGGCGACGCGACGTGTTTGAACGCGATGCCGGACTGCGCGGTGATGTCCGCGAAGGTCACGGGCGAGGGCGCTTGCGGCGCGGGCGGCGGCGGTTTACCGGTCGGATCGCCGCTGCTATATGAGCGACCCGTGCGCGGCGGCGGTGTGGGCGATGCGTTTGGTTGTTGTGCGCGTGCGTTGTATGCGCAGGTCAAGAACAGCGCGAGCGCGAGCGCGCGGCAGTTGTGTGTGACGAAATGTGGCGGGGAAAACCCTGATGTGCAGTTCATCTGACAGTTTCAAGTGCGCGCCGGCCGGCGGGAGACGAGACGTGCGTGCGACGCGCTCACTTTACAGGCAAAGATCGGCAGAGTACAGTGCGCGCGAAAGGCACAAGCCACTGACATTAAGCAACGCCGTACATATCATCTCGCCGGGAGGACGTATGACGACTATCCGCCGCCACCTGCTCGCATGCTCCGTGCTCGCAGTTCTTTGCCTAGCGGCCGTACCCGCGCTGGCGCAGGACGCGCCGGTCGTGCTGACGGGCGCGCAACTCACGCGCGTCGTGCCGCCCGGTTTCTATTACTCCGGGCAGAGCGCGCCGACGCAGATGCGCAACGCCGCCGCCGCGCGCCTCGGCGCGAACCGCTACGTGGTCGCCGGTCTCGTGGACACGTCCGGCTACTCGGCCGACGTGCGCGCTACCTACGAGGGCTTTCTCATCACGGACTCGCCCGTCGGCGTGCAGAACGAAACATTAAGCACAGGCGCATACGGCTTCGGCTTCACGGATGACGGCAAGTTGAACATCTATGACGTGGGCGGCCATAGCGTGCTGAGCGTCGCGGTGGAGAAGGACACGCGCCTGCGTCGCCCGCGCCCATTGATGATGCAAAGAAGCGCGGACGGCGTGCGGCTCTACAGCGGGCGCAACTACGTTTTGATCGCAGCGAAGTAAATGCCAGCGCGGCGCACACTTTTTTATGGGTTGGTGTTGCTGTGCTGCGCGACCGCGCTGGGCGGTTGGCGGCCGCGCACAACTTCAGCGCAGCGGCGCACGCAGGCACGCGGCGCGCGGCCCCTGCCGCCGCCTGAGTTCTCAGCCGCACGCGAGTCGGCCTATCGCGCGAACAATCGCGGCGTCGCGCTGCTCGAACAGTTCAAGGCGCGGGATGCGGTGGCGGAGTTTCAACGCGCGCTCAGGCTTGCGCCGCACCTGCCGCTCGCGCAGATCAATCTCGCCATCGCCGCATACTACGTGCCCGACCTCGCAGCCGCGCAACGCGCCGCCGCCCAAGCCGCGCAACTCGCGCCCGCCGCGCCGCAACCGCCTTACCTCCTCGGTCTCATCGCCCGCGCCGAGAATCGCACGGACGAAGCAATCGCCGCCTTTCACCGCGTCTTAGAGATCGATCCGCGCGACGCGGGCGCGCACATCAATCTCGGCCAACTCTATGCGCAACGGCGCGACTATGCGGCGGCCGGCAACGCTTTTCGTGCCGCGCTCGTCGCCGAACCGTACAACGTCACCGCGCTCTACAATCTCGGCACGACGCTCGTCCGCACCAATCAGCGCGAAGAAGGGCAACGCTTCCTGCAACGTTCGCAGGAGTTGCGCCAGAGCGGCGCGGGCACAACCCTCGGCCAGAATTATCTTGAGCAAGGCCGCTACGCCGAAGCCGTCGTCTCAACCGGCGCGGAGCCTGATCTGGTGGACAGGCGCACGCCTGATGTTGTCTTCACCGATGTGACTGCACGCGTCCTGCCGCGCCCCGCCCCCGATGCTTGGCCCTTAACAAACACAATTCTTGATCAGAACAGCGGCGCGGTGCTGCTCTTCGACTATGACGGTGACGGCGACCTGGACCTGCTCGAAGTGTCGGGTAGGTCGCAGCGGCTCTATCGCAACGATGGCGGGAAGTTTACGGACGTGACGGCGCAGGCGGGCGGGCTGGCGCAGACGGCGACGGGTGCCGGCACAGGCGCAATCGCGGGCGATTATGATAACGACGGCCGGCCTGATCTTTTCATCCTGCGCTACAACGCGAGCGCCCTTTATCACAACAATGGCAACGGCCAATTCACGGACGTAAACACCGCCGCCGAGATTCCCAACTATCCATACCTCGCGCGCGCCGCTGCCTTCTTCGACTACGACCACGACGGCGACCTCGACATCTTCATCGCCGGCAGCGCCGACGCCGCAGAGACGTTGAAAGTATTAGGCGATGGGCGGAAGCAAGAGGAGTCGCGCCCCTCGAACACTCTTTACACCATAGGTATGACGATGCCACCCGCACCGTGTCTTCTGCTGCGCAACAACGGCGACGGCACATTCACCGATCAGACGGCGGCGGCAAAACTCTCCGGCGCGTTCGCGGCATCCGCAGTTGTGCCGACCGACTTCGACAACCGGCGCGATGTTGACCTCCTAGTCGCTACCGACAACGGAATGACACTTTGGCGCAATATGCGCGACGGCACTTTTAATGATGTCGCCGTCGCCGCCGGTCTTGGTGCAGAAGAACTCAAAGTCTCGTCCAGCGTCGCTGTGGGCGACGTGAATAAGGATGGCTTCATTGACTTTTATTTTGGTCGTGGGGCAACGGGCGACTTCGCGCTGAGCGACGGCAGAGATCATTTTCAACTCAAGCGCGGGCCGGGTGAATTGCCGGTCGCGCCGCTATCGCCAGCGGCCAAATATAATAATGCGGCGCAGTTCCTTGACTACGACAACGACGGTCTGCTCGATCTCGTGACCGTAGTCACAACAGGCGGCGATGGTGTGCATATAGAGTTGCGCATCTGGCGCAACACGGGCGATGACTGGGTGGACGTGAGCGACAAGGCCACGCGGGGCTTAAAGGCCGAGATCGGCCCGATCAGCGGCCCGCTTGCAGGTGCGCGCTTGCTCGCCGCCGGCGACATAGACGGCGATGGCGACACGGACATCATCTTCGGCGTGCCGGGCGGTGGGCTGCGAGTTGCGCGCAACGATGGCGGCAATCGCAATCGTTCGGTGCGTGTGCGGCTCAACGGGCGCGTGAGCAATCGCAGCGCGGTCGAGGCGAAGATCGAGTTGCGCGCGGGCAGTCTGCAACAACGTATCGAGACTTACGCCGCCAGCCCTGCGCCCGCGCCCGCAGATGTGCTGTTCGGGCTGGGGCGTCGCGCCGCCCCCGATGCCGTGCGCGTGCAGTGGCCTTCGGGCACGGTGCAGGCCGAGACGGAGAGCGAGGCAATCGTGCTGCCCCGCGTGCGGGGAACGAAGACGCAGGGACGCGCACAACGAAACGCGCCGACTGTCGCCGTGCTGTCTATCACCGAACTTGATCGCAAACCTTCTTCGTGCCCGTTCCTCTACACGTGGAACGGCGCGCGGTTCGAGTTCGTGACCG
Source organism: Pyrinomonadales bacterium (assembly GCA_038237345.1). Classification (GTDB taxonomy): domain Bacteria; phylum Acidobacteriota; class Blastocatellia; order Pyrinomonadales; family Pyrinomonadaceae; genus QHXQ01. The sequence goes on from JBBRYU010000025.1 coordinate 11,517, forward strand.
ACTTCATGGGCGGCGGCGAGATGGGCGACTGGCTCGCGCCCGGCCTCTACAACACACCCGACCCGGACGAGTACGTGCGCATCCGCGCCGAGCAACTGAAGCCGCGCGCCGGGCGGTATGAGTTGCGCGTAACGAACGAGTTGGAAGAGGCGCTCTTCGTTGATCGCTTGCAACTCGTCGCCGTCGCGCACCCGCAGGGCACAGAGGTCTATCCCGATGAAGGCTTACGGGAACAGCCGCCACCATTCAAACTCTATGCAACGCGCGCGCCGCATCCGCCCGTCGCGGCGCACGACGATCATGGCCATGATGTGCGCGCGCAGATCGCCAAACTTGATCGCCGCTACCTGGACGATTTCGCGCTTGCGCCGATACGCGGTTACGCCGCGCCGCACACGCTGACGCTCGATCTCGGCCGCGCCGATCATGCGGCGCAACAACAGCGCGTGTTGCTCTTGCTCACGGGCTGGACGGACTACGCTTTTTCGAGCGACAACGTGGCCGCCACGCAGCAAGGTCGCGCGCAACAGCCGCCCGCGTTGCAGGTCAAAGACGCGCGCGGGCAGTGGCAGACGGTGATTGCGAATATCGGCATCCCGGTCGGGCGGCCGCAGACGCTGATAGTTGATCTGACGGGCAAGTTTTTATCGGCGCACAGGGAAGTGCGCCTTGTGACGAACCTGCGCGTCTATTGGGATCGGATTCAAGTGGGCACGGCGGACGACGCGGCGGGGTTACAGTTGACGCGCCTCGATCCCGTCCGCGCAGAGTTGCGCTGGCGCGGCTTCTCGCAAGAGCTTAAACCGGACGGGCGCGAGCCTTTGAGTTACGATTACGCGCGCGTGACGCAGGTCTCGCCGTGGCGAGCCTTCCCCGGTCGCTACACGCGCGTGGGCGACGTGCGAGAGCTATTGACGGCGACGGATGACATGTTCGTCGTCTCGCGCACGGGCGACGAGCTAAGTCTCGCGTTCGACGCGACAACATTGCCCGCGCTGCCATCGGGCTGGACGCGCACCTTTCTGCTCTACGCCGACGGCTTCAGCAAAGAGATGAACCTGCACTCGGCCAGTCCCGACCTGCTCGCGCCGCTCCCGTTTCACGGCATGCGCAAGTATCCGTACACCGCGCCCGAAGCATACCCGCTAACGAAGGCGCATGTTGATTATCTCGAACGTTACAACACGCGCGTGGTGGTACGTCCGTTAGTGCCGTTGGCGGGACGTGATGAGTGACGATGAGATGGTCAGCTTGAACGTCGGGAGAGATTGGTTCAACACAGGGGGCAGAGAGGATACACAGAGATCACAGGGGCTTTCTCTGTGTTCTCTGTGTTAAAAATGATCTTAGCTACACTCAAGCGGGACTTAATAATGCCCCGCTGATAACCAACCTATGAATCACATACGTTACTCCGTCGCCGCCTGTCAGACCGATCAGCCGAACCCGCTTGAGCGGCGCGAGATGCGCCGGAGCACGGAGCGCATTTGCGCTATGATTGATGCGGCCGTCGCCGGGGCTGCGCCGTTTTTGCCCGTGCGCCTTGTGGTCTTTCCCGAATTCGCGCACGCCGCGCCGGTCTTCGCCACGCTCACCGAGTTGCGCGCGAAACTCGCCGTCTCCATTCCGAACGAGCATACCGAGCGCCTCGAACAGAAAGCGCGCGAGCACGACATCTACATCCAGAGCGGCACGATGCTCGAAGTCGATCCGCGTTGGCCGGGTGCGGTCTTCAACACGACTTGCCTCATCGGCCCGCAAGGCGTCCTCTATAAATATCGCAAGGTGAACACGTGGCTGCCGTATGAGGTTCATACCAGCCCGCACGATCTCGCGGGTTACGACGAGCCGCTCTTTCCCGTCGCCGACACGCCCATCGGCCGCATCGGCTGCGCGATCTGTTACGACTGGTTGTTCCCCGAAGCGATCCGCCAACTCGCCGCCAACGGCGCGGAGGTGTTAGTGCGCGTCTCGGCCTACATGGACCCGTGGGGCGCGACCGAGCCGATGAGTTGGTGGACGATTGTGAATCGTTGCCGCGCGCTGGAGAACACGGCTTACGTCGTCGCCGCCAATCAGGGCGCGAGTTTGAAACACTATCCGCCTTATTCGTGGCCGGGCGGCAGTCAGGTCGTGGACTTCGACGGGCGCATCCTCGCTGAAGCTTCGCCCGGCCCCGGCGAGCGCATCGTCGTCGCACCGGTGGACATCTCCGCGCTCCGGCACGAGCGCGCCGCGCGGCGCGGTCATCACATGCTCGCGCATCTGCGCACAGAGGCCTATCCGGTCTACACAGCGCATCAGTATCCGCCGCAACTCGGCGCGCCGGCCGCGGCCGATCTCTCTTGTGAACAAAACAATCGGCTGATTGACGAAGCCAAGCGCCGCTGGGCAACGGGCAATACGGAGTAAATGGGCCAAAACTATTTGACAACCAGGTGAACTCTGTATTAAAAGACCTTCGTTCAGATAAACAACAAACTACCCACGATACGTTCTCTAGGTTGCTAAGCTAAATTTTTGATACTGGCCCATGAGGTTTAACTCCTGCCATTGCGGCTCGGATGCGCTGACAGTTCCGCTCAGCCTCAAGTCATGTGCAGTTAAGAGCCAAACCTTAGACGGCATTTCCCACAGGCGAGGACCAAGCTATGACAAAACAGTGGACATTGAAGCAAACATGCGCCCGTCTGGCGGTGCTACTCTTTTGTTGCGCGGCCCTCTGCGTGCCGCTCTACGCGCAAAACAATAAAGGCACGATCACCGGCGCGGTCAAAGACCCAAATGGCGCGTTCGTCACCGGGGCGAAGGTCACGGCCAGCAACTTGGCGACCAACGAGGCCGGCGAAGCCACGACCGGCGACGACGGCATCTACACGATCCCGAATCTCGCGCCGGGCGAATACAAAGTGACAGTCGAGGCCACCGGCTTCAAGACGCAGGTGCGCGACAAGATCACGGTCGAGACGAACTCGCGTGTGCCCATTGATGCACAACTCGAGATTGGCGGCGTGGGCGGCGATGTCGTCACCATCACCGGCGACGCGCCCATCGTCGAAAGCGAGACGAGCGTGCGCGGCGACATCATCACGGGCCGGCAAGTGACCGACCTGCCGATCCCGCAGCGCAACTTCACGCTGCTCGCCGCGCTCTCGCCCGGCGTGACGCGCCCCGTCTCTTCGACCATCGGCGGCGGCGGCGGCTTCAGCAACGGCTCCGGCCCGGTCGGCAGTTCGACCGAGTCCACGCGCTTTCGCGAGTCGGGCGGTTCGGTCATCTCCGCCAACGGTGCGCGCGTGACGAACAACAACTTCACACTCGACGGGGTGGACAACAACGAGTCGCAGTTCGGCCAGATCGGTATCTATCCGAACCCGGATGCGATACAAGAGTTCAAGGTTGAGACGAGCGTCCCCTCGGCTGAGTCGGGGCGTGCGGGCGGCGCGATTGTCTCAACCACATTCAAGTCCGGCACGAATAAAGTCCACGGCACGGTCTACGAGTTCTATCAAGGTCGCGCCGCCAGCGCGAAGCCGACGAACAACCGGCAGCCGCCCAACTTCGTCACGCACAACTTCGGCGGCACGGTCGGCGGCCCCATCTACCTGCCGCGCTTCGGCGAGGGCGGGCCGCTCTTCTATAACGGCGAGAACAAGTCTTTCTTCTTCGTCTCGTACAACGGGCAGCGCAACGGCACGCCGGCCTTCGGCGGCGAGTTCGGCTTCGTCACGGTGCCGACGGCGCGGCAGCGCGCCGGCGACTTCTCCGAATTCTTACGGCCCGGTGAGACCACCACCTATCAGGGGCGCACCTTCACGCGCGGCACGATCTTCGACCGCAACGGCAATCCGTTCCCCGGCAACGTCATACCCTCAAACCAGTTCGATCAAGTGGCCTTCAATTACCTGAACGCCTTTCCGCTGCCGACCCAGGGCGGGCTGACGAACAACTTCAACCGCAATCGCAGCGAGCGGGCCAACACCGATGGCTATGACGTCAAACTCGATCACAACGTCACTGCGACAAACACCGTCTTCGGGCGCTACAGCAAATCAACCAACGCGCGCAACCGCGACAACAATTTCCCGCTCGGCAGTTCGCCCAACGGCAAGGATCTGGCTTCCGGCTTCGGCGCGGGTAACGAGTTCGGTAATTCGCGGCAGGTCGCTTTGGGCGATACGCACACCTTCAGCCCGAACGTGGTGAACGATGCGCGGGCCGGTTACACGCGCGTTAACATCGGCATCTTCAATCCCGGCGTCGGCGGCGCGCTCGGCTTCTCGCCGACCAACGCGCAAGACCTCGGCATCCCGCGCACGAACATCTGCGGCGTGGGCTGTTCCGGCACGATCCTGCTCGGTATCGTCGGCAACACGGCGCAGCCCAGCGATGTTGAGTTCACCGGCGACGGCGGCCCGTTCTATTTCACCTCGAACAACTTCTTTTTCGGCAACACCCTGACCGTCATTCACGGCAACCAGACCTTCAAGTTCGGCGGCGATATACGCCTACGCCAGAACGCTAACCTGGACTCCGGGCGCGCGGGCAATGCGAAGTCAAACACGGTCTATACCAGCGCGATCCAGAACAACAACGGCTTCTTTGGCCAGCGCAACGATGTGCCCATCGGGCCACAAGAATCCGGTTCGGCCATCACCAATTTGTTGCTCGGCTACAAGCCTTCGTCCCTCTCGCGCGGCATCCCGACCGGCATCCCGTACCTGTCCAACAAAGAAGTTGATTTCTTCGTGCAGGACGACTGGAAGGCACGCTCTGATCTGACGCTCAACCTCGGCTTGCGCTATGACGTGTTCACGCCGCAGACCGAGCGCTACGACCGGCAGTCGAACTTCGATCCGGCGACCGGCAATCTCATCCGCACCACGTCGAATTCGCCGCACGGGCGCGGCGGCGTGGAGACCGACCGCAACAACTTCGGCCCGCGCATCGGCTTCGCTTGGAGCGGGCTGCGCGAGGACAAGAAGTTCGTCCTGCGCGGCGGCTACGGGTTGCTCTACGCTACCGACGTGGCCGGTAGCGGCGTCACGCTCAGCAATAACTTTCTGGGCGGCGGCGGCTACAATCTCAACTTCGCTGACATTGCGGGCAATCTGCCGCTCTCGGCCGGGCCGCCCGTCCCATCTTTGACGCTGCCGCCCGACACGTTCCGCCCCAACGCAGGCTCGCAAATCTTCTACAACAACCCCGACCGCAAGGAAGAGATTTATCATCAGTACAACCTGACGGCGCAGTACGAGTTCTGGCCGAACTGGCTGGCCGAGGCCGGTTACGTTGCTTCGCGCGGGCGCAATCTGCTCGTCATCCAGAACATCGGCACGAACGACAACGGCGCACGGCTCGTGCCCTTCAACAACGTCGTCACGGAGAACTACAACGGCAAGTCGTGGTACGACTCGCTCCAGACTAAATTGGAGAAACGCTTCTCGCGGGGCTTGTCGATCCTCTCGACCTACACGTGGGCGCACGCGCTTGACAACACGCCCGGCGGCTTTTGCATACAGGGGCCGGGCGCGAGTGGGTGCGGGCCATCGAACCCCGTCATCGGGCTGAGTCTCGACAAGGCTAACTCCGATCTCGATGTGCGGCATCGGTTCACCTTCTCGAACGTCTATGACATTCCGTTCGGGCGCGGGCGGCAATTCGGGAGCGACCTTCCGAAGGCGCTCGACTACATTATCGGGGGCTTCCAACTCAACAACGTGATCCAGATTCAATCGGGGCCGGTCTTCAGCGTAACCGGTAGCAGCGGGCGTGCCGACATCATCGGCGATCCGTTCGCCATCCCGTCCGGCAGCACGCGGCAGTTGAACAGAGCGGCCTTCCGTAACGCGGTCACGCCGATCTTCGCGAGCCTGCCGGGTGGATCGAAGTTCGGCACGTCGGGGCGCAACATCTTCCGCGGCCCGCGCCAGGAGTTCTGGGACGCCTCGTTGTTCAAGAACATCCCCGTGCCGGCGATCAGCGAAGCCTTCAACGTGCAACTGCGTATACAGGCTTACAACGTTCTGAATCACATCAACCACTATCGCCCGAACGCCGATATCAACAATGGCGATTTCGGCCTCGACCGGGCCAACTCGAACCAGCGACAACTGGAGTTCTCGATTAAGCTGCTCTTCTAACGACGCGCACGGGCCACAGAGCAGCCCGCGCGCGTCCACAGGGCGCAACACGACGGGTGGCGAGCAAGCTGTTTCATGTTCGCCACCCGTCACTTTTTTCAGCGCGCCGGGTGGGCGCGTAACCAGCCAAGCGTTACTTATGATAAGCACACGCCACCACGCTCTATCCCGTTGGGCGCGCGTGCTTGTCCTCTGCCTTTTGTGCGTGCCTGTCGCCGTCCGCGCGCAGACAACGAATGCACGCGACGAGAGCGAGCGGTTGAATCTCGTGCTCGCGCGCGTGCAACAGAGTCCGCGCGATCAAGCAGTCATCAATGAGGCGCGCACGTACGGCTTCGAGTTAGCCCGCGCCGGTCGTTACGCGGCCGCCGCGCGTATTTTCAACGCCGTCATCGCCGTCGCGCCGAAAGACGCGCACGCGCTCTATGGCGGCGCACTCGCGCTCTTTAACACCGGCCGGCCCGCCGCCGCCGAGCCGTTGGCCCGCGCCGCCGCCGCCTACGCGGAAGCGACTGCCACTGCGCCCGGTGTGGGTGCAGGCGACGGTGTGCGGCTTGAGACGGCCGACGCGCTCGTGCTGCTCGGCGTCATCCTGGCGGTTAAGGGCGACGGTGCAGGCGCGCTCACGTCGGTGCGGAAGGCGGTCATGCTCGCGCCGCAAAACTTCGACGCGCAGTTCGCGCTCGGGCGTGCCCTCTACGGCACAGGCGATCCGGCGGCAGCCGCCAACGCGTTTCGTGCCGCCATCGCCCTGCGCCCCAATGATGCGCAAGCGCGCTTCTTTTTCGCGACCGCGCTCGAAGCGGCGCAGGACGACGAGCACGCGCTCTTCGCTTATCGCGAGTTGCTCGTCGTCCAGCCGGACAGCGCCGAAGGTCATCTCGGCGTCGGCGCGCTGCTCGTCAAGCAGGGCGGCGCACAGATCGCTGAAGGCATCAATGAATTGCGCCGCGCGGTCGAGCTTGACGGCGCACTGTATGAAGCGCGTGTGGCGTTGGGCCGTGCGCTCGTCCGCACGGGGCGCGCCGCTGAAGCAATCGAGCATCTGCTCCGCGCCGCCCAACTCGCGCCCCAAAATCCTGAGCCGCATTATCAACTCGCGCTCGCATATCGTCGCTTGGGCCGCACCGCCGACGCTGCCAACGAGAGCGCGGTCGTCAAACAACTCCACGCGGCGCATCGCGGCGCGCCAACTGAACCTATTGCGCCCCCGCCCAACTAACGACACAGGCAAACAAGACAACGGAGAAGGCAACTAAACATGCGGTTCATTATCACAGCTTTATTCTGCGGCGCGTTCTGCTTCAGTTCCGCAGTGGCGCAAGTCAGCCCACACGACGCGGACATCTATGGCGTTAAGCTCGGCATGGATGTCTCCACCGCGCTGGAGACGATCTTTCGTAACTCGGGCCGCCCCGCCGGCAAAGAGAAGCCCGACGCCTTGCGCCGCGAGGGCAAAGACATCCGCGTGCTCTATAAAGATTTGCCGTCAGGGAACGTGCAGATCATCTTTGCTGACGGCAAGTGGGTGAAGGAGATCATTCTTGAGTATGCCAAGCAGCCGCACATGGATGATTTGCATCTACCGCCGTCCGGTTCTATCACGGGCGTGGCGGACACGGATGTGCTCGATAGTCATCGCACGCTCGGCAAGCAGTATGACGACCGCTATTCGGTGGGCTACACGAGCGACCGTAAGATGGAGCGTTACTGGTGGCGCGATGAAAAGACGCCCGCTGGTTTTCGCGTCCGCATCGGCTTCGTCTCCGGCAAAATAAGCGTGGCGGGCGCGATTGGTGCGAAAGAGATCGCGCGCAAGATCATCAGTGTGCCGCCCGAAGACGAGAGCAACTTTGCTGAGGCCATGGCCGCGCGTTGAGTTGTAGTCAAAGAGATGAAGGGTAATATCCACCGGTTACAGACAGGCGCGGGCCGGCGCATTCTCTGGTCGCTCGTCTGCGTTGCATTGCTCTGCGCTTGGTCATTACAGCCGACCGCTGCGCAGCGCACGCGTGCGCGCGGTAGCAACGCGGCCCAGCCTGCGCCCAATGTGCCGACGGACGGCGGCGGGCCGCTACTCGAACGGGCCGCGGCGTTATTGCAGACGGGCCAACTTGCCGAAGCTGAACCGGCCGCCCGGGCTGCCATCGCCGCCGCGCCGCGCGCCGCGCGCGCGCATAACCTGCTCGGCGTGATCCTCGATCAACTAGGCCGCGCTGATGAAGCGGAGCGCGCCTATCGTGAGGCGTTGCGGCTTGATCCTAAATCCGTGCCCGCGCTCGCCAACCTCGGCGTGCTACTGGCCCGCACGAAGCGCGCCGAGCAAGCCGTCGCCGCGTTTGAACAGGTCTTGCGCCTCGCGCCCGATCATGCGCAAGCGACGTACAATCTCGGCGCGCTGCTGCTTGCGCGCGGCGACTATGCACGCGCTATCCCGCTGTTGGAACGCGCGGCGGGCGTAGGGGCGAACGGCGCCGCGCCGGCCAGCGCGGACACGTCGCTGCTGTTACCGCTGGCGAACGCATACGTCCATGCGGGCCGGACGAAGGAGGCCGACCATCTGGCCGATCAGATCGAGCGCGTCGCCGCGGACGATCCGCGCGTACTCTTCACCCTCGGTCTTGCCTTGGCCGACGGGCACGATTATGCGCGTGCGCTCACGCTCTTCGAGCGCACGAACATCTTGCGCCCGCAGACGCCGGAAGTCGTCTACAATCTCGGCGTCGCGCTCTACAACCTCAACCGTTTGGATGAAGCGGCGCGGGCGCTTGAATCTGCTGCAACGCTCGCGCCCAACGATGCGGAAGCGCCCTACCGGTTGGGCCTGATTGAATCAGCGCGCGGGCACAGTGCCCCCGCGATTGATCTCTGGCTCAAGGCGATCGCGCTGCGGCCGCAGTTTCCGGAAGCCAACTTTATGATCGCGGAAGAGCTGGTCAAGAATGGGCGCACCGAACAGGCGCTCGATTTCTACGAGCATGCCTTGCAACAAGACGCGACGAAGTTGCTCTACTTCACGCGCGCGGGCGGCGCATATTTCCGGCTGAAGAAGTACGAAGAGGCGCGCACCGTCTTCGAGCAGGCCGCGCAGCGTTTCCCCGCCAAGGCAGAGGTCTATTACTTCGTCGGCCTCGCGCAACGCGGGCAACATGCTTACGCCGAAGCCGAGGCGTCCATGCAGCGTGCGCTCGCCATGCAGCCCGATAACGCGGAGGTGCTGGCGCATCTCGGCTTCATCGCGGGCGAGCGCGGCGCGCAGGCGGAAGCCGAACGCTATCTGCGCCGCGCCGTCGAGTTAAGCCCGCAGCATTTTCCCGCGCACTACGATCTTGGTCGGTTGCTGATCAGGACGAAGCGTTACGACGAGGCGCTCGCGGTGTTACAGCGCGCCGTCAAGCTGAACGAGAACGATCCGGGCGTGCATTATCAACTCTTCACGGCCTACTCGCGGCTGAAACGGAAGGACGAAGCGGCGAAAGAGTTGGCCGTTTTTCAACGGCTGGACGAGAAACAAAAGCGCACGGGCGACGGCGCAGCTAACGAGCCACCGGCCGCGCAGCCGAACAATCAGAACAGCACACCGCCGCCACGCTGACGCGCGCTTTTGAATTTGCCGCGCGCAGGCTTTAATATGTTGACTCTTATATGCGTCGGCGCAGGCCGGTTGCAGCAATCTCCCTGAACTAATGAATATGTTCGAGCCTAAATCAAGCCATTCCCCCCAGGGGGCGCGCCGGCGCATGGCCTTGCTCGTTTGCCTCGCTGTGCTCGCGTCCGTCGGCTACATCGTCCGGGCCGCGGCTGACAGCGGCAGCGACGTACCGCGCAACTATCACGACGAGATCGCGAAGAACTACGATTTCAAGTTCGGCGCGAATCCCTTCGCGCCGAGCAATGCGACGACGACGACGGGCAAATTCATCCCGGCCGAGATGTTCGTCCCGGCCGCGCGCTGCGCCAAGTGTCACACGGACGCGCACGCGCAGTGGACGCAGTCGGCGCATCGCAACGCTTTCCGCGAGCCGTTCTATCAGAAGAACGTCAAGGACTTGATCTCGCAGCGCGGCATCGAGTTCACGCGCCACTGCGAGTCGTGTCATAACCCGGCCGCGCTCTTCTCCGGCGCGCTGACGAAAGACGCGAAGGTGAAACGGCCGTTCGACGAGGACGGCGTCTCGTGCATCGCCTGTCACACCATTCAGGCGGGCACGAAGCGCGGCATCGGCGGTTACGTGATGGGCGAGCCGGCGTTGCTCGTGCAAGAGGACGGCACACGCCGTCTGCTCGACGTGACCGATCAGGAGATCATTGACGACGTGCCGTCGCACCGGCGCGCGATGATGCGCCCGCTCCTGAAGTCGCCGGAGTTCTGTTCCGCGTGCCACAAGTCGCAAGTGTCGCACGAGTTGAACGACTACAAGTTTTTGCGCGCCTTCGCCGTCGCCGACGAGTATCAACAATCATCGTTCGCCAAAGAGACGCCGCATCCGTTCTACACGCGCGATCTGGAAACGTGTAACTCGTGCCATATGAAGAAAGAGCCTGCGCCGCTCTTCGACGTGTCCGCGAAGGACGGCACATTGCGCACGCATCGCTGGGCGGCGGCCAACACGGCCATCCCGACCTTCTACAAGTTTCCTGAACAACTCGAAGCCGTCAAGAAATTTCTGGAGACGGACGCCGTCGGCGTGGACATCTTCGCGTTGCGGCGGCAAGCGGCGGGGCAGAGCAACAGTGAGTTGCTTGCGCCGCTCAATCGCAGCAAGTTCGACCTCGCGGCGGGCGACCGCGTGACGGCCGATGTCGTCATCACGAACAAAAATATCGGCCACTCTTTCCCGCCGGAATTGCGCGATTTCTATGAGGCTTACGTCGAGTTCACGGTCAAGGACGACGCGGGGCAGACGCTCTTCAACTCCGGCTTCATCAAGCCCAACGGTTATTTGGACGAGAGCGCGCACAGCTACAAGACCTATCTCGTCAAAGCCGACGGCTCGTTCAACGACAAGCATCACATCTGGCGCACGAAGAGCACGGCGCAGAATAATCAGATTCAATCGGGCCGCTCCGACGTGGCGCGTTATCAGTTCACCGTGCCCGCAAATACGCAGGGCGCGCTCCATCTGGCGGCGCGCGTCCGCTATCGCCGCTTCACGCGCGTCTTTCAGGACTACGCGCTCGGCAAATCAATTGACTATCCCATCGTCACGATGGCCGCGACCGAGTACACGTTGAAACTCGGTGCGAACGAGCCGCTGTCTATAGTCGCGGGCGCGAAGCCGGCCATGCCCGACTGGCGGCGTTGGAATAATTACGGCAGCGCGCTTTTGGATAATCGGCAGTATGCGCTCGCGGCCGACGCCTTCGCCCGCGCCGCCGAGTTAGACGAGACCTATCGCCCGATGGCGCAGACCAATCGCGCGCTCGCGCTGTTCGAGCTTGAGCAATACGAGCCGGCTGTGCAACTGCTCGACGTTGTGTTGGGCGCGCAGCCGAACAACATGCGTGCGCTCTTTCAGCGCACGCGCGTCAACGTCAAGCGCGGCGAGTTGCAACTCGCGGAGACGAATCTGCGGCGCATCCTCGATGCCTTCCCGCGCGACCGCGTCTCCTGGCAACAGTTGGGCGAGCTGTGCAAGATCAAGCGCGACTTCACGGGTGCGCGGAATTGCTATGAAACGATTCTCGCAATTGATCCGGAAGACACCGGGGCGCATTACAACCTGATGCTCGTCTATCGCAAACTCGGCCTGAATGAGGAGGCGCGGCGCGAGGCCAAGATTTTCGCTGATCAGAAAGACGACCCGGCCGGCTTCGCCGTCGCGAACGAATTCTTGCGTAAGCATCCGGAGATGAGCAACGAGAGTGTGCCGTGGCACGTCCATCAATTAAGCGAAGCGAAAGGAGCGGCCAACGTGGCCGCGGGGCAGTGAATGAGAGTTGCCTGGCGCACACGGGGCAGATTGAAAACTTGCGTGGTCTTGTTCCTCTTCGTCTTTATCTGTAGCAGCGGTTACGTAGGGCGTGCGACTCGCGCCGCCGAAGACAAAGCGGCGCAGCAGACAAAGAGCAAAGTGTCCTCACCGGCCGAGCGCGGGCACACGCTCTACATGCAGAACTGCGCGCGTTGCCACGGCGCAGACGGGCGCAGCCAGACCGAAATGGGCGAGCTTTACGGCGCAACCGATCTCACCTCAGCGCGCTGGTGGAAGGACGAGCATATCAACAACCGGCGGCTGACCAACTCGATCACGAACGGCAAGAAGGGCGGCATGCCCGCCTTTGGCAAACGGCTCTCAAAGGCCGACATCGCCGCGCTCGTCGCCTACGTGCGCAAACTCAAACAGTAGGCTCGTGGTTCGTGTTTATTACGCGGCATGTAGCTGGGAGCGCAGGCCTCCTTGCCTGCCAACGTGCCGTATGGCGCGTCCCTCTGTTCGCGCTACCGCGCTCATGGCAGGCAAGGAGGCCTGCGCTCCCAGCATAGTGGCCCTGATTGCTCGCTTACACTCAGATGCAAACGACTATAAACCGTGCGCGCACCCAATTGCGCACTGCTATAATGTAGCTTGCAGTCCCGACATTCCCTTATGAACAGACTGTCGCTTCCGCGCTCCGCACGCTTAAATATCACTCTGTTGGGCCTGCTCGCCTGTTCCTTCTTCAGTGCGCACGCGCAGACGGCCGCGCCGTCCGTCGCGAAAGTCGAGCCGCCATCGTGGTGGGCGCAGCACACGATCAATCCGGTGCGTTTGCTCGTGCGCGGGCGCGACCTGCACGGAGCGCGTGTGCTGCCGACACGCGCCGGCGTGGATGCGAGCGCGGTCGTCGTCAATCCCGCCGGCACGTACCTGTTCGTCAACATCTCGATCACGCCGCACACACCGCCCGGCGATTACCCGCTCACCATCGAGACCCCGCACGGGCGCGTGCTCGTGCCATTCCGCATTAATCAACCGCTCGATCCGGCTACACATTTTCAGGGCATCACGACTGACGACGTGCTCTATCTGATCATGCCGGATCGCTTCAGCAACGGCGACACGGCGAACGATGCGCCGGCCGGTGTGCCGCCCGCCGCCAATGATCGTAAGAACCCACGCGCGTGGCACGGCGGCGACCTGCGCGGCATCAGCAACCATCTGCCGTACCTGAAAGAGCTTGGCGTCACCGCCATTTGGCTGACGCCCTGGTACGACAACTGGAACGGGCTGAATTCGTGCGCCAAGCCCTGGTGTCCGAACACCTATTATCACGGCTATCACGCGGACGATTACTATGCCATCGAAGATCGCTTCGGCGACATGGTGACCTTGCGCGAGTTGGTCGAGCGGGCGCACGCGCTCGGGCTCAAGGTCATACAGGATCAGGTCGCCAACCACATCGGCTCGCGCCACGCATGGCTGGCCGACCCGCCGCTCGATAACTGGTTTCACGGCACGGCGCAGCATCACTTGCAGAACGCTTTTCGCGGCGACCTGCTCTCATCGCCGCATGCGTCCGATGAAGCGCGCCGCCCGACGCTCGACGGTTGGTTCTCGGATGAGCTGCCGGACATGAATCAGGACGAGCCGGAGGTGGCGCGCTACGAAATCCAGAACTCGCTCTGGTGGATCGGCATGACGGGCATTGACGCGGTCAGGCAGGACACGATCCAGTACATGCCGCGCGCCTTTATCCGCGCGCTATCCGAAGCGCAACAGCGGCAGTATCCGCGTCTGTGGATGGTCGGCGAAGTCTTCGATTTCGATCCCGTCCACACTTCCTTTTTCATCGGCGGGCATATGGGTTGGGACGGCGTTGACACCAAACTCGACTCGGTCTTCGACTTTCCGCTAGCGCATGCCTCTATCGCCGCATTCAGCAATGAAGCGCCGGTCTCATCGCTCCACCTGCTGCTGCGCGCCGATGCCCTCTATCCAGACCCCGCGCGCCTGACCACGATGACGAGTAACCACGATGTGCCGCGCCTCGCGTCGCTCCCCGGCCTGACGCCGGAAGGCATGATGCAGCACGTCGCCTTCATGCTCACCGTGCGCGGTACGCCGCAGCTTTATTACGGCGACGAGGTCGCCATGCCCGGCGGCGGCGACCCGGACAACCGGCAAGACTTCCCCGGCGGTTGGCCGGGCGATGCGCGCAGCGCCTTCGAGCGCAACGGCCGCACCGCCGCCGAACAACGCATGTACGAGTGGACACATGCGTGGCTGCAACTGCGCCGCGAGCACACAGCGCTGCGCCGCGGCGCGTTGATCGATCTCGCCTACGATGACGACGCTTACGCTTTCGCGCGCCGCGATGCAGCCGAGACGATCATCGTCGCCTTCAACCGCGCCGCCGTGCCGAAGACGTTGACCGTGCCTGCGTCGTTCCTACAACTGGCCAATGGCGCAGGTCTTGAGCCGCTCCTCGGCGTGGGCACACCGGCGGCGGTGATAAATAGCAATCTTGCCGTCGCCATCCCCGCACGCACCGCCGTCGCATACAAGCTAAACCGGGAGCGCCGTGTGATCAGCCTACCTTAGCGCAGTCGTCATAGCTTCTTGCTGATCGAAATTTTTTGACAACGCTCGTCGTCTGCCTTATAAGCTTTGTCCAACCTGACAACTAAGGGGTTTGGTCGTGAGCTTTCCACGCGCGAGCGGTATCTTGCTGCACCCGACATCTTTGCCCGGCCCGTACGGCGTCGGCGACCTCGGCCCCGAAGCCTACGCCTTCATAGATTTTCTCGCCGGCGCGGGGCAGACGCTCTGGCAAGTGCTGCCGCTCGGGCCGACCGGCTATGGCGATTCGCCTTATCAATGCTTCTCCGCCTTCGCCGGTAATACGCTCTTCATCAGCCCCGAACGGCTCGTCGAACAAGGTCTGCTCAACAAGCAGGACGTAGCCGCTGTCCCACCGTTCGACGACGAGCGTATCGAGTACGGCCCCGTCATCGAGTACAGACATAAACTGCTCTGGCGCGCCTTCGAGAACTTTCAGCGCACGACCGACACGCACCTGCGCAGCGACTTCTGGGCCTTCACGCAACAGGCGGCCCCCTGGCTCGACGACTACGCGCTCTTCCGCGCGATGAAGGACGTGCGCGACGGCGCGGCGTGGCACAAGTGGGAGCGGCCCATCGTCGAGCGCGACGCGGGCGCGCTCAGAGGCGCCCGCGAACATCTGCACGAGCGGATCGAGGCGCGCAAGTTCTGGCAGTTCCTCTTCTCCAAACAATGGGCCGCGCTTAAGGCTTACGCCAACGAACGGCGCGTCGCCGTCATCGGCGACATCCCGATCTTTGTCGCGCATGATTCGGCGGACGTGTGGGTCAATAAACATCTCTTCAAGCTCAATGAGGACGGCAGCCCGCGCGTCATCGCCGGTGTGCCGCCCGATTATTTCAGCACGACGGGCCAACTCTGGGGCAACCCGCTCTACGATTGGGAACGCATGCGTGCCGAAGGCTTTCGCTGGTGGATCGAGCGCATCAGCGCGCTCCTGCACGAGTTCGACATTCTGCGCATAGATCATTTTCGCGGCTTCGCGGCGAGTTGGGAGATCCCGGGCGGCGATAAGACGGCGGAGCGCGGGCGTTGGGTGGAAGCGCCGGGGCGCGAGTTGTTCACCGCGATCAAGGACGCGCTCGGCGTGTTGCCGATCCTCGCCGAAGACCTCGGTGTCATCACGCCGGATGTCGAAGCCTTGCGCGACGACTTCGACTTTCCCGGCATGCGCATCTTGCAATTCGCTTTTGGCGGCGACATGAAGAACATAGACTTGCCGCACAACTATCATAAAAATCTCGTCACCTACACGGGCACACACGATAACGACACGACCGTCGGTTGGTTCAACTCCGCTGCCGGCGCAGGCTCGACGCGCACGTCCGAGCAGATCGAGCGCGAGCGCAATTTCTGTCTCAAATATCTGCACACCAACGGGCGCGAGATTCACTGGGACTTCATCCGCACGATCTTCGCGTCGGTGGCCGATACGGCCATCGTGCCGCTGCAAGACGTGCTTGGGCTGGACGGGGCAGCGCGCATGAATCTGCCGAACAGCACCGCCGGCAACTGGGGCTGGCGCTACAAGAAAAAAGCTCTGACCGCCCGCGTCCGCGACCGGCTCAAGGAGTTGTCCGAGTTGTACGGCCGCAATCTCCCGGTGGAAGCCGGCGAGTTGAAAAGCGAACCGGCCAAGTAAGCACTCAACTTGTGTGTCCTCTGTGCCCTCTGGGTTGAAAATTAGCCCGCTACACAGTCAACCACGCGAATATGCTGACAATTAACATTAAATGCCCGCGTCTGAGTCTACTGGCAACGCTGCTGCTTGGCGTCGCCATATCTGCCGCTGCACAGAGTCGGCCCGAAGTGACCAAGGTCGAGCCGCCGAGCTGGTGGGCGGGTCATTCGATCAACCCTGTGCGTGTGTTGCTGCACGGGCGCAATCTCAGTGGCGCGCGGGTCGAAGCGTCGGGCGCGGGGTTGAGTGTGAGCCGCGTGCGCGTGAACGCGGCCGGCACGTACCTGTTCGCGGACGTGGCGCTCGCGCCGCAGGCGCGGCCCGGCGTGCGCCAGTTGCGCGTGACGACCGCGCGCGGCGCGACGACTGCACCGTTTGAAATCTCCGCGCCGCTCGCACGCGCCGGCCGCTTTCAAGGCTTCAACACAGACGACGTGGTCTATCTGATCATGACCGACCGCTTCGCTGACGGCGATCAGTCGAACAACGATCCGCCCGCGTCGCGCGGTCTCTATGATCGCAGCAAGTCGCGCTTCTATCACGGCGGCGACTTCGCCGGGGTCACGCAACATCTGCCGTATCTGAAAGACCTCGGCGTTACCACCATCTGGCTCACGCCCTGGTATGATAACGTCAATCATCTGAACGAGCGCGAGACATATCCTGACGCGCCCGGCGAACCGAAAAAACCGATCACTGATTATCACGGCTACGGCGCGGTGGATTTCTACGGCGTCGAAGAGCATTTCGGCACGATGGCTGATCTGCGCCGGCTCGTGGACGAAGCGCACCGGCTCGGCATGAAGATCATGCAGGATCAGGTCGCCAATCACACCGGCCCCTAACACCCCTGGGCGCAGGATTCGCCGACGCCGACGTGGTACAACGGCACGCAGGCGCAGCACCTCGCCAATCCGTTTCAGACGTGGGTGCTGCACGACCCGCACGCGCTGCCCGAACTCAAGCGCGCCGTCCTCGAAGGCTGGTTCATAGACATCCTGCCCGA
>JBBRYU010000026.1:0-26922 GCA_038237345.1 Pyrinomonadales bacterium
AGTCGATCACGCTGTCGGAAGAGGAAGCGACGGGCACGGAGGCTGGCGGCGGCGAGCGCGACGAACTATTCGAGCAAGCGCTGCGCATCTGCGTCGAGATGAAGCGCGCATCAACTTCTGTGCTGCAACGCCGGCTACGCATCGGCTACGGCCGCGCCGCCGCCATCCTCGACGCGATGGAGCGCGAAGGCTTTATCGGCCCCGCCGACGGCGCACGCCCACGCCAAATCTTGGGGCGCGCTTACGAGTCTGTTGCGCATTGGGAAGATCAGGAACGGGCCGAAGCGTGAAGCGACAAATGTTTTCCACAGCTTCTGTGGAAAAACCTGTGGAAAACTCGCCTTTTAGCGTTACAAGTTTCTGACAAATTTAGACTTCTAGCATTTTGCACACGCACGCGGCAAAATGTCGCAAACATTTTTCAAGCGCTGTTTCATTGGCAGTTCAAAGACTGCGCGGCGGCGCGCGGGCGGTTGGCTGCTCGTTGCATTCTGCTACGCGCTCGTTGGTGCAAGCATCTCATGCGTCAGGTTGCCCCGCCACGTACAAGCAACGACGGCAGCGATAACTTCGCCTGTACAGGCCGAGCAGACTGCCGCGCCACGCGTCAATATCAACACAGCGCCGCGCGCCGAACTTGAACAACTGCCGGGCGTCGGCCCAGGGATCGCGGTGCGCATCATCGAATACCGCACACGTTACGGCCCCTTCCGGCGCGTCGAGCATCTGCTCATTGTGCGCGGCATCAGCGAACGACGCTTCGCACAAATCCGCCCACTCATTAAAGCAGAGTAAGCCCCTTTATCTGCCGTAATCATCGCTGAGGCGGACGATGTCGTCCTCGCCGAGGTAGTCACCGCGTTGAATCTCGATGAAGATAAGGTGGTCGGGGCCGGGGTTGGCGACGCGGTGGAGCGCGCCGATGGCGATGTCTATCGTCTCGCCTACGCGCACTGTGTGTTCTGCACCGTCGAGCGTCACAAGGGCCGTGCCCGCGACGACCAGCCAATGCTCTGCGCGGCGTGCGTGCTTCTGGTAACTTAACCGCCGCCCCGCCAGCACCTCTATGCGCTTAACCTTGTAGCCCGCGCCTTCATCCAGCACTGTGAATGAACCCCATGGGCGCTCATCATAGCGCGGCGATGTGTCTTTTGTTTCCTTGTCTGACAGCACTAATGAATTCACTCCGTTGCACACAAGCTGCGACGCAAAACGCGCCCTCAGCAATATAACCGGCCGGCGCGCTTCATTCAATCACGCGCGCCGCATCAATCGCGCGCGTAGGTCTCGACGCGCAGGTCGCGGCCATCCGTGCTAACAGTGACAGTGCCGCGCCGGCCTGTGATTAACACCTGCGCGCCGGCTGCTTGCCAACGCGCGACGACCGCCGGATCGGGATGATTGAATGGTGAGACACGCCCGACAGAGATGATCGCTACGGCGGGGCGC
This sequence comes from Pyrinomonadales bacterium, assembly GCA_038237345.1. Taxonomy (GTDB): domain Bacteria; phylum Acidobacteriota; class Blastocatellia; order Pyrinomonadales; family Pyrinomonadaceae; genus QHXQ01. The sequence continues at coordinate 1,450 of JBBRYU010000026.1, forward strand.
GTCGCCTGAACGAACGGCGCAGTTGAAGAGGTGCGACTGCCGTGATGCGCGACCTTCAGCACGTCACAACGCAGCTCATTCTGTGCGCGCAGTAACTCTGCTTCCGCGGGGCTTTCTATGTCGCCGGTTAACAGGATGGTGCGCTCTTTGAAGCGCAAGCGCAGCACGAGCGAATCGTCGTTGCCCGAAGTCGCGTTGGCGCTCGCATCCGTGGGCGGCCACAGCACATCCGCCGTGAGCGCGCCGAAGCGCAATTGCACGCCGCGTTCGAGCAGATAGATAGGCACACCCGCCTGTTGCAACGTCGCGGACAGTTGCGCGTACTCGGCCACGCGCGCTGGGGCGCGGGCGACGAAGGCGGCGCGCACAGCGAAGTTGCGCGCCACATCGTTCAGCCCGTCTACATGATCCGCGTGCGCGTGCGTCGCCAGCACGTAGTCCACGTGATCGAGACCGTGCCACCACAGATATTCCGACACCACCGCATCGCCAATGCTCCGTGCATCGCGCGTGAAACTCACCGGCTCAATCTCGCTAGGCCGCGCTGCCTCTCCGTTGTCATAACTCGCGGCCTCATCTTCAGCAGCACGCGCAGACTCACCTTCGCTATCGCTTGCACCTGTCGCTGTGCGGCGCGCGGCCGCCGGCGGCTTGCGCTGTTGGCCGAACGTGGGCCGCCCGCCGCCGTCAACTAGCAACGTTGTCCCATCGGGCAGCGTGATGAGCGCGGCATCACCTTGCCCGACATCGAGAAAATCTATGCGCAAGCGGCCGTCTGGCCGCGCCGCACTGAATGGGTGCGCGATAATGAGGCAGAACAGCCCGGCGAACGTGAGACCGGCGAGCATGAGGGCGCGCGCGTGCGCGCGAGGTCGTTTGCTTAACGCTGCGCGCCGTTCGCTCGTTGCCGTATTCGATGTATCCGCTTCTTCCAGCGCAGGCGGCGCGAGTGGTCGCCAGCGCGCGAAGGCGATGAGCAATATGATGAGCAGCAGATAATAGAGCACATAGACGCATGCCGCCGCGCCGTGATATGCGGGCAGGCGCAAACTGGCCAGGTGCGCGCGGGCAAACGGATCGACGCTGTGCGTCATCAGCCAGTTGATGCGCTCGCCCAACCAGACGAACGGCAACGCGAATCGCATACTCAGACACGACAGCACGAGCGCGGCGAGCGCGACTACCCCTAAAGCCGCCATCAACGCGCCGACGAAGATGTTGAGTAGCAGCGCGGCCGTGCTGACGCGATGAAAGTAAATAATGAGCAACGGCAGCAGGCAAAGTTGCACGCTCGCGCAGATGACGATGGCGGCGCAGGCGTAACGCAATAAGCCTTGCACGCGCCAGCGTTCGAGCCGCGCGGCTATAGGGCTTTTGAACAGACCGTAGCTGTAACTCGTGCGCGCCAACTCACGTCGCCACGCGCGCTCGCGCCAGTAGAGCGTCTCACCGATGACGCGAAACCAGCGCGGGCATACGGGCGGATGCGGCGTCGCGCGTGTGGGTCGCCACGCGCCGACCGCTTGTAATTGTTCGAGCAAGGGCCAACCGAGCGCAACGATGCCGAGCACGGACATGAAGGTCAGTTGAAACGACGGATCGAACAGATCGCCGGGTTGCCAGATGAGTAGCGCGAGCGCGCCGCCGCCGAGCGCATTGAACGACGTTGCGCGCCGGCCCAGGAGCGGCCCGAGTGCGACGAGCGTAAACATCAATGCCGCGCGCACCATCGACGCCTCCGCGCCGACAGCCAATGAGTAAGCCCACAGCAACATGACCGTCGCGGCAAACTGCCACGCGCGCCGCTTCGTCACGAGCCGCAGCAGCAGAAACGCGAGCCAGCCGATAAAGCTTATGTGTAGCCCACTGATCACCAGCACGTGGAACGTGCCGCCCGCGCGAAAACGTTCGGCGGTATCGCGCGCCAGTCCGTAACGGTTACCCAACAACGCCGCCTGCAACACACCCGCCGTCTCCGGCGCAAACAGTTGCGTCATGCGCGCACGCATCCATTCGCGCCAGTCGTCCAACCACACGAGCGGCAACAGCACGCGCTCGTCATCCAGCCGCTCGACGAGCAGCGGACTCTTGAGCGCGCCCGTTGCGTCAAAGCCGCGCCGCTCCAGAAACTCCGTCAAGGAACTTGCGCCCGGATTGCGAAACTCCGCCTCGCGTTCAAGCGTCACCAGCACACGCATGCGCGCACCGCGCCGCAACTCCAACGCCGTATACGCGGCCCGCGCCGCCGCATCGCGCGCGGGCGCGAACAGTTGCACCGCGCCCGTCGCCTGTGCCTCATTAGTCTTGTGGCTGATCCGCTCGACGCGCAACGCGAGATAAAACCCGTCCGGCGCAATCTCCGGCGCACGCGCCAGCACGCCCGTCAACTCGACCGGCTCGCCCGACTCGAGCCAGCCTGCATCGTAAAAATGACGCAAGCGGTCTGCGCCAATGTTTCGTTGCTCAATGCTGGCGAGTGTCGCGCCGGCGCAGACGAAAGCGACGAGCAGGAGCAATGTGGCAGCCGCATTTTTTTGTTTACGGCAAGCGATCAGCGTCAGCGCAGTGCAAAGCGCGCCGCATGCGAGCGGCCAACGCAACGATAGTGAGGTGACGTGCGCCAACAGTATGCCGGACGCGAAGGCGAGCGCCATCTGCGCCAATGGGTGTGGACTAAAGGACGGTCGGTGAAGAACCGCGCGCATGAGCAAGTCAGGCGTTACGAAGCAGTGCCTATAGCGATTAGCGATTGCGTGCGGCTGAGAGCGCGGGCAGGGATGCCCGCGCTCCCGGCTGGGCGTAGTCACATGCATTTGCACATCGCTATAAAAGTCTAGTGAGTTTTAATGAGCTGAATTTTTACCGGGCGATAAGCGAGCTTCGATTTCAGTGAAGCCGCAGGCCCGCCGCTCGCTAATGAAAGATAGCTTCGCACAGTGCGAGCGCGCCGAGGATGCAGCAGGAAACAACGGCCAGCGTGCGCAACACTTTCTCAGACACGCGCCGCCGCAGTTTCACGCCGAGCGTCATCGCGAATGCGCCCTTCGTCATTAACGCCGACGTGCCGCCGAGCCAGACCGCCAACGGCAGATGCGATTGGGCCGTCAATGCGGCGGCCGACATCTGCCCCGGATCACCCCATTCCGTCAGCAACAGCAAGGCGAACGGCACAAACGTCGCCCGCGACCAAGTGGCCGTGGGCGACGTTTGCGCCGGCGCAGAGTCTGGTCTCCGCAACCAACTGAACAAGGCGGCACTGAAAAAGAGCAGCGCGCTCACGGCCGCCGTCCAACGCGGTGAGATGTGGACGAGCGCTTGGCCCAGCAAGACGGCGATGAGCATCTTGCCCCCGAACGCCACCGCCATGCCCAGCAACATCAACCCCGTGCGGAAGCGCAGCGAGAGCGACGCAACCGTATAGATCGACTTATCGCCGATCAGTTCCGCCACAAGGACGGTCCAGAAGGCCGCCATGATGATGTAACTGAAGTCCACGTCGTCACCTGAGTTTCCGCGCAGACGCGGCGGACTGGTCAGAGGAACTCGATCTTCAAGATCGGATGCAGTTCGATCCCGTTCAAGGGCGCGACGCCCGTCTGATCGTGGACTCTGTCGAAGAAACCCACGCCGGTGATCCGGGCCCGCGTCGGCTTGATCTTGGTCTGGAAGGTCGGCGACTCAAGCGCCTGCCCTTCTTTGGGCGTGGCGAATGACTCGGTCGTGGCGGGCGCGGCCAACGCCTGTGGCTGCATGGCCTCCGGCAGCGCCGCGCGCGGGACGAGCGTGCCGTCGAGTTGCACGAAGTCGGCCGGTGCGAGCGGGCTGACCAAACGCTTGTCAATCGCCTGCCGCGCCGTCTTCATGTTAGCCAGCCACGGACTTGCGCCGACGAACTGTTTCGTGGGCGTGGGCGCTTCGCCGATCATCATCTGCCCGCTCGCGCCCTGTAGCACCAGATGATAGTCGCCGTCCCTCTCCTGCTTGAGGGCGATGATGTCAACCTCGATCATAAAGACCGTCTTCTCCACGACGCCTAAACGCCGGTCGTGAAAATCATGATCGAAGTTCTTCGTGGCGGGCCGCATACCGACGGGGCGACCCAGGCGGATCAACTCTTCCAAGGTCGCCTCGACGATGCCGACGCCCAAACTCTGGCCGGCGATCACGTTCTTGCCGACCTGCGCCACGTTCTTGTCTGTGCCCGTCTTGACGGGCCAACGTTCGACGCCCGGCTTGGTCGCCATCTGGAGCAGCATCGGTACATCTTCCAGCGGCGCGCCCGCCAATCCTTCCGCCATAGCTGCGGCTTTGATCTTGGCCGCGACGGATGGATTCACCTTCGGCAGCGCATTGACATCCTTAAACACAGAGCCGACCTCAGGCACGGGTTCAGGTACCACGACTATACCGCCATCGCCGCCACCACCGCCGACAGGGCCACCGCCGCCGCCGACCACGCCCGTGTCCGCGGCCCGCCCGAAGACCACGAAGCGCGGCGTCGCGTCCCGGTTCGAGCCGTCGCCCGGCCCCTTCATCGTGAAGCCGGTGGCGGCGAACAATTTTTGATTCGGAAAGACGCGGCGCACGGTGAGATAGTCGCCCCATTCGCCGTTGCCGTCCGCGTCGACCGGCCCGCGGTCGCCCTGCGCGACGACTACGTCCTTGCGCGTGCCCGTCAGGATGCCGACGACGTGCGACGGCATGAGCGGCCCGCCGCCGATCATGTATGACACGCCGACCTCATTGTTCTCGTTCGTGGACAAGGCCGCGTAGGCGGTCGCGGAATTTGAATCGAAGAGGTTGATGTTGTCGAGCAGCGTCAGGTTGGTGGCGTCGATCCGGGCGATCTGGATGAAGGGATTCGGCCGGTGGTTCGAGTTGCGATCAACCGACCACGCGAACCACAACTCATTCTTGGCGAACGTCGCGCCCGTCAGACGCGGGTCGGCGCGATCCAACCAGCGGCGGCCGTCCGGCGTGCGTGACAGATAGCCGTTGCCGCCGAGCCAGCGCGCGACGCCGACCGCCTTCGGGACGGGTGTCGTCTGCCCCTCTTTCCACGCGAACACGGCCAGCGTGCTCGTGTCCTGATGCGCGGCGAAGAAGGCGGTCGTGCCGCAGTTCTGCGCCACGCGAAAACTTTGCAACTCCATCGAGACGAAAGGCTGCGCGACGACTTGGCCGCTCTCGATGCCGGCGAACGGAATGCGGATGACGGCCGAACCGAATTGGTTAGCGCCGGGGCCGAAGATGTTCGTCGTCACATACAAGCTGTTCGCGCCCACGGCCATGTCGGGGAAATCCAGAAACGCGCCAGCGACCTTCAAACTCTTGGTCGTGATGTCGAACAGACGCCACTTGCCCAGCACCACGTCGGCGGTCTTGGCGAAGGCGAGCCGCTGGATGTTGTCGCCGGTGTCAGGCCCGTACTGCAACAACCAGACGAACGTGTCGAGTTGGCTAATGTAATGCACCACCTGATCGCAACAGAAGCGCGAAGTCGGCGATGGATTAGGGAAGGCCGAAGCGGGGTCAATGAACTTGAAAGTCTTGCCGGCATCGGTCGAGATGGCGGCGTACCAGTTGCCGGTGTAGAGCACGACGCTGCCGTTCATCGCCACGCTCGGCTCGCCGACGTTGGAGGCCGTCTGTTGCTGCGCGGCCTTGGTCAGTTCCGTGTTTGTGATGAGGCTCACTTCATCCGTGGCCGCCATCGGCACGGCCATGGCGAGCGGGCGGAGGAAAGCTTCGTGGCTCTGGCTATGGAACTCGCGCTCCATGCCTTCGCGCACGCGCGGCAGCAAGTGGCGCGGGTGGATTTTCTTTGGCTTGACGAACGTGGGCGGCTTCGACAGTTGCGTGACTTCAACCATCCGGCTGGCCGGCATGTGCAAGCGCACGGCTTTGAGCACGGTCGAGGCTTTCTTCGCAGTTGCTTTCTTTGCGGCCTTTTTCTTCGCGGCAGTCTTTGCGGGCATGAGGCATCTCCTTTGGTGGCAAGTAAGGAACCAACCGCCATTTGTCCACGGTGAATACGGACGGGCGTTGCGGTGCGCCTAGTCGTCTTCTGTGTCTGCGGCCGGCGCAGCAGGCACGAGCGGCATGGGACGGCGCGGGTGTATACGCTTGTCTTCCGGAGGCTTGGGCGGCGCTTCTTCGGGGAACAGCACTACTTCGCCCGCCGAGGGCAGAGGAACATCGGCAGGCGGCGCAGCCTTCCCCGCGACTTTCTTCTTCTTCCCGGCGTGATGCTTCTGGTCTGGCATACGTGAGAACCCGTGTGAGCGACCTTTACGCCGCGCACTATACGCCTGTTGTCGTGGCAATACAAAATTTTCGTTGAATGATCTTTGTCACTGCGTCACGACTCTTGGCCTATTAAGCTTGGACGGAGTTGAGAATTCACCCTTGGAGTAAATAAGCCGATGTAGCCTAGCTAGGAAATATCATTGCCTACCAGTTATTCCAAAGCTCTATATATCCTGCCGCCAACTTCCTTTTAATCTGGCGTATATCTTTGAACTCTATATGCTTTGTCGCCTTCCCTGTTGATTTTGTGATTGGATGAGATAGATCTGACGCCAAACGCTTCTCATGCACCTCTTTTACGGCATCCCATAAGATGGGATATTTTCTAGCAAATCTGCTGGTGGCTACTAAGGCTCCTCCGATATTACCAAATGTGTAGCCGCCGATGTTTGCTCCATCATGTCGAAATAGCGTGTCCAGTAGAATCTCGTTTATGACATCTGTGAGGTTTATCCATGCGGTCGCATCTGCCCTTTCATAACCGCGCCATCTAGCAACTTTAACTCGCATCTCCTTGTACTGCCTGCCCAACACCCCTTTCCAGTTTACTGCGGCCAGAGGTGCGCCTAATACCATTGCGATTGTCTCAGATACTAAACACCTGCCAGCCTGAACTCTGCCAATTAAGCCCGCCCTTTTCAGTGTGAATTGTGCAATTTCATTTATTTCACGAACCGGCTTGTTAACTGCGACTCCTTCAGCGATAACTAACTCTGCTGCCACGAGTGCGACATCAGCAACTTTGTCCCGCAACAGAATGTTGAGCAGGTGTTCATAATTTGGTTCTCCCCAAACATCTTTGTTGATAAATCCTATTAGCATTGTCCTCACCCACCATTCTCGTTGCCAGTTTACGTTGAATTTAACTTGATTCCACGTAAGTGCCCGAGATAGTAAAAGCACGCTAACAGTAGCCACACGAAGCTCAGGATTATTGTTTTTGCCACTTCTCAGTATTTTCCGACAGTATTCCTCTAATTCTCTCTGAAAGGAGGGGTGGATGCGGTCTCGTACCGCTTCAATTAGTGTCGCAGTAACCGCAGGGTAATGATCGTTTTGCCTTAGCAACTTCATGCTGTATTGCGAAGTGGACTTTGGGAGTTTTGCGGCTTTCGCTAAGTAATTGAATATGGCTCTGTAAAGATGAGGCTGCCTTTCGAGGATTGTAAGAAGGCGCTGACTCAGCTTCGCATTAGGCAGCGAGCGTCCTAACACGTATTTGAACCTTGTCTCGTTCTTCACGTTAAAGGAAGGCGATAGATCAACCAAGCGTTTACGCACTTTATCCTGGTCTGGCTCCGGCGACATAACAACGGATTCCAGAGGGTTGCTAATCGTTTTTAGCTCCTCGTTAATATCTACTACGAGATGAATGTCTATCTTGCTGGCTTGAGGGAATAAACCTATCGCCTTACTGCTTAAGTCTAAACTAACCAATTGATCGCGAAGCTCTTTTTCTGATTTTGAGAATAGCCTTATATCATCCACGTAACGAAAGTATCTGAACTTGCTGGATTTGGAGTTACTGCGGTCGAAGTATCTTAAAACGGCTTCAGCCAACAATCCGGACGGGAGAGGCCCTTGCGGTATCCCATGGCCTTGATAAATCGGCTCTACGCTTGAATTCGTAGTCCAATGTCGCAAGTATTTACAAAGACGATCACAGAACTCCGGTTCTAGTTTCAAGGCCGATAAGAAGTGTCGCAGGACAGAGTGATCTATACTGTCGTAACACGCCGTCAGATCAAACGAAGCAGTGTACTTATAGCCATCGCTATACGCCTGCCGAAGCGCGTCGGTGAACTTCCGATAACTGACCTTCCAACTACGATAAAAGAATTGACTGCCTTTACCTGCATATATGTGTCCAAAAACGGACTTGAAATAGTTTTGTTTTACCTGTGGCAGTAATCTATCCGCTACGACATTGACCATTGCTTGGTACGCAATCTGGTCCTCGACGTTCAATAAAGTAATGGTTCGTTGTAATCCGGATTTTTTAGGGAAGTAGAGTTTAGCTGGATGACTTGGCTCGAAGAAATCTTTAACCAACCTATTTCGCAGGTCAGTCAGATTGGACTCTTCGGCTAAGGAATAAGCACGGTAAATATGTCGGAAATAATTCTTGAACAAAGACTCTGCGTTAGTGCGTGTCCGTAACCACGCGAGCCTAACATTAGCCAATGAAAACGCTTGATCGAGTCCTGTTGACATAGGGTCGTAGAGGGTCAGTTTCTATGGGAAAGACAGCGCATAAAGAGCGGCGATAATGTGCTGGCCGCACTTCATCTTTGCGTATTATAGTTAATCTTCAGTTGCATCTCTTTTGTTCATTTGTAGTCACTTTTGGAATTCACCGAATGCGGCGCGCGTTAGTTGTGCGACGGTTTCGATGTGGTGCGTCTGCGGGAACATATCGAATGCGTTGAGTGCGTCGAGGGTGTAGCCGCCATCAAGCAAGCTCCGCAGGTCGCGGGCGAGCGTGGCCGGATCGCAAGAGACATAAGCGATGCGGTGCGGGCGCATGTGCAGGATACCTTGAATAGCTTCGGGTTCTGCGCCGGCGCGGGGGGGATCGAGGAGGACGAGATCGACGGGCGCGAATTGCGCGGCGTGGCGTGTGAGCCAAGGGCCGACGAGCGAGGTGTGGATGCGGGCGTTGGCGAGTTGCGCGTCCGTGAGATTGCGGCGGGCGTAGGCGCAAGCGCGCGGGTTCGCTTCGATGGCGGCGACGCGCGTGAAGCGGCGCGCGAGCGGCAAGGTGAAGAGACCGACGCCGCAGTAGAGATCGACGGCGGTCGTGCCGTGCGCGTCGCCGAGCGCGGCGTTGACGAGTGGGGCGAGCAGCGCGTGGTTGATCTGGAAGAAGCAGTCGGCGTCGAAGTGGTAACGCTCGCCCGCGATGACCCGCAGGCGTTCGTGCTTATCTTCATCGTCAACCGGCGGCGTGAGCGAGACGCCATCGTCGCCTGCGACGGCTTGAAACTCGTTGGCGTCGCGCGGGAGCGTGGCCGCAGACATGCGCGTGCGCAGACGTGTGAGCGTCGTTTGCACTTCAGGTAGGACGACCGGGCACGCGGCCACGTCGCAGATGCGATGCGAGGCCAGTTCGTAGTAACCGAAGTGTTGCTGCGCCGCGTCGTGTTGCCAGCGGACGCGCGAGCGGTAGTGCCAGGCGTCAGGCGCGGGCGTGATGGCGATCTCGGCGGGTGGATCAAGGCGGGCGATGCGGCGCAGACAGTCGCATATGATCTCGACCTTCGCGGCGAGTTGCGCTTCGTAGGTAAACTGTTGGAAGTCGCAACCGCCGCAGCGGCCGAAGTAGGGGCACGGCGGCTCGATGCGCGCGGGGCCGGGCGTGAGAATTTCGGCGAGCGCGGCGAACGCAACTCCACCGCGCACGCGCTCGACGCGCACGCGCAGACGGTCGCCGGGCGCGGCCAGCGCGACGAACAACGTGCGCCCGTGCGCGTGCGCCAACCCCGCGCCGCCCGGCACGAGGCGCTCGATCTCGACCTCCAACAGATCGCCGACGCGGAGTGGCGCGTGTTCTTTCGCTCCCTTGCTCATAGCGCGCTATAGCGGTTGCTTCGTCGTCGGCTCCTGCGTCGGCTGATAAGCATCTGCGCGCCACTGTTGTTGCGGCGGGAGCGATGGCGGCGGCGCGTTGAAGACTTCAGCCGCCGCGCCTTCGACTTGCAACTCAAGCCCGCCCATAAAGCCGGACGCGGCGTTGAAGACGGCGGCGTAAATCGCGCCCATGATGAAGCCCAGCACACCGTAAAAGAGCGGCACCATGATCATCACGATCAGCCCGCCGATGATGCCGCCAAAGGCTGCCGCGCCGCCCACATCGCCGCGCGCCTGCGACATCAGCGCCGCGCCGAAGAGCATAATGAACAACCCGTAGAGCACGCCGACGATAAGACCGATCACGAGGAAGACCACGGCGAATATCTTGGCCAGCGAAAGCACGCCGATGCGCTTGATCGTCAGGTTCATCATAAAGTTTCTCCTTCTGCCCGCGTTGGGGGTTAGTGGTTGCAGCTTAAAGGTAGAAGAGACTGAGGCGCGGCACGCCGCAGTCCTCGCGTAATTGTTTGGCCAACAGATTGTCGCGCGTCTGTTCGTAGGTGGCGCGATCCATGCGTGCGCGATAGGGGCGCAACTGTTCTTCGGCGGCGGCGCGGCGCACGGCGACCTGCGCCTCCGGCATGTGTGCGCGCACGGCACGATCAAGTAAGCCTTCGAGATCGGTCAACGCGCCTTCCAGCTGTTCGGCGTTGGGGCGCGGGCTGCGCGCGAAGTCCGCTTCGAGTTCGGCGAGGCGCGCGGCGGCGCGGGCCAGAGTTTCGCACAACTCGTCGTCGTTCGTCTGCCCGCGCGTTGCGTGCGCGGCTGCGAGTTGGGCGCGACACTCCGCGAGATGCGCGCTGATCGCGGCGCGCGGGAACGGCAGCCCCGCTTGCTCGTCCGCCTGCGTTGTCGGCGCAGCCTGCTCACTCTGCTCCGCGCTCGCGCCGTTACCTTGTGCGGCGACGGGCGCGCCCTGTTGGCGCTCCACCCATTCGGCGAACTGCGCTTCGACTTCCTCCTGACAATAGAGCAACGACTTGACGCTGCGCCGGCGCGGCTTCGCCTCGAACGAATCGAACGATTGCTCGATGCCGCGCAACGCTATATGAAGCGGCACGCCCTGCTGTTTCCAACTCTCGATCAAAGCCCAGTCCAACGGACTCAACAACAGATGCCGTCCGCGCCGCCGGATAAACGTGTCCTCGATCTCAGTGAAATAGTTAAAATAGTTCAAGGCTAGTAGGTGGCCGCCCGGTTCGTCGTTCAGCGCTTGCGCAGTCGCGTTAACTTAACCCGCCGCACCGTTCGCGTGCAACGGAGTTCGCCGCTATCATTAACCGCATGCGCATACTGATCGCCACGACGCACGTGCCTTTCATCAAAGGCGGGGCCGAGACTCACGCCGCAGGGTTGTGCGCGGCGCTGCGTGCAGCGGGGCATGAGACGGAGATCGTCGCCGTGCCGTTCAAATGGTATCCGCCTGAAAAGATTCTGGATCACATGCTGGCGTGCCGGCTGTTGGATTTGACCGAGGTCGCGGGCACGCCGGTCGATCTGCTGATCGGGTTGAAGTTCCCCGCGTATCTTATTCCGCATCCCAACAAGGTGCTGTGGATTCTGCACCAGTTCCGCACCGCTTACGAATTGTGGGATCACCCGTTGGGCGATCTGATCTACACGCCGCCGGGCGCGCAAGTGCGGGCTGCGATCCGCGCGGCCGATCAGCAACACATTCCGGAAGCCAAAGCGGTCTTTGCGAACTCCCGCAACGTCGCGCAACGGCTCAAATACTTCTGCGGACTTGAGGCTGCGCCGCTTTATCATCCGCCGCCGCACGCCGAGCAGTTCTACTGCGCCGCGGGCGAGGACTATCTATTTTTTCCCAGCCGCCTCTGTCGCCCCAAACGACAGGAGTTGGTCTTAGCGGCGTTGGCTTATACCAGACAGCCTGTGCGCGTGCGTTTCGCCGGTGCGCCGGACACGCCCGACTATGCCGACGATCTTAAATTGCTGGCGCGCAACTTCAAGGTCGAGCAGCGCGTCGTGTGGCTCGGACAGGTGAGCGATGAGGAGAAGTTGCGGCTGTACGCGCACGCGCTCGGCGTCATCTATCCGCCGGTGGATGAAGACTATGGTTACGTCACGCTCGAAGCCATGCTCGCCGCCAAGCCGGTCATCACCTGCACGGATGCGGGCGGCCCGCTTGAGTTCGTCGTGCATGATGAGACGGGGCTGATCGCCGCGCCGACACCGGAGGCTCTGGCCCGCGCAATGGATCAACTCTGGCAAGACCGCACGCAGGCACGGCAATGGGGGCAAGCGGGTCGCGCCGGCTACGAGCGCATGAACATCAGTTGGGCGCACGTGCTGCGCAGGTTGCTCGCATGAGACTCAACTGGTTCTCGCCGTTGCCGCCCGCGCCGACGGACATCGCGCACTTCACCGTGCGGGTGCTGTCCGCGTTGCGTGCGCATGCAGAGGTCACACTGTGGACGGATCAGGCCGAGTGGGATAGCACGTTGGCCGACTACGCCGAAGTGCGGCGCTATCGCGTGGCGCAGATGCCGTGGGCGGAACTCAATCGCGGCGACATGAATGTCTATAACATCGGCAACAATCCGAACTACCACGGCGCGATCTGGGAAGTGAGCCAGCGGCAGCCCGGCGTCGTTATCCTGCACGACTATTGCTTGCAGGAGTTGTTCTACTCGCTCTATCTGGGCCCCTGGCAAGACCTTGAGGCCTATCTGACGCAGATGGAGTTTTACTATGGCGCACGCGGGCGCGCCGACGGGGCAGCATGTTACGCAAACAAGATGCGCACTATGGCTGACCTGACTGAGCGTTACCCGCTGACACAGCTTGCGCTTGAGCATGCGCTGGGCGCGCTCGTCCACACACAGGCCGCTTACGCGTCGCTCAGCAACGCGCACACAATGCCGCTCGCTTACGCGCCCCTGCCGTTCGTCGCCCAATGCAACGAACGACCTGCGGACACGATAGCTTTACCGCCGCGCCCGTCTGCGCCGCCTTACCGGCTGATCGTCTTCGGCTACCTGGGCCGTAATCGCCGCCTGGCGGCCGTGCTTGAGGCGCTGGCACAGTTGCCCGCACGCGAGCAATTTCGCTTGCATATCTTTGGCCAGATCACAGACGAGCAGGAGTTGCGGCGCGCGATTCGGGCGCGCGATTTGGCACGGCTGGTAACGGTGCATGGCTTCGTGCCGGAGGCAGGGTTGGAGCGTGCGCTCGCAGGCGCGCATCTGGCGCTCAATCTACGTTATCCCACCATGGGCGAGGCGTCGGGCAGCCAACTGCGCATCTGGAGTCATGCGCTGCCGAGTCTCGTCACGCCCGTCGGCTGGTACGCAACGCTGCCGCCGGACACGGTCGCGTTCGTGCGTCCTGAGCAAGAGGTGGCCGACCTATCGGCGCATCTCACAGCGTTTTTGGCCGACCCGGCGCACTTCGCCGTGATGGGCCGCAAAGGGCGTGCGCGCTACGAGCAGGAACATACGCCGGAGCAATATGCCCAAGCCCTCGTCTCACTGCTCACAGAGGCACAGGTCTATCGTCCGCGTGCCGTATGGCAAGAGACGCTGGCCCGCGCCGCAGCGCAAACGGCCGCGTGGCTCGATCCGACCGCAGCCGAGGCCGCGCAGTTGCAGCTTGCGGCTAGAAAGAATCAACTACTATTCGGCCGCAGCCGGGTGATCCTCTCGCCGCTTGTCTCTCGCCAGCGCGCACTGCTGCGGCGGGCCAAGCGGTTCGTGAAGCGCCGGCTGTTGCGCCGGCTGGATTGAAGTTCCGTGTCTGCGATGGTTATAGCCGAGGGCACAACAAAATAAGGTTCGCGCTGCCGCGCTCATGGCAGGCAAGATGCCTGCGCTCCCAGCACCAGCCGACCTTATTTTAATCTGCAACTTGATATGAGTTACACGTTGCCCTATCCGCAACCGAGTTTCAGCCCGCCCAGTACCAACGCGCGAACATCTCGGAATACATGAATAGCAGGGCCGCGAAGACGAGGGCGATGCACAGCCCCAGCCACCTGCGCCGCGCGCTGAGCATGCCCAGCGCGTTGAAGACGGGAAAAGCCAACAACAAGTATCTCGTCATCGAGGCAAAACCGAGCGAACTGCCGGTGCGCGCGAGATACGGCAACAGCAGCGCCGCCAGCGCGAAGATCGTGTAACTGCCGGGCAGTCGTTTGCTGAATAAGATGATGAGGCAAAGGAACAGCAGGAAGAACCACGGGTCGAGCGTATTCGGAGTGGGGCCGAGCCAGTAGATGGCCGTCAGATGGATGGCCGGTTGCAGCGTGAGCGCACGTACGAGATTATCGCGCAATGAATCGTTATTGCTTTGCCACGCGCGCTGTCCGGTCATGAAAGCCAACGGGTGGCGAAAGGTCAGCCACAGGTAGAGCATGAACAACCAGAGGCCAGCAGAGGCCACAACCGAGTAGGCGACGAAGGCCCACACGCGCCGGCCCGTGCGCGGCGAGCGGTTGCGCCAAAGCTCCCACCAGAGCGGCAGCAACAGGACGATGCAGGGAAAGCGCGAGGCCGTCGCCAGCCCGGCGCACACGGCCGCCAAGGCGTAGCGTTGCCGCCGCAGGCAGAGAAAGAAGCCGATGATGAGCAGCAACGCCAGCGACTCGGTGTAACCGGCGGAGAAAAAGATGGCGGTCGGGAAGAGGCTGATGAACGCGACCGTCCAGCGCGCGACCGGCACGCCGTAATCGTCTTTGACCAGCTTGAAGAGGAGGAGGAGCGCGGGCAGAAGCGCGAGGTTGGCGACGATGAGCGGCGCGGCCTCACTACCGCCCAACAGTCGCTGCACGAATCTGCTGATTAACGGGTAGAGCGGGAAGAAGACGACGTTCTGCATCGCCGTGTCGTCGCCGTTATAGCTGTAGCCCTGCTGGCTGATCGTCAGATACCAGCCGGTATCGAACCGCATCAGGTAGCGATACCATGACGAGTTAATGTCCCAGAGATCAGGGCCGGTGCTCATCGGCAGGAAGTGGGCCGCACAGTAGAGCGCGAAGAGCACGACGAGCCTTGAGCCAAGCACAATCAACAATGCTACGCCATACGCGCGCCACTCGCATCGCTCCGGCCGCGCAAACCGCAGACGCTCAAGGCGCGCACGCAATGCGCTGCCGTAGCGATGGCGCAACGCTTTGGCCGTCCCGCGGTTGTGCTCAAGTACAGTCACAGGTGCGCGCTCTCTTCGAGCACTTGTTCGAGCGCATCGGCTGCGGCGCGTGCGCCATGCTCATCGCGGACGATCCGACCTATCTCAGCGGCCTTCGTCGCGTACGCCGGCATGCTCAACAACCTATCAAGTTCTCTAGTCGCGTGCGCGGCGTCGTACTGTGGACGCGGCAGGACGCGGGCCGTGCCAATGCGGGCCGCGCGCGCGGCGTTGTCGAATTGATCGTGCGCGTGCGGCACGACGAGCGCGGGCCGACCGGCGCGCAACGCTTGCCCCGTCGTGCCGACACCACCCTGATGCACCGTGCAACAACCGCGCGGCAACACCTCGCTGTAAGGCGCGTACTCGAAAGCGGCGACGCCTGCGGGCAACGGTTCGGCAGGCATGTTGCGCTCATGGCCGATCAGCAACAGCGCGCGACGATTCAACGCGCGGGCGGCGGCGATTGAGTCGCGATAGAAATTTTGCGCGACCCAGATGGCCGACGAGCCGAGCGTGAAGATAATGGGCGGCGGGCCGGCATCGAGGAATTGCAGCAACGCGCGCGGCGTCTCTTGCTCGCCGAAATAATCGCGGCGGTCGTAGAAGGCGAAGCCCGTGATGTGCGTGTTGGCGGGCCAGTCCCGTTGCGGCTCGCCAAGCACCTGCGAATAGAGCGCGAGCACCATCGTCGGCGAGTGTTGCCCGGCGAAGAGCGGCGACTCGCCGCGCGGCAGCCCCAGTTCCGCGCGCAGATCATAGACAGGCGCGATCAGTTTCTCCACGCGCGGCCTTGCCAGCCGCAGCATGATGCGGCCGAAGAGGGGATGCAGCGTCAGCAACTTGTGCAGCGCGGGCAGCGGCGCGGGCACGGGCGGATCGTAGACGGAGAAGAAGGAGATCGGCGCAAGCACGCTGGAGACCCACGGTAGTTTTCGTTTCTGTGCGACGAGCGGGCCGACGAGCGGCAACGGATGTGTGAACAACAGGTCGGCATCCGCCGCCGCCGCATCGAGGTCTGCGTAGATGTCGCGGATGTGCGGCATGAGCATCTGTTTGAAGATGTTCTCCGTGCCGTCGCGCTGCCCCATCAGTTGTCCGACGAGCTTGGCGATCTCGTCCGGCTGATCGGGCGACGGCATCTCCGGCCGCACCGGGCGCAACTCCAATCCCACCGCATCCATCTTCTCCCGATAGACTGCGCTCGTTGCGATCACTGGCTCGTGCCCGCGTGCCTTTAACTCAAGCGCGATTGCGATGTAGGGATGTACGTCGCCGAACGAGCCGAGGGTTGAGATGACGATCCGTTTCATAAAAAAACTGTCCGTAGTCAGTTGTCCGTGGCCAGTTGTTCTAAGCTTCGTCAGTTGCACATCCATCTTTAGCGTTCAGTCCGCGCAATGAAAATGACGGACAACTGACCACGGACGACGGACAATCTTTCATTCATCTTTCATTATTGCGCGGAGCGCGTGTACATCGCCCGCGCGGATGAGCTTTATTTCGCCCGCGTCGGTTTCTACACGTAAAGCGCCGTCGGGTTCAAGCCCGCGCGTCGTGCCGGTGAAAGTTTCCGCGCCGGTTTCGACGCGCACGCGCTTGTCCTGCGCGTAAGACGACGCGGCGCACCATGCATTGATCGTGTCGGCCGGGCCACAAGCTTCATGCAGTTGCGCGTAGCGGCGCGCAAGCCGGGGCACGAGCGCGGCGAGCAATGCTTCGCGGTCAGGCACTCTGCCGGTCGCACCCGCGACCGATGTGGCTATAGGTCGCAGTTCCGGCGGAAAGGCCGCATCGCTCAGGTTGATGCCGATGCCGACGATGCAGGCGCGGTCCCTTGTGGTGTCGCACACTTCGGCGAGGATGCCGCAGAGTTTGCGTCCACCCGCGAGCAGATCGTTCGGCCACTTGATATCGGGCGTGAGCGCGCACGCAGCAGTGAGCGCAGTGCGCACGGCCAAGGCGGCGGCCAATGTGATAAGCGGCCAGAGTTGAATCTCGAGGCGTGGGCGCAGGACGATGCTGAAGTATAGCCCCGCGTCTAGCGGCGAGACCCACGTGCGCGCTTGCCGCCCGCGCCCGGCCGTCTGCTCGCGCGCGACGATGCAGAGACCTGCGGGCGCGCCCTGCGCGGCCTGTCGGGCCGCTTCCGTGTTGGTCGAAGGCAGCGAGTCGAAGCGCAGGATGTTGATGTGTAATGGTGTTGGGGCGTCGGGCATGACGTGTTCGTACAGGGAAGCGCTAAGCCATAACAGAAAGCGGCGGCGGACACAACTTCGGCGCTGCTCCGGCTCGAAAGTCGAAACAGCGCCGACGTTGTGGACAAGCCGCCCTCGTTTAAGAGGGCAGGCTTCATGTGAGACAGGCGCGCCGACAATGAAGCGGCGCGCGGGTCTCAAGTTTTATCACCGCGCGAAGCGGCAACTCATGTCCAGCCCAAGTTGCGCCGGTCGTTAAACCGTGCGGCGGCCAGTCAGCAGGTTGATGACGAAGACGACGAGTGCGACGACGAGCAGCAGGTGAATAAGACCGCCGCCGATGTGTAAGCCGAAGCCGAGCAGCCAGAGCACCAACAAGATCACCAGAATTGTCCACAACATAACAGTTTCCTCCTGTGCTAATTCAGTTAACGTTTGCCCGAAACCTTGTGCCGTCTAGTTGAGCAACGCTCGTGCCAACTCTCGCGCCGCCGCCCCACGCCACGTTAACACTCAATTTTGCCGCATTTATTCACGAGAACGAGTCGCGCCTAAACTTTGTGCGCTTTCTGACCGCGCTCACCGCGCACGTAAACAAAACGTGCGCCCGCGCCGCGCTGTGCTGTTTCAGTTCAACGCGCGCAAGCCAAGCGCCTCCCGGCCGTTATATCGGACTTCTATGAGATCATAGAGCTATGGGATGAGCTTTACTTCCACAGGCAACGCATCCGGGGCCCGCACGATGCGCCGAACGATCTCCAAGGGGAACTGATCGACATCATCTGCGGCTCTGTGCTGGCCTTCATGCTGTTGAAACGGGGGAAGCGGCGGACGCTGCTGGCTTAGCTCGCGGACTCTGCGCCCGCCGGGTCGGGCTGCGGAGCGAGCGCGGGCAATGTGTGGACGAGTTTGACGGTTTCCAAACTGACGGTGACGACTTGCCCGACGAGCCGGAGGATGTATTGCGGGTCGGCGGGGCGGTTCGGGTCGTTGATGATACCGCTGCGCTTGTCGGTCGTGACTTGATACTGATCTACGATCCATTCGAGCGCGGAGCGGTTGCCGAGGCGATAGTCGAACGCTTCAGGCGGGATGTCGCTCAGGGTGAGGAAGTCGTTATAGACGAGGCTGCGCTTGTCCTTGCCGAAGCGCATACGCTCGACGCGCCAGTTGAGCGCGACGCCCGCCTGCTCGCTCCGTGTGAGCGGGTATTCGGGCTGCTGCTCGTAGTGGACGTGTAACTCCGCGAGTCGCGCGCCCGTGTCGGCGAAGGCGCGAAAGACCTCTGTCGGGGCCGGGCTTGTCCCTGCCCGCGCGCCCGCGAACGGGATGCGCGGCAGTTCGCGTTTCAGGTTGGCGGCGTAGCGTGCGCGGTACTGCGGGTGATGCAGCACGGCGTAGACGTAATGAAAGATGTCCCACTTCGAGATCGCCTCATCGCCATAGTGCGCGCGGAACTGCGCCAACGCCCAGTCCGTGATGTTCTCGCGCCGGTGCGTGCCGTCTTCTTCGTAGCTGTAGAAAGGAAAACATTGCGAGCCGCCTTGAGGTAACTGATCTGCTATGTGATTAGTTGCAAGTGCGAACATTGGCCAGTCTCCACCAACTTTAAGCCAGATTACTTGATTATCTACTGTTGTTAATGTTGGGAATATATGCGGGAACTGTCCTCTTCTCTGATTTAGCACCAGATCGAAATACAAGTATTGAATAGTGAAGGGGCGATAAACTGCAGGTCTTATCTTCTGTTGATCGAATGTGATTAAAGTGTTCGCAAGGAGACTTTCCTTTAACCTACTACTCCATTTAATTTTCATTTCATCAGCTAGAACAAAGGAATCTACATCTTTGTTCTGCTTTCTCTGCGAGTGCCATTTGTGAACATGATCGTTATAGACATCCATCGTCCGTTTGACATTCTCTTCAAGCACCTGTTTATTAAAGTTATAAACCCACACATCTCTATTAGTCTGCACTCCATTACTCAACACATCGAAAATTGCTTCGACTCCCGTCGTGCTAGATTTTCCTTTCTGAGTTAGGGCAATAGGAATAAACGTTTCATAATCATTCCGATGACCTTCCATCAGCCAATTATTTTTCGCGTCCGGCTGCAACTCGCGCCATTCGATGTTGCCGATGTGCTGCTTCTCGTCAAGGAAGGCGTACTTCTCGCCCTTGCGCCAGAACTCGTCCACGCGCGCGTAGAAGATGCGGGCTTTTCTCGGCGGCTTATCGTTGCTGGACATGAGGTGTTTATAGGAGCGCGATGAGCTCGTCCACAGTCAATCCTGTTTGCCGGATGATGGCTCGGAGCGTGCCCCGATCCAATTCTTTATGATTTGGGACGGTAGTTTGTGCGGGTGGCATCTGCCGCACCAGCACGATGTGACTACCGCGCTGCCGGTAAACAACAAAGCCGACCTTCTCAAGCGCCTTGATGCATTCTGCGCCGGAAATGACCGGCAGTTTGCTCACGCGGCGACCTCAACTACTTCAACTCGATCATCCGGCACAGGCTCGCCGCGCTCACGCAAAACTTCTTCATGCAGGGCGATGGCTTCACGGATATTGGCTAATGCCTCGTCGCGTGTGCGTCCCTGACTAATGCAGCCGGGCAAGCTCGGCACTTCGGCCACGACATAGCCATCTTCACCGGGCTGCAACAGAACTCTTCTAATCATCGCTTGACCTCCAACCTTTTGCACAGCTAACACTCAGCCGAGAATGTCATCCATGCGGATTGTCAGTTGCGCGAGGCTGTGTGCTTTGACTGTCGCGCCGCGCCCGACTTGCTGCGTTGTCTGATATTCCCCGTGCTGAGGCTGCGCGTAAACTTCGACAACTTCTGCGGTCAGATCAATCAACCAGACTTCAGGAATCCCCGCCCGCGCGTACAGCGGCACTTTGATCCGCCGGTCGTACTCCGCCGACGTGTCGGCCACTTCCACAACCAGCAACACGTCAGCCGGCAGCGGGTGTTGCGCGACATAGAAGTCGGCGCGCGGCTGGAGCAAGGTCATGTCGGGTTGCGGTTCGGAGAAATCGTTTAACCGGATCGGGCTTTGCACCCGCATAATGACATCTTTCAGTATGCCGCTGTTCGCCAGCAGATTGACCAAACGATCTAAGTACGCCGCATGGCGGCTGTCGATTGGACTCATCTCAAGCATCTCGCCTTCAATCAGTTCCACCCGATCACGTTCCGTCAACAGCCCGGTTTCGCTCATGCGCTCGTACTCGCCCACCGTGAAATGCCGCCTATTAACCTGCACTGACATAAGGTTCGCCTCCTTCGCGCCGACCTAAACACTACACGGGATTTTACGCGCGCCCGCGCTTGCGCACAAAGATATTGATGCTGACGCCGACCTGTATGCCGAAGACGTTGTGTGTCGTGCCCGACAGTTTCGGGTTCTTGCGCACGTTGCCGCCCATGTCGAGCACGTAAAGCTCGTCGAAGTCCTGCGCCAAGTGCTGCCGCATGCCGTCGAACGCGAGATTGTCCACGAAACTGTTGTTCGTCACGAACGCGACGATGCCCTCATCGCCGATGCGATCCGCCGCCCAGCGAATCGCCTTAACATAAGGATCGGAGAGCGCGTTCTTGTTCGTCGCCTTTGAATCTTTCGCGTAAGTCTCGGAGACGCGCTTGTCCATGACCTTGTACTTGCGGTTCTTGTTGTTGTCGTTCTCGTTCAACTGCCCGACGTTGTAGGGCGGGTTGCCGATGACGACCGTGATGGGCGCGCGTTTCTGTCGCTCGACGCGCTGCGTGTTCTCCGGCGTCATGAACGAGAGCGCCGCCTGACTGCCTTCCGCCAGCTCGAACGTGTCCACGAGACAGATGCCGGGGAACGGCTCGTATGTGTTGGTCAACTCGTAATACTCGTGCTCGATGTTCAGCGCGGCGACGTAGTACGGCAGCAGCATGACCTCGTTGCAGTGCAGTTCCGCTTGGTACTTGCGCTCAATCGCCGTCCGCTTGATCGCCTGCATCACGTGGACGATGAAATTGCCCGTGCCCGTGAACGGGTCGAGGATATGCACGCCCTCCGCGCTGAGCGACCGGCCGAACTCGCGTTGCAGAATCTCTGCGACGCTCCTGACCATGAAGCTGACAATGGCCGGCGGCGTATAGACGATGCCGTGCGTGTCCGCGACCTTGACGGAGAACCCTTGAAAGAATTTTTCATAGACGGCGTTCAGAAACTCCTGCTTCTGCGCGAAGTCGTCAATCGTCGCGGCGGTCGTCTCGACGGCACGGTAGAAGCGGTCGAAGCGACTGAGAAACTGCTCGCGGCTGAAGGCGCGCGATGTGAGCGCGTCAATCACCTGCTCTATCTCTTTGGCGATGACGTTGCGCCGGGTGAAGTCGGAGTTGCGAAAAATCGTGCGAAAGATGCGCTCGGTCAGCATGTGCTGGATCAGCATCTCCTCGACCGCTTGCTCTGATAGGTTCGGGTTGACCGACTGCCGGCATAGTTCGTAGAAGTCGCTGAACGCTTGCCGGAAGCGCGGATTCACTTTGCGCTCCTGCTCGATCAACTCGGTCAGCGCACGCCCGAACTCCGGTATCTCAGTCTGAAAGTCCGCGACCGCCTGCGCCCACTGCTCGAAGGCCGGCGGCTGATACTCGCAGAAATACGTCAACGCCTTGACCAAATCGCCGGGGTCGGTCAAGTCTGCGTCGCAGACCTCGCGGCCGTTTTGCCAGAGGATGGCGCGCTCCGGCGCTTGGAAGAGAATGTTGCCGGTCGGATAGCCGGCGGCGAGTTTCTTTTTAATCTCCTTCGGCAGATCGTCGCGCGCGTCCTTCGCTTCCCAAAAGCCGTGCGTCAAACGAAACTCGTCCACCAGCGCGCCGTCCACCCGCAAGGCATGGCGTTGCTCGCGCTTGAGCGGCCATTCGGGCACGAGCGTCCAACCGAACTGCCGCCCGCACGCGGCCAGCAAATCCTGAAAGGCGCTGCGCACCGCCGTCTCATGCGTCACACGCAGCGACTTGAACTGCGCCAGCGCCGCGTAATACGCCTTGACGTGCGTGCTGGTCGGCTTCAGATTCAGCTTCGGCATGCAGACGTTTCTCTCTCTCCGGGCAGCACCGCGAGTTCAGCTTCTACGTCACCGGGCATCAATGTATCGCGCCGCGCGCGGCGTGCTTGTAAACAATGCCGCCCTTCATCACAAACACGACGCGCCGTACGGCCGTGATGTCTTTCAACGGATCGCCAGCCAGCGCAATGATGTCCGCCTGCATGCCGGGCGCGATGGAGCCGATCTGATCGGCCCTGCCCAGCGCTTCCGCGCCCAGCGAGTTGGCGGAGACCAGCGCCGCCATCGGGTTCACTCCGCCGTCGCGCACGCGGTCAATGAACTCCTCGGCGTTGCGCCCGTGCGCGCCCGCCACGGCGTCCGTGCCGAAAACAATTTTCAGTCCCGGAATCTTCACCGCCCGCTGCACCAACTGATGGTTTAACGATAGGACGTTCTGCATCGCCGCAAACCCTTCTTCCGTGTAGCCGGGTGTGCCGAGGTATTTTTCCTTGTTGAGAAGATAATTCTCGATGATTAACCCAGCTTGCGGATCAAGGTAGGTGCCTTTCTGGGCCATCAATTTCAGATCGTCGTCCGTCGCCATCGTGCCGTGCTCAATCTCCGTGCAGCCCGCGAGCGTGGCGGCGCGGACGGCAGCTTTGTAAGCGTGTACGAGCGTGCGCAGGCCCTGCTTCTTCGCCTCATCGCAGGCCGCGTTCAATTGTTCCTGCGAAAGCGTCATCCCACCGCCCTGGCGGATGCTCTGCGACGCGAAGATTTTGATCAAGTCCGCGCCCGCTGCCTTCTGCTTGCGCACGAACGCGCGGAGTTCATCCGGCGTCCCGGTCTGCTCGCCACGCCCGAAGAGCGGCTCGACGGCTGTCAGAATACGCGGGCCGGGGAGCGTGCCTTGCGCGATTGCTTCGCGCAAGGGAACGTCGGTGGGCGAGCCAACGCTTTGCACCGTCGTGAAGCCCGCCAGCAGCGTCAGCCATGCATTCGCGGCCGCCTGATACGCGGCGTATTGTGTTGTCTCTCCCGCGCCCGCATTTTTCCCATCCTTGCCGAAGCTCCACGTAATATGCACGTGGGCGTCAATCCAGCCGGGCAACACGGTCAGGCCACGCAGGTCGTAGTCAACGGGCCCGGCCTTTGGGTCAAGCGCGACAATCTTTGCGCCCTCGATCACGATGCGCGTGTCGCGCAGCACGCGGCCCTTGCCATCGAGCACCGTACTCGCGGCAATCACGATGCGTCTGCTCTGCGCAGGCGTCTGTGCAGAAATTCGTTGCGCCGGGGCGCAGACGCCAAGCATGCTGAGGATACATAGAATGATCTTTGCGGATCGCATTGTCGCTCTTCCCTCCGTTTCATCGTACTCGTTTGTCCGTGATGCCGCCCTTATAGGGAAACCTTGCAGCGCGTTTATAGTCCCGTGTTTTGCGACCGTGCGCAACTAAAAAGCAATGGCGCGGCCCATCACGATGGGCCGCGCCATTGCTGCTCTTCCCTGTGCCCTTGCTTTAACTTAACACGCCGCGAAACTTCGCCGGGCTGACGGTGTAACTCGGAAAGACCTTGTTGAGATCGACCGCACTGAGATGCTTCGTGGCGACTTCGCCGAACACGTCGCGGAAGTCGGTCGTCAAGGCGAGGTCGCGCCCTTCGTAGAGTTTGTTCGTGTCGAGACCCGGCCATTGGCCATGCACTTTGCCGCCGCGCACGCCGCCGCCGATGATGAACATCGCGTTGGCGTGGCCGTGATCCGTGCCGCGATTTCCATTCTCGCGCGCCGTGCGCCCGAACTCGGACATAGTCAGCACCACCACATCATCCATGCGCTGGCCCAAATCCTGATGGAGCGCGGCGATGCCCTGCCCGAATTCGGTCAAGCGTAACGCGAGTTGTCCGCGTGCGCTGCCCTCGTTGACGTGCGTGTCCCAACCACCGATGTCGGTGAACGCGATCTCAAGCCCGACGCCCGCCTTGATCAACTGCGCGATCTGCAACAGCGAGTTGCCGAACTGCGTGCGCGGATACTGCGCGCCGTTCTCCGGCTTGTACTGCGCGGGGTTGACGCGCTTCAGATAATTGATCGCGTCGAACGTCTCCTTGCCCGTGCCCTTCAACGCATCGCCCGCCGCCTGCTCGTAGATGTCCTCGAAGCTGCCCTGCACCATCGCCGAAGCTTGCCCGGCGCGGATCGCGAAGTCGTTCAAATTCGAGATGGCGAGCGCGGGCGAACGTCCTTGCAGCACACGCGGCAAGTTCTGCGTCATCGCGACCGCGCGGAAAGGCGACGCCTGCGCGGTCGGCTTTTGCGCTTGCAAGAAACGATTGAGCCAACCGTCCGCCGTCGCCTTCAAGCCCGGCGTGCCCGACTCCATGTAGTCCTGCGCGTCGAAGTGCGAGCGCGTGTTGTCGGGCGAACCGGCGGCATGAACAATCGCCAACCGCTTCGCGTCCCAGATCGGTTTGAAGCCCGCGAGCGCGGGATGCAAGCCGAAGAAGCCGTCGAGGTCAACGACCGACTCGCCCAACGCGCCGCGCTTCGGTTGCGCGATGGCGAGCGTCGGCCGCCACTCGTAATAATTTTTCTCGCCGTACGGCACGACCATGTTGAGACCGTCCACTGCGCCGCGCTGGAAGATCGCGATCAAGGTCTTACGCCGCCCGCCGGTCAGACCGTTCACGCCCTGCGCCAGCACAGTGCGTTGCAGGAACGACGGCGCGGCGCTCGTCAACCCGATGGTGGCGAGCGCGATGCCACTCGACTTTAGAAAAAATCTGCGATTCATAGCCATGTACCTCTAAAGGCCGTAAATCGTGAATCGTGAATAGATAGAACTGTCTTTCTTCTATTCACGATTTACGATTCACGATTCACTGTCTTTGAAATTCGGGCGAGCCGAGGATCAGCGCGGCGATGCGTGCGACTTCGGCGTTGCCTGCCGGCGCGTTGTTGTTCGCTGCCAACTGTCCGAACTGGCCCAAGCGTCGTTGCCGCGGCCGCTGTCCGCCCGCGTCCATCAGCGCGGCATCGTCGGCCGCCTGCGCCGTGGCCGGTGCGGACGGCTGCATGGTCGTATCGGGCGGCGCGCTCGCCTGTTCGCTCAGCTTCTTCAAGAGCGAGGCCTTCGTCTGCGCCGAC
>JBBRYU010000027.1:0-26618 GCA_038237345.1 Pyrinomonadales bacterium
ACGCAAGATGCGTTTCTTCCAACCGCACGACTACATCGTCGTTGACTACGCCACGCGCCACGCCTCGATCAGCAGCCTCGCGCCACCGACGGCTGGTGCCACGCGCCCCGGCGTCCAACAACGCATCCTTGAGATCGCCGACACCGAACCGCTCCGTGCCGAGATTGAAGCATTCCTCAACGCCATCGAGACCAAGCAACCTCCGCCGATCACCGGCGCGGACGGCCGCCGCGCCCTCGCCCTCGCCCTCCGCACACTCGAACGCATCCACGAAAAAGCGGCGCACGTCGGCGTGCATACAGTCAGGTAAAAAACGTTCGACGCAATTAAACACAAAGACACAGAGAACATTAAGATCACCGCGTTCTCTTTGTGCCCTTCGTGTCTTTATGGTTTGATCTTCCGCCATGGCGCAACCCGACCAACAAATCTCCGAGTTACTCACAGAACGCATTGCTGCCGGCGACTTCCCTTCCGCCGTCTATCTCGTGGCGGCCAGCGGGCGCACGCGCTTCAGCGATGCATTGGGCGACGCCGTGCGCGAGCCTGTGCGCCACGCGGCGACACACACCACGATCTACGATCTCGCCTCGCTCACGAAACCGCTTATCACCGGTCTGCTCTGCGCGCAGTTGCTCGAGCGCGGCGCACTCGCGCTTGAGCAGACAGTTGCGCATTACCTATCTGAGTTCGCGCAAGCGGACAAAGCGACGATCACGATCCGGCAACTGCTGACGCACACATCGGGTCTGCCCGCATGGCGGCCGCTCTACGTGCTGACGGACAACACGCGCACACGCACGCTGGCAGTGATCGCGGCGCAGACGCTGGAGCATGCGCCGGGCACGCGGGTGCTCTATAGCGATCTGGGGTTCATTACATTAGGGCTGTTGCTCGAACGCATTGCTGGTGTGCAACTCGCGGAATTGGCACGGCAAGAAATCTTTACGCCGCTCGATTTGCAACACACATTGTTCAACCCTGCCGCCGATTCGCAGACGGGCATTGCTGCCTGCGAGTCAGCAGGCAACGCTCACGAGCGCGTGATGTGTGGCGATGCAGTGGCCGACGAGCGTTACTTCCGTACCTATCCGATCTGGGGCGAAGTCCACGATGGCAACGCCTACTTCCTCGGCGGCGCGGCCGGGCATGCGGGTCTCTTCGCGAATGCGGACGAGACCTGCGCGCTGGCCGAACAGTTCATCGCCGGCCGCACGCGCTTGCTCAAAGCTGAAACGTGCGCGCTCTTTCACACTAATATGACCCACGGCCTCAACGAAGCGCGCGCGCTCGCGTGGCAACTCGCGGCGACACCGGACTCGACGGCCGGCGCGGCGCTCCCGCCCGACAGCTTCGGTCATCTCGGCTTCACCGGCACGAGTTGTTGGCTCGATGCAGGCCGCGCGCGCATCTTTATCCTGCTTACTAATCGCACGCACGCGCGCACGCTCCCCTTCGTCAACATCAACAGCACGCGCCGGCAGTTTCATACGCTCGCTGTCGCCGCGCTCGACCGCATGGACGGCGAGAATTGATTATCCTGTGTCACAGCCATTAGACCAGTCTGAGCCTGTAGTCCGCATCGAGTCGTTGTCCGCGCGGCGCGTCTCGTTCACCGCGGCGTTGCGCTTCTGGCTCAAACTCGGCTTCATCTCCTTCGGCGGCCCCGCCGGGCAGATCGCGCTCATGCATCGTGAGATCGTCGAACGCCGTCGCTGGATCAGCGAGGCGCGTTTTCTGCACGCGCTCAACTACTGCATGCTGCTGCCCGGCCCCGAAGCGACGCAATTGGCCATCTACATCGGCTGGCTGCTGCATCGCACGCTGGGCGGCATCGTCGCCGGGGCGTTCTTCGTCATCCCCTCAATCTTCGTGCTGCTCGCGCTCTCTTACATTTACGCCGTTTACGGCAACGTGCCTGCGATAGTCGGACTGCTCGACGGATTTAAGCCGGTGGTCGTGGCGATTGTCGTCGAGGCGTTGTTTAAGATCGGCGGCCGTGCGCTCAAGCGCCGCGTGCATTATTTGCTCGCGCTCTGCGCCTTCATCGCGATTTATTTTCTGCGCGTGCCCTTCCCGCTCATCGTCTGCGCGGCGGGACTCATCGGTCTCGCCGGCACACGCTACCTCGCGAGCTTGTTCGCGCCGCCGGAGCAACATGCAGCGTCTAATAAAGCGCAGCACGAACAACAGGCAGCGGACACGCTCCCGCTCGTCATCAGTGACGATGCGCCGCAACCCGCGCACACGCGGCCCTCACGCATGCGCGCCTTGCGCACGCTCGCCGTCGGGCTACTACTCTGGTTGCTGCCGTTCGTCGCGCTCAACCTCTGGCGCGGGCCGCGCAGTCTGCATGCACAGGAGTATCGCTTCTTCACGCAGGCGGCGCTCGTCACGTTCGGCGGCGCATACGCAGTGCTGGCTTACGTCACGCAGGCAAGCGTCGAAACTTACGGCTGGCTGACGCACGCGCAAGCAGTTGACGGCCTCGCCTTGGCCGAGACGACGCCGGGGCCGCTCATCATGGTCTTGCAGTTCATCGGCTTCATGGCCGCGTGGAACAATCCGCAGAGCGCGCATCAAACTGCGAGCGCGATCACCGGCGCGCTGATCACCACTTACACCACCTTTCTGCCCTGCTTCTTCTTCATCTTTCTCGGCGCGCCCTACATCGAAGTGCTGCGCGGCAATAGACATCTCACGGGTGCGCTCAACGGCATCACGGCCGCGGTGGTCGGCGTGATCTTGAATCTCGCGCTCGTCTTCGGCGCGGCGGTCATCTGGCCGCACGGGTTCGCAGGTGCGCCGAACCTATTCGCCGCCGCGCTCAGCGTCGCCGCCTTCGTCGCACTCTATCGGCTCAAGCTCGACGTGCTGTGGGTCGTGTTGACGGGCGGCGCGATAGGTTGTCTGTCCAAGCTGCTTGCCGGATGAAGCACACATCGAAGTGCGTAATCGGGCCGCCAAGGCACGCACGCAACGATAACAGCCGAACGAACTTCAAACTGTAGTAAGATGTTCGCGCCGCCCGCGCCAGTCTCCGCGCGTGCGGCGTAAACGAGAACGAAGTTGATGCGCCCGCCCTGTCTGCCCGGAACAATCTCGCTCTTCTGCGTGTGGCTGCTCGCCGTCGCGCCCTTTACGCATGCGCAGGAACAGACGCGCCCGCGCCGCGTGCTAGACGGCCCGACGAGCGAAACTACTAATCAACCATCAACTCCGACGAGCACATTAACGCGCCTTGATGCTGAGCCGATGGTACGTATCGGCCTTGCGACCATGGCTCGCTCGGTCACGATCTCGACCGCCGCGCCCACGCTCAACGTAGTCGGCAACAACAGCGAGTCCGAACAGACGCAGACGCTCGCCGCCGCGCGCGTGCGGATCGAGCCGCGCATGCTCGCGCCGTTGCCGCTACAGAATGCTGCTGAGCTTTATCGCGTGGAGATCGCGGATGTCGAATCCGCGCCCGCGGCTGATGCAATTGCACGCGATGTGCGCGCGTTGACCGGCGACGAGCCGAGCGTCGTGCAAGATGTCCCGGCGCACGCATGGCGCGTGCGTGTCGGGCCGCCCGCCAGTCGCGCAGAGGCGGAAGAGTTGCGCTCACGTCTCGAAGAGGCCGGCTTCGCCGCCGTCTCCGTCGTCAACACAAACGCGCCGCAGTCCAACGACAACACCAGCAGCGGCACACAAAAAGTTACTGCGTCCGTGCAACGTCAGCCACAGCGTAACGGCGCGCCGATCAATTACCCCCCCCGCGCGAATGGCAACGCACGCACCGGCACGCGCACCGGCAACAATGTGCGCCTCGCGGCGAGCGTCTCGCTGCCTACGCGCGGCCTGGTCGTCTATGCGGCGGGCGCGACACCTTTGCTCGACGCGCGTGCGCCGGTCACGTTCGCCTCGCCCGATGAGCAAAACGCGCCCGTGCGTTTTAATGAGAAGCCGTATCGCGGGCGCATCGAAGTCTTCACGAACTTGAACGGCGCGCTGACGGTCGTGAACGTCATCGGTTTGGAGGACTACGTGCGCGGCGTCGTGCCGAACGAATTGTCGCCGGGCGGCTGGCCCGCCATCGAGGCTTTGAAGGCGCAGGCGGTCGCGGCGCGCACCTACGCCGTCAGCCATCGCGGGCAGTTCAACGCCGCCGGTTACGATCTGTTGCCGACCACACGCTCGCAAGTCTATGGCGGCATGGCCACCGAGCATGCGCTCGCGACGCGCGCCGTCAACGAGACACGCGGCATCATCGCCACTTACAACGGCGAACCGATCAACGCGCTCTATACTTCGACCTGCGGCGGGCGTACCGAAGATGGCGAGCAGATTTTCGGCGGTGTGTCCGTTCCCTATCTGCGCGGGC
Source organism: Pyrinomonadales bacterium (assembly GCA_038237345.1). Lineage (GTDB taxonomy): Bacteria > Acidobacteriota > Blastocatellia > Pyrinomonadales > Pyrinomonadaceae > QHXQ01. The sequence goes on from JBBRYU010000027.1 coordinate 4,367, forward strand.
GCGAATGCACCGAGACGGCGCAACAGGCGCACGCATCCTTCGCGCCTTTCACCTTGCAAACCACGCGCGAGCCGGCCACTTTGCGCACTGCCGAACATCTTCAGAGCGCACGCGAGGCCGCGTTGCTCGCTGTGCATAACATGCGCTTGAGCGCGCGGGTCATGGATGAATGGCTCGACGTCAACATCAGCATAGACGAAGCGCGCATGCTACTAGAGATGGTCGCGCGCCTTGCCCGCCACCCGTCGCCCATTATCACCAACGACAGCACACGCCCGCCTGCGTTTGCCTCCGCCCTTGCGCTCGCACTCGACGGCGAGAGTCGCGCCGACGTGCTGCTTGATAGCGCGGATGTGACCTATCTACTTGCCTTCCGCGACGCCGACGAGATACCCGCGCCCAACCGCGCCGACGTAGCCTCCATGCTGCGCGATGGTCATTTGACGCTTCTGCCCGATGTCAGCTTACGACCGCGTCAACCCTTAACACGCGCACGAGCGCTGCACGCAATTGCGCACGCGCTCGAAGCGCGCGGACTTTTCAACTTGCAGAAGACAAACGCGCGCCCGTCCGCGAACGGCACACTCGTCACGCGTTCCGCCAAAGGCACAGACCGCGCGCTCGCCTTGAGCGCCGATGCTTATCTCTTCCGCGCCTTCGGCGACACTTTGTATCCGGTGCGCGCCGTCAGCATTGTCGGCGGCGAGCCGATCAGTTATCACACGGACGCGCGCGGCGCGGTTGATTATCTGGAAGTTCGTCCCGCGCCCAACGGCGCAGCTTCCGACCGCTTCTCGCCCTTCGCCAACTGGACGGCCACGCTCAGCACCGCCGAAGTCAGTCATCGGCTCGCGCGCGACAGCGGACGCGTCGGCGCGATTATTGATCTGCATGTCGCGACGCGCGGCAGCTCGCGGCGTGCGCTCGACTTGGAAGTCGTCGGCACAGAGGGCACGGCGCATGTGCGCGGCGGGCGCATACGTTCGGCGTTGGGCTTACGCGAACAATTATTTGTCGTTGCTCGACGTTACGATGAAAGCGGCCGGCTGCTCGGTTTCACTTTCACGGGACGTGGCTGGGGGCACGGCGTCGGCATGTGCCAAGTCGGCGCATACGGACTTGCGCGTGCGGGCTGGTCGTATGATCGGATATTGAAGCACTACTACACAGGTATCGAGTTAACGAAGACTTATTAAGCATACCCATGATACGCAGGACGCATAAATGTGCGAGCTTTTCTTTGTGCCCTTTGTCTCTTAGCGATTAAGCAGTTTGATGAATGCACCGCAGTCAGCAGTTACTCTCTATGTCGTCCCCGGCTGCCCCTTGTGCACGCACGCGCGGGCATGGCTGGAGCGCTACGGGGTCACTTACGTCGAGCGCGATGTGGCGCGCGATTTCGGCGCGTTGCGCGCGATGTATAGATTGACGAAACAGCGGCTCGTGCCGGTCTTCGAGTTTCGCGGCCGCGCATTGGTCAGGCCGACGAACGAGGAGTTGGCGCAGTGTCTGTTGTGAATTACGAGCACAGCGAACGGCCATGCTAGGATGGCCGCGTCGGACGCGAGGTAAGACATGAGCGAAGCGATTCTGGAACAGCCTATCGCAGTCCAAGGGGTCGTCATTCACCTGCGCCCCGCGCTCGAAATGACGGACGAGCAATTCTTCCTCCTCTGTCAACTCAACCGCGAGCTGCGCATTGAACGCACCGCGCAAGGAGACCTCATCGTTATGCCACCCACCGGCTGGAAGACTGGCAGTCGCAATGCTGAGATTACGATGCAATTCCGCGCGTGGGCCAAGCAGGATGGGCGTGGCATAGCCACCGACTCATCAACCGGCTTCAAGCTCCCGAACGGCGCGGATCGCTCGCCCGATGCGGCGTGGGTGCGGCGTGACCGACTTGCCGCGTTGACATACGAACAAAAGGAAAAATTTCTGCCGCTCTGCCCGGACTTCGTCATTGAACTGCGCTCGCCGACGGATAATCTGGCCACAGTGCAAGCGAAGATGGGCGAGTACATCGCTCATGGCGCGCAATTGGGCTGGCTGATCGATCCCGAAACGCGGCGCGTGTATGTGTATCGGCCCGGCGCGAGCGTAGCAGTATTAGAGCAAGTCGAAGCCGTTTCCGGCGCACCTGAATTGGCCGGCTTCACACTCGATTTGCGCGAAATTTGGGCACCGAACATCTGAGCCGCCCTGTGCCCCTGGCAGCGCACTACCACGGTTCATTCCACGCTCGACCAATGCGTTTTTCACGCGCACAACTCGCTGGCGCATTCGCGCTGCTCGCCGCTATCTGGCTCGTGCTGATCCTGCGTCTCATCATTTCGCGCCCGTGACCAAGCAAACGCAGCCCCCCCGCCCCGTTATTGCTGTGCTGGGGCCGACCGCGTCCGGCAAGAGCGCGCTCGGCATCGCGCTCGCGCTGCGGTTTGGGGGCGAGATCATTAACTGCGACTCGGTGCAGGTTTATCGCGAGATCGAGATCGCGACCGCGAAAGTGCCGCCGCACGAGCGACAGGGCGTGCCGCATCATCTGCTCGATTTCGTTGCGCCTGCCATCAACTACACCGCCGGTACGTGGGCCGCGGCCGCGGCCGCAATGATTAATGAAATAGAAACGCGCGGACGTTTGGCGCTGCTCGTCGGGGGCACGGGCTTTTATCTGCGCGCCCTGCGCGAGCCGTTCTTTCCGAGTCCGCCGACGGATGCGAGCCTGCGTGTGCGGCTGACGAATTTGCGGCAAGCGCGCGGCCCCGAACATCTGCACAAGCTATTGCGCCGACTCGATCCCGCGTCGGCCGCGAAACTTTATCCGCGCGATTGGCCGCGCGTGCAACGTGCGCTCGAAGTGCGGCTGCAAACCGGCCGCGTCATGTCCGCGCAACAACCCGCCCGCCCCGCGCCGCCCGCCGTCGCCGCGCGCATACGCATCTACGCGTTGAACCCGCCGCGCGCAGAACTTTACCGGCGCATCAACGAGCGCACCGAAACGCACTTCCGCGCCGGCTTAGTCGAAGAGGTAAGCCGCCTGCTGGCGGCCGGTGTACCGGCGGAGTCGAGTGCGCTCGGCGCGCACGGCTACCGGCGCGTCGTCGAGTACTTGCGCGGCGAGCGCGATCTTACCAGCGCCATCCAGCAGACGAAGCTGGACGTGCGCCACTATGCCAAGCGCCAGTTGACATGGTTTCGGCGTGAGCCGGACGTCGTATGGCTCGCAGGCTTTGGCGACGACCCGGAAGTGCAGGCGCAGGTTGAGACGATGATCGCACAGATGGCAATTTGAGCCGCGCGTCTGCACAAGCCACAACCATGCAAGCATAGCGTGTCGTTGCACAGGCTTTCCTCTTTCCCTTTTATCTCGCCTGTTGTAAGCTGGCGCCAATCTTTTCAACGAACAGGGCGGTGACCCCAGTGGTAGACACGAGACCGGCTCCCCAGAACATTCAAGATGCTTTTCTCAACACGGTGCGGCGCGAGCGCGATACCGTGACGATCTATCTGATGAATGGCGCGAAGTTGACGGGCCGCATCAAGAGTTTCGATAAGTTCTCCGTTCTGTTGGAGTCGGGCACACAGGAGCAGTTAATTTTCAAACACGCTATCTCAACCATCCAACACGCACGCCGGCCAAGCGGTGAACTGCGCGCCATACAGACTGGCGGCGAGTCAACCGGCGGCCAGCCGCCCGACGGCGCGCCTCAATCTTGAGGCGTGCGATTCCGCAGCACCCAACTCTTCAATTTCACGGGAGTCTCTCTTGACCGCCGCATTCATCACCTTTGAAGGCATTGACGGGAGCGGCAAGTCTACGCAACTGCGCATGCTGGCGAGCGTCCTGCGCCTGCGCGGGCGCGACGTAGTGGTGACGCGCGAACCGGGCGGAACGCCCCTCGGCACGCGCCTGCGCGCCGCGCTGCTCGACAATGAAGAGCAGGTCGATCCGCTCGCTGAACTATTGCTCTATGCCGCCGACCGCGCCCAACACGTGCGCCAACTCGTGCGCCCCGCGCTCGCCGCCGGCCACATCGTGCTGTCGGATCGTTACGCGGATGCCACCGTCGCTTATCAAGGCGCGGGGCGCGGCTTCTCGCCTGCGCTGATCGACGAAGTGGTGGTGTTAGCGACCGGCGGGCTGATGCCCGATCTAACATTGATCTTCGATCTGCCCGTGGCCGAGAGTCGCGCCCGCGACAAGCGGCGCGCACACGATGGCGACGCCAACGACCGGCTCGACGCCGAGACTGACGACTTCCGCACGCGCATCCGCGCCGCTTATCTGCAAATCGCCGCCGCCGCGCCCGACCGCGTGCGCGTGGTTGACGCCCGCCGCTCGGTCGAAGAGACGCACGCGCACGTGCTGGAAATTGTCATCCCTTTGTTAGAGCTCAGAGATCAGAGGTCAGAGGTTAGTTAGGTTCAAAGTTCAAGGTTCAAAGTTTCAAGCATCAAGCAGCGAATGCCTGACCTTGAACCTTGAACTTTGAACTTTGAACTTTGAACTTATGTTTGATCGCATCATCGGCAACGAACGCGCACGCGCACTGCTGCGCCGCATGCTCACCCAACGGCGCGTGCCGGGCGCGCTGATCTTCGCGGGCGAGGAAGGCGTGGGCAAAATGTTGTTCGCGCTCGAACTCGCCAAAGCGTTGAACTGCCTTGCCCCGCGTGGCGTTGAAGCATGCGACCAATGCTCTTCCTGCCAACGTATACCGCGTTTCGCACCCGCGCCAACGAGCAAAGATGATCTCGGCAAACATATTTCGTGGAGCGAATATAGAGATGTAGCTTTAGTCAGACTGGAGAAGTCCGTCATCACCGTGCCGCAGGCGCGGGAAGTGGAGCGGGAGACTAACTTCCGCCCTTTTGAAGGGCGGGCGCGCGTCTTCATTATCGAAGAGGCGGATAAACTGAACGACTCTTCCGGCAACGCGCTCCTGAAAACGCTGGAAGAGATGCCGCCGGCCGCGCACCTCATTCTGCTGACCGCGCGCCCGGCCGGCTTGTTGCCTACGATCCGCTCGCGCTGTCAGGTGGTACGCTTCGCCCCGCTCACAGTTGCGGAGATCGAAACTCATCTGGTGCAGAATAAGCTGCGCGCGGGCGCGGAAGCGCGGCTCACCGCGCAACTCGCGCACGGGCGTTTGGGTCATGCGCTCACGCTCAATCTCGACAACTACCAGCAACAACGCGACGCTATGTTGACCGTCCTCGACGCGCTCATCATCCGCCCCGACCGCGTGCAACTGCTTCGCTCCGCCGAGGAATTAGGCGACGCCAAACGCAAAGACGACTACGAACCAAGCCTCGATGTGCTGGCGTTGCTCATCCACGACGCATGGCGACTCGCGCTCGATCCGCACGCACAGATCGTCAACGAAGATTTACGCGAGCGACTAATGAAACTCAGCACGGGCCTGACCAATCGCCGCTTCGCCGCATGGCTCGCGCGCATCGAGGAACTCCGCGCGCAACTCGCCGTCAACATCAATCGTCGCATCGCCACCGACGCGCTCATGCTCTCGCTGGCAGCCGTCCCGGCTTGAATGGTCGCAGGCAGCAATGGAGCGGGCGAAGGACAAGCCCTGCCCCTACAGTAAAAAACGAAAGCGCCGCGAACATGTTCGCGGCGCTTTCGTTCTCTTGCTTGCTTTGGCGTATGACTATTTAATGTGTACCAGCTCAGGCTGTAATTCTGTTTGCGCGGCCGCGCCTTCAGCGAGCAGTTTCTCTGTCTCGGCGACGAACGCTTCGACGATGTCTGTGCCCGCGACCTTGCGCATCGGGCGGCCGTTTTTGAAGATCATGCCGACGCCGCGCCCGAACGTGACGCCGAGTTGACTGTCGTGTGCTTCACCGGGGCCGTTCACCTCGCAGCCCATGATCGAGAGATGCAGCGGCTCTTCGATGTGCGCCAGCCGCCGCTCGATCTCCGTCACGATCTCGACGAAGTTCGGCACGTCCAGTCGCCCACAGGTCGGGCAAGCTACAACTGTCACGCCCCGCTTGCGCAGATCGAGCGAGCGCAAAATCTCCCACGCAACGCGCACTTCATCCTGTGGTTCGGCGGCGAGCGAGACGCGGATCGTGTCACCGATGCCTTCGTGCAAGAGGATACCCAGCCCGATGGACGATTTGATCGTGCCACCGAAAGATGTGCCCGCTTCGGTCACGCCCAAATGCAATGGATAATCAACCTGTTCGGCTAACAGTCTGTAGGCCGCGACCGTACGCTGCACGTCCGATGCTTTGAGCGAGACGATGATGTCGGTGAAGTTCAAATCTTCGAGGATGCGTATGTGGCGGAGCGCAGACTCGACCATCGCTTCGGGCGTCGCCGTGCCGTACTTCTTGAGTAAATCTTTTTCGAGCGAGCCGCCATTGACGCCGATGCGGATCGGGATGCCGCGCTCCTGCGTGGCGCGCACCACCTCGCGCACGCGCTCGATTGCGCCGATGTTGCCAGGATTGAGCCGCAATTTATCGATCCCGGCGGCGAGCGCCTTCAACGCCAGCTTGTAATGAAAATGTATGTCCGCGACGAGCGGCACTTCGGGCACTCGCCGTCTGATCTCAGGCAGCGCGGCGGCCGCATCATCGTCCGGCACAGCGAGCCGGACGACCTCGCAGCCCGCGCGCACCATCGCATTGATCTGCGCGACCGTGCCGTCAACGTCCGCCGTGTCCGTCTTCGTCATGGATTGCACGACGACCGGCGCGCCGCCGCCGATTTGTATGTGCCGAACTTTGACTGCTCTCGTTATTCGCATAATAGCTCAAGGTCCAAGGTTCAAGGTTTAAGGTTTAAGGTTGCAGCCAACTTTGAACCTTGAACCTTGAGCCTATTTGCCCGGCGCGGTCACGGCCGGTTTATCGTTTGAGCCGCGGATGCGCGAAGCGGTGTTGATCAGATCATTAGTAATGACGAAGCCCATCAAAAGGAGCAGCACGAAGAAGCCGACGAACTGGATGCGCTCGCGCAGGCGCAGTGACAGGCGCAGGCCGACCCAGCCTAGCACGGCTTCGACCAACAGCAGGAAGATCGCGCCGCCATCAAGCACAGGGATCGGCAGCAGGTTGACGACGCCCAAGTTCAAACTCAAGAAACCGAGCATGGTGAAGAGGCCGGCGAGGCCGAATCTGTTAATCGCGTTCGATGATTGTCGGGCTATCTCAATGGGGCCGGCGAGCGATTCACGTGCGGAGCGCTGGCGACGCGCGATCTGCGCAAACGCCTCGCCCGTCATCCGTATCACTTCAAGGTTGCGCCGCACGGCGAATCCGGCCGCGCCCGCGATGCCGACCCGCTCAAGCGGCAACTCGACCGAAGTCGTCACGCCGAGTTTGTCGTCCGCCAATCGCTCTGTGCCGGTCACCAGCTCTTGCTGTTGCCCCGCCCGCTCGATCTTGATGTGCAGCGGTTCGGCCTTGTGCGCGCGGATAACGGCGCGCACGTCTGTCTCGTCGCCAACGCCTTCGCCGTTGATGCTCAGGATGCGGTCGCCCTCTTGCAAGCCGGCTTTAGCGGCGGGCGAATCCGCCAGCACGCCGTCCACCATCACCGGCAGCGCGCCATAGTCGGGGCGGAAGTCGAGCGTACCGATTGACTGGCCGTCCTCTACCTGTTTGATCGGTTTGAGCGTGAGGTTGACGCGCTGCCCCGCGCGCTCCACCACGACGGGCAGCGGCTGATCGGGCGATAGACTGGCGTCGTCTTTGATGCGCTGCCATGAAGGGCTTTCGACGCCGTTGAACGAGACGATGCGGTCGCCGGGGCGCAGGCCCTGTTGTTCAGACACGCCGCCCTCAAAGACGCGATCAATCACGGGCGCGGGCGAGACGGGCACGCCGTTCACGAGCGCGCCGCCACCGACGACGGCGAGCGCCGTCAGGATGTTCATCACGGGGCCGGCCACCATGACGAGAAACTTCTGCCAGCGCGGACGCAGGTCGAAGCGTTCGTGCTTGGGAATGTCCGACTCGCCCGCGCCTTCGACAGCGGCGTTCGATTCGTCGCCGCCGAGTTTGACGTAACCGCCAAGCGGGATCAGGCTGAGCCGATAGTCGGTCGTGCCGTAGCGGATGCCGAACAGGCGCGGGCCGAAACCGGCCGAGAAAGTCTCGACGCGAATCTTCAGCAGCTTGGCAACGATGAAGTGGCCGAACTCGTGCAAGATAACGGCCGGGCCGAGAATTAGGATTAAGGCGATGATATAACCGGCTGGACCTGACATCATAAGCGCGTCTCTCGTGTGAAAACTATCATTCGCATTACGCAGGTTTAGAGGCCGCGCCTCCGCCCTTCGTTGCACAATGAGTTTACGAGAAACCGGCGGAAAAGTCTAAATGACACTGCCCACTTCGCTTGCAAGGCGCGCGATCTCTTCCGTTGTGGCTTGCCGGGCCGCGCGATCAGTTGTCAGCACGACTTCGAGATCGGTCACTTCCCGTCGCTCATGCTGATCGAGTACGCGCTCGATAACGCGCGGAATGTCAGTCAGACGGATTTGCTCGCCGAGGAACGCACCGACGGCCGTCTCGTTCGCGGCGTTTAAGGCCGCCGGATACGTGCCGCCCGTGCGCAGGGCGCGATAAGCGAGCGCGAGACAGGGGAAACGCTCGTAGTCCGGCGCTTCAAAATGGAGCGCGCCCAGCTTCGTCAGATCGAGCGGAGTTAACTGTGTGGCCTTACGTTCGGGATAGGTGAGCGCGTATTGGATGGCGTGACGCATGTCGGTGACGCCGAGTTGCGCGAGCATCGAGCCATCTACTAACTCGATCAACGAATGGACGACCGATTCGGGATGGACGACGATGTTGATGTCGTCCGCGGCGAAGCCGAAGAGCCAGTGCGCTTCGATGACTTCGAGACCCTTGTTCATCAACGTCGCCGAGTCAATCGTGATCTTCGCGCCCATCGTCCACGTCGGATGGCGCATCGCTTCGGCCACAGTCGCGTGCGCCATTTCCTCGTGCGTGCGTGTGCGGAAAGGGCCGCCTGATGCGGTCAGGATCAGACGGCGCACTTCACTGCGCTGCTCACCGCGCAGGCATTGATGCAGCGCGTTGTGCTCGGAATCAACCGGCAGCAACTCCGCGCCCGCGCGCTCGGCGGCGCGCGTCATCAACTCGCCCGCGATGACGAGCGTCTCTTTGTTCGCCAGCGCGACGCGCTTCCCTGCTTCGAGCGCACGCAAGGTCGGCACAAAGCCAACCGCACCGACCGTCGCGCTGACGACCACCGGCGCGCGTTCGTGCGTCGCCACTTCCACGAGGCCTGCTGCGCCCACGACGATGCGCGGCGCAGGCGTCGCTGTGCGCCGCAATTCTGCGCGCAACTCAGCGGCGCATTCGTCCGTCTCGACGGACACAAGTTCCGGTCTGTGTCGTGCGACCTGCGCGCAGAGCGTTGCGACATTGCGCCCGGCGGCGAGCGCGACGATTTCAAATGGCGCGCCCAACGCCTCAACGACGCGCAACGTGTTGCAACCGATGGAGCCGGTCGAGCCTAAGATGGCGATGCCGCGCTTGCTCATTTCGTATTACTGGAATCGCTCCGCAGTAGCTGCTTGTCAGACGTTGGTTGAACGTTCTCGTCGGCTGGCGGGACGTTGCCTTGTTGTATGTTTGGCCCTGCATCTGGAGCAGAGTCGTATGGATTGAGCAACAACACCTTGCGGCCGGACTCATCTCTGTACTCTGCGCCGGCGACGAGCCATCTACCGCCGTTGCGAAAGACAAGTTGCACCGTCGCGCTCACGGTCTTCTGCGCGCCCACAACTTTCAAAGTCAGGATCGCATTGCCGTCGCCGCTCTGTGCGTTGACACTGCCCTGCACGAACGCGCCGAAGTCTCTGACCTCGCCGATGTCCTGCTTCAAACGCTCGTTCCGCCGCAAGAATGTCTTGGCCGTCCCGGCCGCCTGACTGTGCCCGATTGAATAGAAGACGAAGCCGGTAATACCGCCAACAAAGAGCGCGACCAGCAAGCATAGACCGGCGACGATGCCGATGATAATGACGAGCAGTTTCTGCTTTGACACGCTGTTCGCGACGGGCGGCGCTGCATGGAGAGGCGTCATCGAATAAATCTTTCGCCGAAGTAATAGATGGCGAAATAGTAGAGGAGCGGCGCGTTGAAGAGCAAGCTGTCGAGCCGGTCGAGCAAGCCCCCATGACCGGGCAATACCTTAGCCGCGTCCTTCGCGCCCGCACCGCGCTTGAGCGCACTCTCGGTCAGATCGCCGACGACACCAAGCACGTTCATCATCGCCGCGAGCGGCAGCGCTGCCGCTAGACTCAGCTCACGAAAGAAAAGATAGTGCGCCGCGGTGGCCGCCACGAGGCTCGCCGCCATCCCGCCGAACGCGCCCTCCCAAGTCTTGCCCGGACTGATACCGGGCGCGAGTTTGTGCCGCCCGAAAGCGCGCCCGGTGTAATAAGCGGCGGTGTCCGAACCCATTAACACGAGAAAGAAGAAGCTGAGCAACTTCGCCACGAGCGGATGCGTAAACCCGGCGCGCAGGGCGACGAGATGTCCGCCCAGCACGACCACATAGAGTACACCCAACACGGTCGCGCCTGTCGAGGTGAGTAATTTATCGAACGGCGCGCCGCGCAGCATCGCGGCAACAAGCGTCGCCATCGTCAACACCACGAGCGCGACGAACAACAGCAGCGGATCGCGCACCGGCAGATTGAAATAGAAGCCGACGAGCAAGGCAGCGGCCAAGACCACGCCCACGTTCTGCGCGGGCTGCAACTCGCGCCGCCGCGCCAGTAACCAGAACTCGTAGAGGCCGACGAGCAGCGCGGCGGCCGCCAGCACGACGAAGACCAACTCAAGTTGCGGGAGCAAGATCGAAGCGATCAGGACGGGCAGCGCAATGAGCGCCGTGATGATGCGGGCCTTTTGTTCAGATGCCATGTGGAGACAGTCGGGCGCGAACCTTACAGCGAGTTATTTGGCATTAGCCACGAGTTGCAAGCCGCCGAAGCGCCGGTCGCGGCTTTGATATTCCACGACGGCTTCCAATAAGTGTCCGCGCCGAAAATCGGGCCACAGCGTCTCCGTCACATAAATCTCGCTGTACGCGGCCTGCCAGAGCAGGAAGTTCGAGATGCGCATCTCGCCGCTCGTCCGCACAAGCAGATCAAGATCGGGCAATCCCGTAGTGTAGAGTTCGCGCGCGATGTCTTCTTCGCCGATCTCTTCGGCGGCGCGTCCTTCCCCCTGCAACCGGCGGACAGCGGCGCGGCAGGCATCCACGATCTCCGCGCGCCCGCCGTAGTTGAGCGCGACGCTCAAGACCATGCCGGTGTTTGCGCTTGTGCGCTCAACCGCGCGGGCGATCTCGCGTTGCACACTACGCTCAAGCGCGGCCGTGCGCCCGATAGTTTGAAAACGTATGCGCTGCCGGTCAATCTCTTCCAATTCAAGCCGCAGGTAACGTTTGAGCATGCGCATCAGCGCATCAATCTCGAAGCGCGGGCGCTTCCAGTTCTCGGTCGAGAAGGCATAGAGCGTGAGCGCGCCTAAGCCCAGCCGCGCGCCCGTGTCCACGGCGGCGCGCACAGCGGCGACACCGGCGCGATGACCGGCCACGCGCGGCTGTCCGCGTTGCGCCGCCCAACGCCCGTTGCCGTCCATGATGATGCCGACGTGGCGCGGCAGCCGCTCCCACGCGACGTGCGCAAGCAGCGCCTCGTCGCGCGTTCCCGCTTCCACCACGTCCGCAAAATCCGCGAGCATGTCTCTTCCTTTCACCGCCTGCTACGAACTATGGACGATGTGCTGCGGCATCTTAGTCGTTGACCTCATGCCCACGCAACAATCCGTCACTGGACGTCTGGCAACAAAGCTGTCTCATAGCGCACTTCTATCAGCGTCAAACCTTTGGCTGGAGCCGTCGCACCGGCTAGTGTGCGTTTGCGACTCGCAAGCGCCAGTCTGATCGTCTCTTCATCGCGCTCACCGCGCCCGACTTCGAGCAGCGTGCCCACAATTGAGCGCACCATGTAGCGTAAAAAACCATCGGCGCTGATCGTGAAGTCGAGCACACGCCCGCGTCCCGCCGCGCTCCAATGTTCTGTCACGGCGAGTTGCGTGACGGTGCGCACGCGCGTGCGCGCGCCCGGCTGTGCGGCGGAGAAGGCCGTCCAATCGTGCTCACCGATGAAGAGACGCGCGCCTGTTTGCATCCGCGCAAGGTCGAACGGGCGCGTATCGTGGAGCGCGTAGCGCGCGTGGAAGGGCGAGAGGAAGGGCGCGTTGAAGACGCGATAGCGATAGGTCTTGCCGCGCGCAGAGAAGCGCGCATGAAACTCCGCCGGCACAAGCTCAACTGCGACAACGCGCGCATCCGGCGCGAGGTTGCCATTGATCGCGGCGCGCAATTTCTTCGGCGCAAAGTCGCGTTGCAATTCGACGTTCGCCACCTGTGCCTCTGCGTGGACGCCCGCGTCCGTCCGCCCCGCCCCATGCACTACGACTGCTCGTCCTTCCAACAGTGTAAGCACGCGGCGCAACTCGCCTTGCACCGTGCGCCCCGCGGCCTGCACCTGCCAGCCGCAAAAGTCCGTGCCGTCGTATTGCAGAGTCAGTTTGTAATTCATGCACGCTGAACGCTGAACGCTGACTACGGAATGATGAATGATGCGTGGAAAGAAGTTTTTAATTCATCATTCCGCGCTCATCCTTCATCCTTTGTTTTTCTACTCCCCGGTTTGTGCGCGGGGATGCCTTGCGCGCATAAGGGACAGGCGGCGGGCGCAAGCGCGGGCACATCGAGGGTGGCGAGGGCGACGCGCGGGACGCCCACGTCGGCGCGGCCGCCCGAGCGATCAATGATCGAGGCCGCGCCGATGACGAGCGCGCCCGCCGCGCGCAAGGCTGCAATCGTCTCGCGCGTTGAGCCGCCGGTCGTGATCACGTCTTCGACGACGAGCAGGCTCTCGCCCGGTCGCACGGTGAAGCCCCGCCGCAAAGTCATCTGTCCAGCCTCGCGCTCCGTCCAGATCGAACGTGCGCCGAGCGCCCGCGCGACTTCGTAGCCAATAACGATGCCGCCGATGGCGGGCGCGGCGACGGCGGCGATGCTCTCGTGCCGGAAGCATTCCGCAATCGCGCGCCCGAAGGCTTCGGCTTCCGGCGCGTGTTGCAGCACGAGCGCGCATTGCAGGTAGCGTGCGCTGTGCAGCCCGCTCGTCAAGACGAAATGCCCTTCGAGCAGCGCGCCCGTCCGTTTGAATCTGTCGATCACCTCTGTGGCTTGCATAGCTCCATCCTTCAATCGTGTTACAATCTCGCCCCGATGTTGCTGCCGCGCAACCTCATCCTCGACTCGACGCTGGTGCAAGACACCATCGAACTGCTGCGCATGCAAAACGGCCGCGCGCCGGTCGAGCAAATCGCCGAGTTCATACTGGAACTACCGCGCGTCGATCAACCGACCGCCGCGCTCCTCGTCAACGAATTAATGCAAGATGATCCGCGTATCCGCCTCGTGGACGGACGGATGCTCGAACTTGTCTGCGACGACGCGGAAGCGCGCGTACTGGGCGAGACCGATTTCGTCGTCGTTGACGTGGAGACGACCGACGCGCGCACGCCGCCCGGGCGCATCGCGGAGATCGGCGCTTATCGTGTCAGTGGCGGGCGCATCGTCGCCGAATTTCAGACTTTGGTTAATCCGGAAACGCCGATTCCCTCTTTTATCGTCGGCCTCACCGGCATCACCGATGAGATGGTCAGACACGCGCCGCGCTTCGCCGATATCGTGCCGGCGTGGCTTGAGTTCGCTGACTTGGCGGTGCTGGTCGCGCACAATGCGTCGTTCGACGTGCGCTTCATCAACCACGAAGTAGCGCGTGTCTATCCGGGCCGGCGCATGTGCAACGCATATCTCTGTACGGTCAAGCTCACGCGCCAGTTAATGCCCGATCTCAGCAACCATCGGCTGCACACCGTCGCCGAGCATTTCGCCGTGGCGATCCGCAATCGCCATCGCGCGGCCGGTGATGCGCTGGCCACGGCCGAAATATTCATCCGCCTGCTCGCGCAACTCGATGGTCATGGCGTCCGCGATGTCGCTTCCGCGCGCCGCTTCAAGAAAGCAGAGATCAGAGGGTAGAGGTCAGACAGTGAGCGCTGCATTATTTTACTGACCTCTAATCTCTGACCGCTGACCTCTACTCTTCAGCAGATTACGGCCGACGTAAATAATGATGAGCAGCGCCGCTAGGGTAAGCCCGATGTAAGGGTAATAGTGCGCGAGCAGGTCTTTCGCATGCTCGCCGTAACGCGCGGCGAGATAACCTTCGAGCAAGTAGCGAAAGGCACGACCCAACGCGATGGCGACGGCGAAACGCAAGACGCTGAAACGAAACACGCCCGCCGAGGCGACGAACAACTTGAGCGGGAACGGCGGCGGCATGAGCGACGCGACCAGCACCGCCAGCACGTCGTAACGCTCGATCAACTCGCGCACGCGCGCCTGCTTCTTCGGTGAGAAGCGCGCGAGGGCGCTTTTGCCCGCGCGGCGCGAGATGTAATAGAGGATCAGGCAGCCGATGACCGAGCCGACGGTCGCGCCCGCCGCATACAGCGGCATGCGCGGGGGGTTCGCTGTCGAGAGCAATATCATGACCGCATCCACGCCGCCCGGCAACGGCACAAACACAGAGTCCAGCAACGCGATAGCGAATAAGCCGCCGGCCCCGAATGTGACGAGGTACTGCGACAGGTGCTGTAACGCGCCGCCGATTTTATGCAAGAAATGCAACGAATGATGAGTCCTTTCAGTTAAAAGTAAGACTTTATTGCCAAGTGTCGGGGATGGTTCTGCGGGCGGACGCTCAAGCTGTGGGCGTCGGGGGAGCATCAACCTTGCCCGCCGGTTCTACGTCCGTGCCCAGCGTCGCCATGCGCTGTGCGCGTCTGCGGCCACGTGTAAGTAAGAAGTAGATCGCCAACCCCAACAGGCAAAGAGCAGCCGCGCCGCCAAGGATCATGAGACCGTAATCACGCAGGAAGTCTAGCACGTGGCGGCCGTAATAGACGGCGAGCACGCCTTCGATGTAATAGCGCAGGCTGCGCGCGATCATGATCGTGATGACGAAGCGCCAGCGCGGATATTCGAGCGCGCCCGCAGAGGCCACAAAAATCTTGAACGGCATCGGCGGCGGCAAGAGCGCGGGCACAGCGAGCGTCAAAAAACCGAAGCGCGCATAAGCCTGCTCGACGCGCTCGATATGCTCGGCGCGAAACTTGCGGCGCAAGACCGCCTGCCCGCCGCGCCGGACGATGGCGTAAAGCAACAGGCTGCCCAGCATCGAGCCGAACGCCGCGAAGAGCGGAAAGAAGAAGACCGACGTCGGGTCTTTGTAACAACGCCAGACGACGAGATAATCGTTAATTTCCGGCAACGACAACAAAGACGAATCGAGCGCGCCGATCAGGATCATCGCCGGCGCGGCTATATAGAGCGGCACGGTCACGATGAAGTGTTGTAGATTGCGCGCGATGTGATGAAGCCAGTTAAACATTAAGACAGCGACGAGCGACAAATTATAAGCGACAAGTGCCCGAAGCATTGTAGCTTGTCACTCGTCACTCGTCACTCGTCACTGTTTTTTTTGACTATTTGACCGGCGCGAAGATCGTGGGTGAGTCGTAGGTGACGCCGAAGATGACACCGGAGCGCGGGCTGAACTTGGTCAGCCCGGCCGCGCCCGCGAAGTCGAAGCGCAGGTTGGCGGCTTTAACTTGCAGCCCGAGGCGCGCCTGCGAGAGCGGCTCTGTGCCGAGCGGCGCGCCGCCCGTGCGCGTGTTGGCGCGGCCGTTGACCTCGCCCGCGAGATTGACGCGCTCATTCAGCCGGACGAGCGTGCCGACGCCGTAGAGCAGCATGTCGTTCTGCGTAAATGTGTTCGTGGGCGCGGCGAAGATGCCCAGCCCGATGTTGCCGAAGAGGTTCACGCGCTCCGCTTGCCCAAACTTTTTGCCGACGAGGATCAGACCATAGGCGTTGGTCTGATTAATCCCGATGCCCTGTGCTTCATTCGAGTTCGGCAATTCGACGCCGAACTTGAAACCGAGCGCAGGGCCGCGGCGGGTCTCATTGCGGAGTTTGATCTTGGTCGAGAGACGGAAGTCGCCGGTGTCATTCGCGCCGGTCGCGCCGGGTGCGATGCTGAGCGGAATGGCAGAGACTGAGCGGCGATTAATACTCAGGAAATTTTGCACCACACCATCAATTTGAAATTCGACGTTCGGCGACAGGCCGATGTTGACGCCGACGACGCCGACGCGCGTCAGATCGCCGGTGAGACCGGAGAGCGGAAACTTCGCGTTCTGGAAAAAGTCGATCCCGACCTGAAAGCGCACGCTGCCCGGCGGAATGATGTCCACGTCCTCTGTGATGAGCGGGCGTTGCTGCGCGGCGGCCGGCGCGGCCGCGAGCAGGACGTAGAGGCTAAGGCAGACGCAACGGGCGATGAGTCGGCGACGTAATGACATGTTGCTTGGCGGTTGATGCACTCAAGGTTGAAGCCGAGCGAATTGTAGTGGTAGCGCTCATGCAAGGTCAACTGTTATGTGCCCGTGCAGAATAATCATTGCGCAAGGTCGCGCCGCAAAAGAAAATGGAAGAAACGTCCGCCAGCCTCCGTCCAACGATACGTAGTCCAGCTCGCGCGGAGGAATAGATGGAGCCACAGCCCCGTATGAGCGACCGACAGATTGATGCCGGCGTGCTCGCGTCCTGCCAGCAGGGCGACCGCGAGGCATTCCGGCTGCTCTTCGAGGCTTATAAGGATCGCGTCTATTCGGTCGCGCTCTATTTCTTCGGCGGCGACGCGGCGCAGGCCGCGGATATCACGCAGCAGGTCTTTCTCAAACTCTTCACCAAGATCACGCAGTTTCGCAGCGAGGCCGAGTTCACCACCTGGCTGCACCGTCTGACAATCAATGCCTGCGTGGACGAGCAACGCAAGCTGCGCCGCCTCATGCAGTTCGATGAACCAGACATATTGATGCGACCGTACACGGGTGCTGCGCAAGATGAACGCTACGCACGCCGCGAACAGGCTACGCGCGTGCAAGCTGCGGTCGCGGAATTGAAACCGAAACTGCGCGTCGCCATCCTGTTGAAATATTTTGAGGACTTGTCTTACGAGGAGATGGCGCAGGCGCTCGGCTGCTCGAAGGGCACGGTCGCTTCGCGGCTTAATCGCGGGCACAAGGCATTGGCGCGCCGCTTGGGTCATCTGCGCGGCGCGTTCGGGCAAGGAGATTGAGAAGCAACAAGATGTTTCGCCAACACGTCAGGCAAGATTTATCGGCTTACTGTCACGACGAGCTTGCGCCGCCCATGGCGCGGCGCGTCGCCGAGCATCTGCTCGCCTGCCAGCGTTGCCGCAGCGAGTATGAAGAGATCAAACTCGGCGTCGCGCTCGCACGCGAGCTGCCGTTGGCGACTGCGCCCGCCGCGCTCTGGCAAAACATCGAAGCGGCCCTCGCGCAAACTGTGCCGCAGCCAGCGGCTGTCGCGCTGCAATCGCGCCGTTCCTTTGCGTTGTTCGCCAGTTGGTATCGCATTGCCGCCGTGAGTTTCGCCGCGCTCGTCGCTGGCGTACTCGTCGGCGGCTGGCTCTACCTGCGCCCGCCCGCGCCCGCGTGGGACGTGGCGCGGCTTGCGGGCGCGCCGCGCATCGGCGCAGAGCGCATCGGCCCCACAGGTCGCCTCGCGGTCGGTGAGTGGTTGGAGACCGACGGTAACTCGCGCGCACAGATCAAAGTCGCGCGCATCGGGCAGGTGGACATCGATCCGGGCACGCGCGTGCGCCTCATCGAAACGCGCGCCACCGAGCATCGGCTGGAGCTTGCGCGCGGCACACTGCACGCGCGCATCTTCGCGCCGCCGCGCCTGTTCTTCGTGAACACGCCCTCGGCCGTCGCGGCCGATCTCGGTTGCGCTTACACGCTCGAAGTGGACGATGCGGGGCGCAGTTTGTTGCACGTGACGACCGGCTTCGTCGCGCTCGAACGGGCCCCGCGCGAATCAATCGTGCCGGCCGGCGCGGCCTGCGCCACTACGCCGGCCACGGGGCCGGGCACGCCCTACTTTGAAGATGCCTCTGACGATTTTCTCAACGCGCTCGCCGTCTTCGACTTCAAACAAGGCGGCGACGACGCGCTCAACACGGTGCTGACGCAGGCGCGCGTGCGCGACACGCTCACGCTCTGGCATCTGCTGCCGCGCGTGGACGAAGCACAGCGCGCACGCGTCTATGCTCGGCTCGCGCAATTATCGCCACCGCCCCAAGACATCACGCGCACGGGCGTACTGAGTCTTGATGAGCGCATGCTCACGCACTGGAAGAACGATCTGGAGAACAAGTGGTTGGACGAGAGTTTCCCGGCGGCCCGCAAGGCATGGCGCTATCTGTGGCAGTAAGGTTAACAAGCATTCAAAGAGAGGCTTTCATGCAGGAACCAAAGCTGCTGCCGCGAGAAGATCGGCGCACGTTTATCAAGCGCGTGGCTTTCGTTGCGGCAGCCCTGCCGGCCGCCGTGCTCGGCGCATGCGCGCTTCAAAGCGATCCGGTTAATGGTCAGACGGCTGCGCAAAACTGGCAAGGCGCGGCGGCTGCTCCTGCTAACGCATCATGGCGCACAGTTATTACGGAAGCGGACGAACCCGGCACGCCGTTAGTTATGTCCGGACGCATCTTTCAGCTCGACGGCGTGACCCCTGCCAGCGGCGTCCTGCTCTACGTCTATCACACAGATGCGACCGGCTACTACAACCGGCCGAACAAACTGCCAGCCCGCCTGCGTGGCTGGATGCGGACGGGCGCGGACGGGCGTTACGAGTTTCGCACCATCAAGCCCGCGCCCTATCCGCGCCGCGACTTCCCTGCCCACATCCACCCGACGCTGTCCGCTCCCGGTTATCCTGAATACTGGATTGATGACTACTGGTTCGCGGGCGATCCGTTGATCACACCCGCCAAGCGCGCCACGCTGACCGGGCGCGGCGGCTTCAACCCCATCGTCAGTCTCACGCGCAAAGATGGCGTGTGGTACGGCCAACGCGACATACGGGTCGAACACGTGCAAGACAACGCCGGATAGGAACGTGCGCTATGCACGTCAGTTCTTAGCGCAGCAAATGCGCACAGCGCATAAACACTATGAACGACATCATGCACAGTCGCCGACTCCTACTCTTCGTCTTGCTCGCGCTCGGCGCGTTTGCAGCAATGACGCAAGCGCATCCGGCGTCTGGCATCGTCGTCGATCACACCGGCCAAGTCTTTTTCAGCGACCTCGAAACGATCTGGAAACTCGATACGCAGCAGGGCAAACTATCCGTCGTGCGCGCGGGCGTGAGCGGACGGCATGTGCATGAGCTGATGTTGGACGAGGCCGGCAATCTCTACGGCGCAGAGCTCAGCTACGATGCGCCGCGTTGGCTCAGTTCAGTCTGGCAAATCACACCCGCCGGCCAGTTCTCTTACCTACTCGCGCCCACCGACAATCCGCCGCGCGGCATGAGCCTCTGGCGCGACCGGCAGAGCAACATGTATCTGGTCGAGCAGAACAATCACACGAAACAAGAAACGCTACTGTTGCGCCGCACGCCTGACGGCAAGGTGACGACGCTCGCGGGCGGGCGCTATGGATTGGCCGATGGGCAAGGCGACAAGGCGCAGTTCAGCAGCGTTGGCGGCATGGCCTGGGGTGCGGACGGTTCTTTATATCTCACGGACGGCACGGCGATACGCAAAGTCAAAATGGACGGCACGGTCAGCACGCTTGCGCGCGGACTCGGCAGCCAATCGCCGGTGGCGCAGCCCGTCAGCATGGGGCTACATGCCAGTCTCACGGGCCTGACGGTTGATGCGCGCAATAATATTTATGCGGCTGATTACGGCAATCGGCGCGTGTGGAAAATTTCGCCCGCCGGCCAAGTCGCAGAGGTGCCGCATGCTGAAGCGCCCTATTCACCGACGGGCGTGGCGATGGCAGCGAACGGCGAGCTTTACATTCTGGAAGTCGGCTACACTCCGCCCCGTACGTACACGGGGCCGCGCGTGCGTCGTCTCTCAGCCGATGGGCGGAGCGTGGTGCTCGCTGAAGTCGGCAAGGCGAACCGCACACGACTTGAGTCGAAGAACGTCCCCGCGCAGAACGGCGGGCAGCGCGATGAGAGCGCAAGGGGCGACACAGCACAAGTCGCACTACAGGCGCGCAACCGGCAAGGCGTGCTGTTCGGCATTCTGTGCATCGGGCTTGGCCTCATCGTCGCCAGCGCACTCGTCTGGCGCACACGTTAATCCATAACCCGCCTGTTCGAACACACAACCTTATTGCTTTACTTTCCCGCGGGTGATGGAAGATTGCGGCGGACACCTTCGTCTAATTGTTGTACGCAGAATGGAGGTGTCCGAGATGAAAAGATTTTTGAAGTGGACGGCGCTTGTGCTCGCGTGTGGTTTTCTATTGCTGCAATTCTCGCCTGCGGCTAAAACGAATCCGTTGGCGGATGATACGCGCACGCTTGCGGCGCGGCTGCACGTCACGCCCGAAGTGAGAACGATTCTCGCGCGGTCGTGCGATGACTGTCACTCAAACCGCACGCACTGGCCGTGGTACAGCCACGTCGCGCCCGTCTCCTGGTGGCTGACCGATCACGTGAATCACGGCCGCCGGCACATGAACTTCTCCGACTGGGCGCGCTATGATCAGGCAGCCGCCGATCATCTACTCAACGACATTTGTAAGACGGTCAAGCAGGGCTATATGCCGCTCGACTCATACACGTTGATGCACCGCGCCGCCGTGTTAACACCCCAAGACGTGGGCACGCTCTGCGCGTGGACACAGACAGAGCGGCAACGCCTCGCCACACTGCGTTAAAACCGCCGCATCAATTAAGCCATCATTTGCGCAGTGTCCGCGCTAACACACGTTTGCGCGGGCATCTCCATGTGCTAACATCTCGCCGCTCGTTCACCCTCCCCCAATGATGCGCCCCGTTAGATTGATCTGGTTGAGTGGGCGCGAACACCCGACCCTATGAGACCAAGATCGCTTCGCTGCCGTTTATTGCTCACGCTCATCGGCCCTGCGCTGTTGGCCCTTGGCGCGCAAGCGCAGACGGCGAACAACAGCGCAACCACGCTCAACGTGAAAGGTCTGCACGCGCCCGCCATCATCCGGCGCGACGAGCGCGGCATCCCGCACATCGAGGCGCGCGCCGACGCAGACCTCTACTTCGCGCAAGGCTATGTGACGGCGCAAGATCGTCTCTGGCAGATGGACTTGTTGCGCCGCCGTGCGCGCGGCGAGTTGGCCGAAATCTTCGGTCGCGCCGCGCTCGATGAAGACAAGCGCCATCGCACTTACGGCTTCGCGGCTATCGCCGACGCGCTTGGCGCGCAGTTGCCGCCGCAGTCGCAGCCTGTGCTTGAGGCTTACGCGGCCGGCGTCAACGCCTACATCGCTTCGCTCGATGCGCAGACGCTCCCGCCTGAGTTTCAAATCCTGCAATACCAGCCGCGCCCGTGGCGGCCCGCCGACTCGCTCATCATCGGCAAAGTCTTCGCCGAAGAACTGTCAACAACTTGGCCCGGCGACCTCGTGCGCGCCACGCTCGCCGACGTGCCGGCGGATAAAGTAGCCTTGCTGTTGGGCGAGTACACACCGCTTGATGTCGTTGTAGTCGGCAACGATCAGGTTAAAGAAAAGAAGGCGACGGCGCGCAGACACGACGGCGCAACCGATACGGCAACGCAGACAGCGCTGCTCGAGCAACTTGTGCACATTATGTCGGCACTGGAGAACCCGCTCGCGCCCGGCGGACTTTTTCAGCCGAATCATGAGGCGAGTAACAACTGGGTCGTCGCGGGCAAGCGCACCGCTTCGGGCAAGCCTTTGCTGGCTAATGATCCGCACTTGGCCGCGTCCGCGCCTTCGATCTGGTACATGACGCATCTGACTGCGCCGGGCGTGAACGTTGCGGGCGTGACCGCGCCCGGCGCGCCCGGCATCATCATCGGGCACAACGAACAGATCGCGTGGGGCGTGACCAATCTCGGCCCCGACGTGCAGGATTTATACCGCGAGAGTTTTACCGGCGACGCGGCGCACACGATGTATCAGACGCCGCAAGGGCCGCAACCCGTCGTCTTGCGCCACGAAGAGATCAAGGTGCGCAAAGCTCTGACCGGCACAGAGA
>JBBRYU010000028.1:0-26419 GCA_038237345.1 Pyrinomonadales bacterium
AAATCCCCCGGGAAACAAGGCCACAGCATGGGCCTCCTTCACAAAACTTAACTTTCTAGTGAAGAAGTAATTAAAGTTAATAAGCTTACGATCCCCATCGATCGTCTCGTTCGCCCTCTGCTCAAACGGCAACCGTATATTTAACCCAAACGACGCATCCCGCCCCGCCCCCGTTTGCGTTCTGGCGTGGGCCGACATGCGCCGCTACTTTGTCTCGACCGTGTACGTGACTGTCGTCTTGCCGCCCGCCGGCACTTGCACTTTGAACTGCATGGCGCTCGCGCCCAAACGTTCGCCCTGTGTGGAGCTAGGGAGGATTGTCCACTGATTGTCGGCAAACGGCTCGATGCCCTCGCGGATGAACGCCTCGGCGGGCAGCGTGCCGCGATTCGTGATGACGACCTCGATTGACGTGATGAGCTTCGTGCGCGTCTCGCCGTTCGGCGCGCGATACTCAACCTGTCGTCGCTCGATGACGCGGCGCGTGCCGAAGACCGTGGCCGAGCGGCCTTGCGTCACACTGAACTCGTTGTTCGGCGGCGTGAGCGGAATGCGATCTTGCCCGACCACTTGCACCAGATCGCCTTGCCGCGCGTAGATCGTGACTTCACCGGCGGGCATCGTCGCCTCGGTTGAGTTTTTAGCGACGAGCCGCACCTCTAAGCCCCTTGGCAACAGCGTGAAGCCGCCGCGCCCTAACGTCTGCACGCTGTACTCGTTCTCGAACACGTTGCGTTGCGCCACCGCGAGCCGCGCGCGTTGAAAGAGCGGCAGCCGGTTGACCGGCGCGTTCGCGTTGAACGACAGATCGCGCCCCAGACGAAAGCGGCTGAACGCACTCACGCCGCTGACCGTCGCTGCCATAGACGGGGCGGCTGCGCTCACTTCGTCGTATGCGACGTTGCTCTGCGCGACTTCGCCGCGGCGCGCCGCGAAGTCGCCCATCGCGTTGCCGTCAAGCCGGAGCGCGATCTCGCCCGCGATCAGATCGACCGTGCCCGCGCCCACGTCCGTGCCCGTGCGATTGAAGATCGAGACCCACGAGTCAAGCAGCGCGGCCGTGGGCGGCGCACCCTCGGCGCTCGGCTCAAGCACGAGCGCGTAGTCGTTCTGCCAACTAATGCCGGGCGCGAGATAGTCAACCTGTACGCGGCGCGGCCCAGCCGCCGGCGCTGTGCTGCGCAGCACGAGATGCAGCACGGGCGATTTTTCGTTGCGCACCTCCGTGCCGTCGTAGGTGATGTCTTGGCGCACGACCTCCGCCCCTTCGGCCACGACGCGCAACGTGCGCACGTAAGCCTTCGGCATCAAACTGCGCCACTCGATCTGATTGAGACCCGGTTGTAACTCCACCATGCGCTCTTCGTGAAACTCGGCGATGCCCGCGTCATAGATCGTCAAATGCGCGACCGCGCCGCTCGTGTCCGCGCGTGCAAGCTGCAACGGATAGACGGCACATAGCACCAGCGCGCTCAACACAACGAGTGCGCGGCGGATAGATTGGCTCATCATAATATGCTCCTTCGGCTGCTGAATGTTTTGCTCACCGCGTGAGGCCCGCCGCGCGCTCGTCGTGAAACTGGCACGCAACGGCTGACAAAGCCGCGCCGCCTCGTCTATCTTAGCAACGAACAAGCACAGCACGAGAACGAATGAGCGCGTAAGGTCTTGCACGATGAAGCGCGAGCGGATAGATAAACTGCTGGTCGAACGGGGCTTCGCGCCCACGCGCACGCGTGCGCAGGCATTGGTGATGGCCGGCGCGGTGCTGGTCTCTGAACAGCGCGTCGCGAAACCTTCCGAGACGTTCGCGCCCGACGCCGCGATCCGCGTGCGCGGCGCGGATGATCCGGCCGCACGCTACGTCGGGCGCGGCGGCGTGAAGATGGAAGCCGCGTTGCGAGAGTTCAAACTCGACGTGACTGATCTCGTCTGTCTCGATGTGGGCGCTTCGACCGGCGGCTTCACCGATTGTCTGTTGCAGCACGGCGCGCGGCGCATTGTGGCCGTGGACGTGGGGCACAATCAACTCGCTTACGAGTTGCGCACCGATGCGCGGGTCGAAGCGCGCGAGGGCGTCAACGCGCGTTATCTACAAACTGCTGATTTCAGCGCACGCTTTGATCTGATCGTGATGGACGTGTCGTTCATCTCGGCGACGAAAGTGCTGCCCGCGCTCGTGCCGTTGCTGAAGACGTGCGGGCGCGTAGTGTTGCTCATCAAACCGCAGTTCGAGGTCGGGCGCGGTGAGGTTGGCAAGGGCGGCATCGTGCGCGACGCGGCGCAACAGGCGCGCGTTGTTGAAGCGGTCAACTGCGCGGCGTTAGACTTGGGGCTGACAATGCGCGGCGTGCTCGAGTCGCCGATCTTGGGCGCGGACGGCAATCGCGAATTTTTGGCCTGTTACGAACTTAATGCAGCAACTATCTGAAGCGACGGCGCTCGCGCATTTGCAGCGCGCGAAGCGGGCCTATCAAAGCCACATCAAGCTCGCTTACGAGCCGGCGGCGCGTGACTGTCGCGTGTGCCCCACGCCCGGTGTCTGCTGCACCGACGCGCACTTCGTCAACGTACACATCACACGCCTCGAAGCCGTCGCCATACGCGCGACCATCGCGCGCACGCCGCGCCTCACGGACGCAGATCGCCGCGCCGTGTATGAGCGCGCACACGTCGCCGTCCGGCAATATGATCTGCGCGCCACCGGCGACACCTTCGCGCAGACTTACTCGTGCCCGCTCTTCGCGCCCGGCACGGGCTGTCTCGTCCACGCCCGCGCCAAGCCCGCGCCGTGCATTCAACACGCCTGCTATAACGACTGGATGGACGTGCCGCCCACCGCCTTGCAATGGCGCGCGGAGTCGCGCATCGAAGGATTGAACGAACAGACTTACGGCACAGCATGGGCGTGGCTGCCGACACCGCTCTGGCTCACGCTCGTCGATCCCGACGCGGACGGCGCGGAACTCGCGCGGCTCATCGCCATCTGGCGCACGCGGCGGCACGTGGCCCCGCACAACAATGCCACGCAACCGCCAGTGGCTCATCGTCGCCGCAGCCTGCCCGTACTCGCGCGTTAGCTTGAATTCCGCGCCGGTTTGCGTAGTACACTAAGCAGGCTTAGCGCCGGTCTGGTGCCTGCGTGCGATTCGTCCCGCCCGTAAAAATTTCGCCCACTGTTAATTGTCCGGTTAACACTCGCCGCCGCCGGGCGTCTTTAGAGGCGGACACGGACGGCCGCTTGCGCAGTAGTAGGGCACTCTCCACCGGCGTCCGGGTGAGGTTCTTCTCAAATGTATAAAGTTGAGGCGACAGGCGATTTGCTCGGCATTGTCGGCATGAGTTCTGCCCCCGTCGCAGCCCCTATGACCGAGACCCCCGTTGAAACTGCGCTGGTCGAAGCCGTGCGCGGCGGCGACCACGATGCGTTCGGGCGGCTCTACCAGGCTTATGCGCGCATGGTGCATGGCATCCTGCTGGCGCGCGTGCCCTACGGCGAGGTGGACGATCTCGTGCAGGACGTATTTCTTGTCGCGCTACGCAAGATCGACACCTTGCGCGACGCCGAACGCTTTGGCCCGTGGCTCGCGATGATCACGCGCAACCGCGCGATGGACTTTCATCGCCGCTCGCGCGAGATGACGGAGCTACCCGAAACGCTCGCGCAGGTGAGTACGCCGCAAGCGGAAGCAAATGAAGCGTTGGCCTTGATCCGTGAGTTGCCGGAAGCGTACCGCGAGCCGTTGATCCTGCGCTTCGTCGAAGGCATGACGGGGCCGGAGATCGCGGCGCGGACGGGCCTCGCGCCCGCGTCGGTGCGCGTCAACATACATCGCGGCATGAAGTTGCTGCGGGCGCGGTTGCAAGGGACAGGCGGGAAGGAGCATTGAAGTTATGAGCGATTATCTATGGGATAAGACGGGCGAGCCGGAAGAGGATGTGGCACGGTTGGAGCAGTTGCTCGGCACACTCCGCCACGAGCCGCGTCCGTTCGTGCTGCCCGCAGACTTCAGCGCGCAGCCGGCGCGCAGCACCTTTCGGCCGCAACGGCAACAGCAACGGCCATTCGGCTGGCAACGGCGCGCCCTCGCCGCCTCGCTCCTCCTAACGTTGCTCGCAGGCGCGTGGCTCGTGGTGCGCTTGAATCAACCGGAAGTGCGGCGCGAAGCTGCGGAACAAAAGCTCGTCACGCCGCAGACGACGAACGAGCAAACGCCACAGAAGCAAATCGCAACGGTTAACGGCGCGCATGATCAGCCCGCGCCCAAGCCGGCTGTGACGCGCGACATAGAGCGGGTTAACTATCAACCTGCGAAGCACGTCTCTAAACGTGCCGGCACGAAGGCAAGACGCCATACGGCGCAGCCAGTTGCGAATCAAGCACAGGAACAGATCGCAAACGCAAAGATGACACCGGAACAAAAAGCAGCGACGGAGCAACTATTGCTCGCCCTGCGCATCGCCAGCGCGAAATACAATTACGCGCAGCGCGAAGTACAAGAGCTGAGCGCGGCCCATAAGCCGGAGACGAGATAACTTTCATAGAGTTCGGAGCGAACGCAATCATGAAAAACTACACTTTGCTGAAACTACTCACCCTTATCATCTGCGCCGCCGGCGCGATGACGACGCACGCGCAGGTGCGTTACCCCGCGCAACTACAGATCGACACGCTCGAACCGCTCGCAGCCAAAGCGAATCAGGTCGTGGACGTGAATCTGCCTGAGTCGTTGTTGCGCCTCATCCCCATTGACGCCATCAAAATCAACAACGACACCGACGCGAAAGACACCAACACGAAAGAGCTTAAGCAGATCATCGCCGGCTTGAAGGGCGTGTACGTCAAGAACTTCGAGTTCATCAACGAAGGCGAGTACACCGACGCGGACATCGCGCCGATCCGCGCGCAGTTGAAAGCGCCGGGCTGGGCGCGCTTCGTCAACGTCATCAACAAGCGCGAGGGGCGCAAGATCGAGGTCTACTTGATGACCGCGCCGCAGGGAGCGCGCGTCGAGGGGTTGGCCATTCTCGCCGCCGAGCCGAAGGCGCTGACGGTCGTCAACATCGTCGGCATCATCGATATCGAGAAGCTGAGCAAGCTCGAAGGGCAGTTCGGCATCCCCGAACTCGATATTGAGGCGGATAAGCCGGCCGAGAAAAAACCGGCGAAGTCGTCGCCCGCCGTCGCACCCGCAGCCTTGACGAAGAAACCATAAGCCGGGAGGTTCAAACCGATGCGTCATAGCAGACGAAACCTCTTGCTGCTGCTGCTCAGTCTCTGCGTCTGCGCCTCGTCGGCGCATTCCGCAGGCGCGGGCAAAGAGGCCGAATACAACACGGTCGTGCGGCTCATCGAGTCGTACTACCACGTCAAGCACAAGGGCATCCCCGTGCTGGCCAACATAGGCATGAAGACGGCGAAGGTGCTCTCGTCGGACGTGCGCCGGGTGATGCGCTTCGGCGATTTCAAGCTGGCGATCTTTGAGGATCAGGATTTTAGTGCGCGCGATGGCTTCGTCGAGTTTCATCAACAGTTGCGCCAGACCTTGCAGCCCGCTTGGTCGCCGCTCCTCGCTGTGCGCGCACGTGATGAAGGGCTGACTTACACCTTCACGAAAGAGGACGGCGAGAAATATAAGGTGTTGATCATCGCCCTCGCACAACGCGACGGCACGGTGCTGCAAGTCGATCTCAACCGCGCCGAGTTCATCAAACTGCTGCAAGACCCGGAAGGGCAGACGAAGAACATCACGGACGACGCGACCAGCGCCGCGAACGAAGACCCGGAATAAACCGCAGTCGATACTGACCTAATAGTTTTATCGCAATTCATCTTAGGAGCCAGGCATGATGAAACTCAGACAAGGCATGCTAGTTGTGCTCGGCATGTTGGCGCTCTGCGTTGGCGTGTGTGCGCAAGAGGTGACGGAGGACGCGGTGTTGCGCGTGCGCACGCGCGTCGTCTCGCTCGACGCATTGATTAAGGATAAGAAGACGAAGCAGGCGATCACCGATCTAAAACCGGAGAACTTCGAGGTGCTGGCCGACGGGCAGTTGCGTCCGCTCTCCTACTTCACGCGCGCAGGCGACGCGGGGCGTAAGCCTTTGGCGCTCGCGCTAGTCTTCGACTTGGAACGACTCGGCGCGGGCCGCTTCCTGCGGCGCACGGAAATTCTTTCGGCGATGGCGAACGAGTTGAGCAAACTCGCGCCTGATGATGAGGTCGCCGTTATCGTGCTCGATCCGAACGGCGTCGAGGGCAAGCGCGAGTGGTTGACGAAGTTCACGCGCAACCGCGCGCAACTCGCCTCCGCGATGGCCATCATCCCGACGCTCGTCGGCGAAGGCAACGGCCAGGCCGGCAACGAGGACGGCAACGTGCCCGTCTCGCAGACGACGGGTGCAGTTCAAAGCGCAGGCGAAGAAAGCAACCGCACCGCCGCTGCCGCAGAGCAGCAAAAGTCCAACGGCACGCCCCCTTCCGCGGCCGAGATCAAACGGACGACTGAGCAGGCGCAGGCCGAAGCAGCGAAGCAAGCGGCCACTACCGGCGATAAAAAAGAGAAAGACAAGGATGCGAGCGACGGCCAAGTGATCGACACTTTCAAGGACAAGGACGGGCATACGGTGCGGCGCATCGTCAAACCCGACGGCCATATCATGATCGAGCGGCAGAACGCGGACGGCTCGGTCAACGTGGATATGGACGATTCCGATCTGGCGGCGGCGGCGTGGGAACTTAATCAGTTCATGCAGAAGGAGCGGCCGAACTCGCAGGCGGCGGTCGTCTATGTTACGGACGGCATCGCGCCGATGTTCTACGCGCAACGCGACTTCCTTGAGGCGCGGCTCGTCAAGTCGAACGTGATCTTCAGCGCACTCGTCGTGGACATGAAGACCGGGTTCAAATTCGCCATGCCGATCCTGAAGCCGCTCGGCAACTGGGTGGGTCTGAGCATCGCCGGCAGCGCACAGCACTTTGCCAAGCAGACCGGCGGCGAGGTCGTGAAGGTACATCGCCCGGCGGATTACGCGGCCGGGTTGGCGAAGGTCGTCGGCAACTTGAACGCGCGCTACAGTCTCGGCTTCACGCTTGGCGAAGGTGAGCGCGACGACGGCCAGATGCATCCGCTCGAAGTGCGCGTCAAAGCCAAAGATGCGAAAGGCAAAGAGCGCAAGCTCAACGTCACCGCGCGCAAAGGCTACTATCTGTCGAAGGACGAGACGGCGCAGCAGGGAAAATAGAGATTGGATCATTGATCCATTGATTTCAATGAACAAATGAATCAATCCTTCGTAGGTTGCGTGATGAGCAGAACCGGCAAACTCTTCGTGCTGCTGCATCTGGCAACGCTTGCGCTCATGTGTGTGTGCGGCGGGGCGCAGGCGCAAGCG
Organism: Pyrinomonadales bacterium; assembly: GCA_038237345.1. Classification (GTDB taxonomy): domain Bacteria; phylum Acidobacteriota; class Blastocatellia; order Pyrinomonadales; family Pyrinomonadaceae; genus QHXQ01. The sequence goes on from JBBRYU010000028.1 coordinate 7,396, forward strand.
GTGAATGAGCGCGCGGCGAGTACAGCGCAATTGAGCGCGGGTGGCGGCGGGGCGAAGGATGCGGTGGGCGCGGTCGCGGTCATGTGGCAACTCAAGACGGGCGGCAGCGTCTATGCGCCGCCCGTCTTGGCCGCCGGGTTGGTCTATTTCGGCAGTTACGATTTCAACGTCTATGCGGCGGACGCGGCGACCGGGCAGGAGCGTTGGCGTGTGAAGACCGGCGGGCGCGTGCTGGCTGCGCCGGTGGTCGCGGGCGGCGTGGTCTATTTCGGCAGTCAGGACAATAAGCTGTATGCGGCGGACGCGGCGACCGGGCAGATCAAGTGGAAGTTCAAGACGCAGTATGCTGTGAGTGTTGCCCCGGCGGTCGCAGGCGACACGGTCATTGTGCCCAGCACCGATGGCTTGCTCTACGCGGTTGACACGACGACGGGCAAACAGAAGTGGATGTTCTCCGTCGAGCGCGGCACGCCGACCGCGCCGCTCGTCGTCGGCAACACGCTTTACGTCGGCAGCAGCGCCGGTGTCCACGCCGTTGACGTGGGCGGCGGGCAGCAGAAGTGGAAATTGAAGACCGTGGGCGCGGTCGTCGGCGCGCCGGTCATAGCCGATGGCATACTCTACTTCGGCACGTTGAGCGGGCGGCTGTACGCGGTTGCAGCGGCGAGCGGGCAGGAGAAATGGCGCACGCAGGTTGAAGGCGGCTTGCCCTTTTCGCCTGCGGTCAGCGGCGGCACGATTTACTTCGGCGGTATCGGCAGCACGTTCTATGCGGTGGATGCGCGCGACGGGCGCGAGCTATGGCGCTTCGCCTGCGAGCAGGGCGTGACCTCCGCGCCGACGCTTGCGGGCGCGCTCGTACACTTCGGCAGCGCTAAAGGTCTCCTCGCGCTCGACGCGCAGACAGGGCAACTGCGCTGGTCATTCCTCACGAACGGCATCGTCACCTCCACGCCCGTCGTGCAAAATAATCTCATCTACTTCGGCGGCTGGGACGGCACGCTCTACGCCGTGCGCTGAAGTTGAGACCGGCGTGCGTGTGGTTCAACACAGAGGACACAGAGGTGGCACAGAGATCACAGCGACTCTGCGAATTCTGTGTGCCCTCTATGTCCTCTGTGTTAAGCGGGCCTTTAAGTCACCTTCAACCTTGATTCAACTCAGTGCGCGCGGGTATCATCCGCCCTGTTCTCCACATCAACGTTTGATCAGCGCTAGGCGCAACGCGCAGTCTTCGGCCCCGTGCAACAGTCAACGCAACCACTGATTCGGCGCGTCGGCGTGCTCGTCAAGCCGCACCATCCGGAGGCGGTCGAGACGATCTGCCGTTTGCTTGAGTATTTGACCGCGCGCGGCATCGAGCTCGTCGCCGGCCCGCGCGTCGAGCGCGCGGCCGTGGAAGCGCGCGCGGGCTGCGCGCTCGAAGTGTTGGACTACGAGCAACTGGCCGCGAGCGTCGATCTGATCGTCGTCTTGGGCGGCGACGGCACGATGATCGCTACCGCGCGCCTGCTCGATAACCGCGACGTGCCGGTCATCGGCATCAACTATGGCAACCTCGGCTATCTCACCGAAGTCAGTGTCGAAGAGATGACCGGCGCGCTCGACGCCGCGCTTGCAGGCGATTACCAACTCGACCGCCGCATGATGCTCACGGCCGAGATGACACGCGGCAGTGAACAACTCTTGCGCAATCGCGTCTTGAACGATGTGGTGATCAGCAAGTCCGCGCTCGCGCGCATCATCGAGATCGAGACGTGGCTCGACGGGCAGTTCGTCAACTGCTTCCGCGCCGACGGGCTGATCGTCTCGACGCCCACCGGCTCGACCGCCTACAACCTCTCGGCGGGCGGCCCCGTCATCTATCCTTCGATGAACGCCATCGTCATCACGCCCATCTGCCCGCACACGCTCTCGAACCGGCCGATTGTCGTGCCCGACGATGCGGAAGTGGAGTTGATCTTAAAGACCGCGAAAGAAGAGGTCGCCTTGACGCTCGACGGGCAGGTCGGCTATCCGATGGAGAAAGATGATCGCGTCGTGATCACCAAGAGCCGCACCACGTTCAATCTCGTGCAACCGATCAACCGCAACTATTTCGAGGTCTTGCGCGGCAAACTGCGCTGGGGCAGATAGCGTGCGCGCCGGTTTGCGATGACGAAAGAGTTCCTCAACCCGACAGCTTTGCCGCAGTGGGCGCAGGCGTTTACGCAGGTTGTCGTCGTGCCGCCCGGCGCAGCTAAGACGGTTTACGTCTCCGGTCAGGTCGCAGTTGATCAGGAGCAAAATCTGATCGGCGCAGGAGATTTGGGCGCACAAGCGTTGCGCGCGTTTGAAAATTTAGCGACGGCTTTGGCTGCTGCCGGCGCGACGACGGCGGACGTGGTGAAGTTGAATATCTATGTGAAGAACTACCAGCCGACAGATGCGGAACTTGTCGGCGCGGCCTTGCGCCGCTACTTCCCGCACGCGCAGCTACCGGCAAGCACGTGGCTCGGCGTGCAGTCTTTAGCGCAGGATGGATTTTTGATCGAAGTTGACGCCGTGGCCGTCGTCGGGCAATGAAAGGGTTAGCAGGCGGGCGGTATTGGCGCAGGACAATTTGCGGCCGACAAGACGGAACGCAACCAAAATTGGCGGCGCGCAAACAATAAGCATTCGCAGCCGCAGCGCGGCAACTGAATTTAGCCGTGCCTTTTAACGCACGGGCAGGCAGATAAATAATAATCCCGTCGCGCTAGCGACGATTGAGTTCAGGCGTCGCTGACGCGACGAGCGGGCTGTCCCCGGCGCTGAAACGCCGGGCTAAAATCAGATCGCCGCTACGCGGCGTAGCATACGGCGCATTACGGTTTGCGCATTACCCAAAATTTATGGCTGACACAGACAAAGCAGTGGCGGATAGAATTGACGCGGCGCAGCAACCCAAGGCTTGGTGGCGTCTGTCGCTGACGACGTGGATCATGATCGGGTTGGTCGTGGGCGGCGTCCTGGGCTACGTGCGCCCCGACTGGGGTAATCGCGTCTTCTTCCTGCGCGACATCTTTTTGAACCTGATCAAGTCGATCATCGCGCCGCTCGTCTTCTCGACGCTCGTGGTCGGCATCGCGGGCGGCGGCGATCTGAAAAAGGTCGGGCGCATGGGCGCGAAGGCGTTGCTCTATTTCGAGATCGTGACGACCATCGCGCTCTTCATCGGCCTCGGCGTCGTCAATTTGATCAAGCCGGGCGCGGGCGTGCAACTCGTCGCGTCGAGCACGGAGATCGCCAGCAAGATCGGCGAGAATCATCCGAAGACGCTGGTCGAGACGCTCGTTCACATCTTCCCGGCCTCAATCGTGGATGCGATGGTGCGCGGCGACGTGCTCCAGATCGTCGCCTTCGCCGTCATCTTCGCGATGGCATTGACCGCGCTCGGCGACAAGGGGCGGCCCATCCTGCGCGCATGCGAGAGTCTGTCGCAGATCATGTTTCGCTTCACGGGCTACGTGATGCTGTTCGCGCCCATCGGCGTCGGCGCAGCCATGGCGCACACTATCGCCACACAGGGGCTGGGCGTGCTGGTCAACCTCGGCAAACTCATCGGCTCGCTCTATCTCGCGCTCCTCATCTTCGTCGTCTTCGTGCTCGGCGCGGTCGCGCTGATCGCGCGCATTCCCATCCTGAAGTTTTTGAAGGCGGTGCGCGAGCCGGCGACGATTGCGTTTGCCACGACGAGCAGCGAGTCCGCCCTGCCGAAAGCGATGGAGGTGATGGAGCGTTTAGGCGTGCCGGCGCGCGTCGTCGGCTTCGTCATGCCGACCGGCTATAGTTTCAACCTTGATGGCACGACGCTTTATCTGGCGATGGCGTCGGTCTTCGTGGCGCAGGCGGCGGAGACCACGATGGGCTTCCATATGGGCTTCGGGCAGCAGGTCGTGATGATGCTGACGCTGATGCTTACGTCGAAGGGCGTGGCGGCCGTGCCGCGCGCGTCGCTCGTGATCCTGCTGGCGACGCTTAATAGTTTTATGCCGCAGGGCTTGGGGCCCATCGGCGTCGCCGTCATCTTCGGCGTGGACGAGTTGATGGACATGGGGCGCACGTGCGTCAACGTCGTCGGTAACTGTCTGGCGACGTGCGTGATCGCGCGTTGGGAGGGTGAGTTCGACGACGAGCGCGCCAAAGTTTTCGGCACGCCGCAAGAGGTTAAGTACGATCTCGCACATGGCGAGCCGGCTTTCGCCGAGGCCGCGGCCGAAGGGCAGACCTGAAAGTTGCGGCGGCGATGTGAAAGCGTGCGCCGTTGCTGTACGGGAACGATGCTGATAAGCCGCCTGTCGCCGTTAGGGTGGCAGGCTGTTTGCGCTTTAGCGACGGCAAAACGGTGCGTTCGGTGTTCACTCCTCTGCGCGCGGGGCGCGGAACGCGAGATGCAATAACGCTTGGCTAAACAGAGCAGACGAGTTCTATTCGACCTAATCAAGCAGGGAGCGCGCCGCCTCGTAAACACAAACTTTGTGACGTAAGCGTGAGAGGGTCGCGACACGCAGTGCAAGTGCGCGTGCTTAAATCACCGCTTACGGCGATAACTTGAAGAGGGCTATAGCGAGATGTTTCCCATTGGCGACGACAACTCCGACCGCACCATCACGCCCATCGTCAACTATGTGCTGATCGCCGTGAACGTGCTGGTCTTCGTGCTCTTTCAGGGCTTCGGCTCGAACGACCGCTTCACTTATGCGTGGTCTACCGTTCCGCGCGAGATCGTGACCGGGCAGGATGTGGTCACGCCGCCGCGCACGGTCGAGTTCAACGGCCAGACCGTCGAGCAACCGGGCTTGCAACCGACGCCGGGCAGCGTTTACTTGACGCTCCTGACCTCGATGTTCATGCACGGCGGCCTCGCGCACATCTTCGGCAACATGCTATTCCTCTGGATCTTCGGCGACAACCTTGAGGATCGCATGGGGCACGCGCGGTATCTCATCTTTTATTTAGTTTGTGGCGTGCTCGCTTCGCTGGCGCACGTCTTCTCAACCGTCATGTTCGGGCAGAGTCAGATCGTGCCGAGCCTCGGCGCATCGGGCGCGATCTCAGGCGTGTTGGGTGGTTACATCCTGCTGTTTCCGAAGCGACAGGTGCGCGTGATCCTATTGCGCATGTTGACGACCGTGCCTGCCTATGTCGCGCTCGGCCTCTGGTTCGTGTTCCAGTTGGTGAGCGGGCTGGGCATACTCGGCAGCGGTTCGGAGGCGGGCGGCGTTGCCTATGCGGCGCACATTGGCGGCTTCATCGCTGGACTCGTGCTCGTCAAGTTGTTCGATCAAGGGGGAAGTCGGGCAGCCGCGACAACGTAACGGTCAGGCGTGGCCGCGGCTCAAATTTTACACGCGACGGGGCCCGTTTGAGCCTGCCGCATTCATGGGGCAGTTAAGTAGGGGAGGAACGGACTAATGGCAGATAACGACAACGTGATCTCGACACTCAATAATTTGATCGAGACGTGCAAAGACGGACAGGAAGGTTTTCAACAGGCGTCCGAGGGCGTCAAGAACAGTGAGTTGAAGACGCTCTTCGGCACATACGCGCAGCAACGCGCGGGGTTCGCGGGCGAGTTGCAAACCGAAGTGCGGCGCTTGGGCGGCGATCCCGAAAAGAGCAGTTCCACGGCCGGCGCGCTGCATCGCGGCTGGATCAATCTGAAGTCCACGCTCACGGGCGAGGACGAGGGCGCGGTCATCGCTGAGTGCGAGCGCGGCGAAGATTCGGCCGTGAGCAATTATCAGGATGCGCTCAAGGGCGAGTTGCCGGCGAATATTCGTGAACTCGTCGAGCGGCAGTTCGCGCAAGTGAAACAGGCGCACGACCGCATACGTTCGCTGGAGCGCGCAAGTAGCAAGAGCGTGTAAGCGAGTTTGACACTGAATGCGCGGCGCGGGGCGTAAAACTCTCGCGCCGCATTAGCACAAGGGTTAAGAAACAAGGAGAAGAGTGCCATGAGCAAGGGGATGATGTGGAGCGCTTTCTGCGCCGTAATCGGTATGAGCCTGTTGCTGGCCGGACTAGCGCCCGCGCAAGAGCAGAACATGAACAGCAACATGAATTCAAACATGAACGGGAACATGAACTCGAACATGAAACATGCAAAGGACAAGCACGACAATATGAACATGTCGGGCAACATGAACGGCAACATGTCCGACATGCAAAGCAACACGAACATGAGCGGCATGAACTCGAATATGTCCGGTATGAATCAGAACATGTCCGGCATGAGCCACGACATGATGATGAAGTCGCCCGACGTGAAGTTCATGATGATGGCGGCGCAGGGCGGGATGGCGGAAGTGGCGATGGCGCGCTATGCGCTGGAGCACGCCGCCAGCGACTCGGTTAAGCAGTACGCGCAGCACATGATCGATGATCACACGAAAGCCAACGACGAGTTGATGCAACTGGCCACGAGCAAGGGCATCACGTTGCCGACCGGCCCCGACCCCAAACATCAAATGATGATGGACAAGATGATGAAACTCTCCGGCGCGGACTTTGATCGGGAGTACATCAAGAACGCGGGCGTGAAAGATCACGAGAAGATGGCGAAACTGTTCATGGACGAGAGCGGCAAGGGCAAGGACGCCGCCGCCAAAGCTTTCGCCGCCAAGACCCTGCCCACCGTGCAGATGCACCTGCAAATGGCGCGCGACATGATGAGCAGCATGATGAACATGAAAAAGGGCATGAGCATGAACGGCAACTCGAACATGAGCATGAACTCGAACAACTCGAACAAGTAGACGCGCACCGGTCGGAGCGGGCGCGTTTTATTTTGCGCGGCGCGTGCGCGTGGAGGAGACGGTCGCTTCGGCGGTCGTCTCCTCTTTGCGTGTCCGCTTTACGCCGGTTGCCCGCCCGCGCACCGCTCGGTTAACATCAAACGATAAAAGCGAGGAGCAACTAGACATGCCAGTTACGGGAGCGCCGCCCGGCAATCAGCAAGGTCTCGACATTCGCCCGACGCCGCGCGCAGAGATGAATCTGTACCCGCTCGACACGTTCCCCTACGAGTTTGTCGGGCGCGAGATCACGATCAGCTTCGAGATGCCGGAGTTCACCGCCATCTGCCCTTTCTCCGATTTTCCCGACTTCGCGGTCATCAAACTCGCTTACGTGCCCAACGAACGCTGCGTCGAGTTGAAGAGTTTGAAGCTCTACATCAACTCGTTCCGCGCAGTGAAAATCTTCCACGAGCACGTCATCAACATCATCCTCGAAGACTTCGTGCGCGCCTGCGACCCCCTCGGCGTCGAACTCGAAGGCGACTTCCACATCCGCGGCAACATCAAGACGGTCGTGCGCGCGAGTTACAAAAGGGATCGTGCGTAGTCAGGGGTCAGTAGCTGAAGTTGAACAACTGGCCACTGACTACGAACAAACGTTATGAGTCTGACCGTCATCGCCATCATCTTTGTCGTGCTCGCTGTGGTGCTTGCGCTGGCGTGGCGCACGATCCGTTTCTTTATCAAGCTGGCGTTAGTCGGCGTGCTGCTGCTGTTGCTGCTCGGCGGACTGGCGTGGTGGCGCGGGGTTGGCCTGAACGGGCCGACCCCGCCGCGCAATGAGCGACAGCCGAGCGCGCCCACGCGGCGCACACGTTAATTCCCTCCGCTCCAGCATCAGATTCAACCCGCAGCCAAATGAGCGAGACAGACACCGATCCGGCCGATCAATTTGACGCGCGCGTGTCGGCGCAGCCGTTGGACGAACGTGCGCCGGGCTTGTGGCGCCGCTATCGCCGTTTGCCGCGCAACGTTCTCGCCATCAGTCTGGTGAGTCTGCTCAACGACGCATCGAGCGAGATCATCTATCCACTGTTGCCGCTCTTTCTCGCGCTCACGCTCGGCGCGTCGCCCGCCGTTATCGGGTTGATCGAAGGCGGGGCCGAATCGGTTTCAAGTTTTCTCAAACTCTTCGCCGGTTACTGGAGCGACAAGGCGGGGCGGCGCAAGAGTCTGATCGTCGTCGGCTACGGGTTGGCGAGCTTCGCGCGCCCGCTCTTGGCGTTCGCGCAGAGTTGGCCGCAAGCGTTCGCCATCCGTCTCTCGGATCGCATCGGCAAAGGCATCCGCAGCGCGCCGCGCGATGCGATGATCGCCGACGCCGCGCCGCCGGCCGAGCGCGGTCTCGCCTTCGGCTTTCATCGCGCGATGGATCATGCGGGCGCGATCATCGGCCCGCTCCTCAGCTTCGCGCTGCTCATCTGGTTTGCGCACGACCGCAACGCGCCGACCGCCCACGAGTACAAGCGCATCTTCCTGTGCGCGTCTGTTCCTGCGCTCGCGGCGATGATCGTCGTCGTATTCTTCGTCCGCGAGGCGCACGCCGGCCGCGCAGCGACGCAGGCGCACGCGCCGCGTTTTAGCCTGCGCGGCTTCGACCCGAATTTCAAACGCTTCCTCTTGCTCGTCGCGCTCTTCACGCTCTCGAACTCGTCCGACGCTTTTCTCTTATTGCGCGCCCGCGATGCAGGCATCGCCGTCGCGCTGCTGCCACTGCTCTGGGCTGCGTTGCACGTATCTAAAGTCGTCAGCTCGCTCGTCGGCGGCGATCTGTCGGATCGCGTCGGGCGCAAGAAACTGATCAGCGCGGGCTGGCTGCTCTATGCGGCTGTCTATGCGGGCTTCGCGTTTGTGACGACGGCGGGCGCGGCGTGGGCGCTCTTTCTGATCTACGGCATCTACTTCGGCTTGTGCGAAGGCGTGGAGAAGGCGCTCGTTGCCGACCTTGTGCGCCCCGAACAGCGCGGCACGGCCTTCGGGTTGTATAATCTCGCCTTCAGCGTAACGGTCTGGCCCGCATCAATCTTGATGGGCGTGGTCTGGAGTTGGCGCGGGCCGCGCATCGCATTTCTCTTGAGCGCATGCTTGGGCACACTCGCGGCCGCGCTGTTGCTCCTGACAGTCAGCGGCCGCCCGACGCACGCCACGCGCCGCGCCGGCTAAAACAATTGCCACTACCCATGCAGATGAATCCGACCGCAATGATGAGCCAGCCCAAACCTAAAGCAATAGGCTGGCGATGGTGCGTTGCCGCGTTGCTCTGTCTGCTCGGTCTGAGTCTGACCGGCGCGGCGCAGACGGAGAAAGATGATCCGGCGGCAGACTTCAAGACGGCGCTCAGGCTCTACGCCGCCGACTACGAGCAGCTCTTACACAGTCGCGGCCTGCCGGACGAGCAAGCGATCGAACGCGTGCTGGTCGCAAAAGGCTGGCTCGCAAAGCCGATCCATCTGGAGGATTACTCCGCGCAGTATCTAGCGACGCTGCTGCGCGACAGGTACGCGCCGGGCACGGCCGTCCTTTTCTATTTCCACACGGGCGAGGAACTCTACGTCTGGCTGATAGACACCGGCGGCATACGCGGTTATCACCACCGCAAACTCGCGCCCGCCGAACTCGCCGCCGCCGCCCGCCAACTGCGCGCCGCGCTCGGCGTCACGCAACTCGCGGCGGCGCGTGCGCCGCAGCAGCGCGGCATGGCCGATGCACAACCCAAGAGCGCGGAGCGGCCGGCGGTCAAACAAGCGGCCGCGCAACTGTCTGAGTTGCTCTTGCCGCCGCCCGTCGCGCGTGGTCTGGCGGCGGTCAAACATCTCGTCGTCGTGCCGGTCTTGGAGATCGGCACGACGCCGTTCCCCTTGCTGCGCCCGTTTGGCGACGACACGCTGCTCGTCGAGCGCATGTCCGTCTCCGTCGCGCCCAGCATCTTCGATCTCGAACTCAAGCTTGAGGCGTGGGACGCAAACTTCAAACGCGCGCTCGTCGTCGGCAATCCCTATCTACCGCCCGCGCCCGACTGGACGTTCCCGCCGTTGCCCGGCGCAGAGCAAGAGGCCAAGGCAGTGGCCAGGCTGCTCGGCACGGATGCGCTCATCGGCGACGCCGCGACCAAAGAAACCATTGTCGCGCAAGCGCCCGCCGCCGACCTGCTCTACTTCGCCACACACGGCATCGCCAGCGCAGACGATCCATTAGGCAGCGGCTTCCTTGCCCTGTCCGGCACTAACGCCGCCGATAGTCGCTGGTCTGTGCGCGAAGTGCAGCACGCGAATTTGCGTGCGCGTCTGGCAGTGCTAAGCGCGTGCCAGACGGGCTTGGGACAAGTGAACAGTGCCGGCATCGTCGGGCTGGCGCGCAGTTTTCAACTGGCGGGCGTGCGGCGCGTCGTGATGAGTCTCTGGAACGTGAGCGATCAGGCGACCGCCGATCTGATGCAAGCCTTCGTCAAACAACTCAAGACGCAGATGCCGGCCGAAGCGTTGCGTCAAGCCATGCTCGAAGTCCGGCCGCGCCATCCTGATCCGGCCCACTGGGCCTCGTTCGTGCTCTACGGCACACCGCGCTGACGTTTAAGTCAACTACTAATGGACACACCGACCTATCAACTCATCATGACGGCCGACGAACTGCGCGCGGCCGTCGCAGTTTTACAACCACAACCGGCCGTCGGCTTCGACACAGAGACCACGTCGCTCGATCCTTACGGCGGGCGCATGCGGCTTGTGCAACTCGCCGCGCCCGACGGCCGCGTCTTTATCATTGATCTGGATCGCTTCGCGGGCGACGACGCGCGCACGAGTGCTGCGCTCGCGCCGCTACGCGATTTGCTGGCCGCCCCGCGTCCCGTCAAGGTCGCGCACAATGCAAAGTTCGATGGGAAGTGGGTGAAGCATCAACTCGGCGTCGAGTTGGGCGGCGTGTTCGACACGCTCTTGGCGAGCCAACTCGTGTCGGCGGGCGAAACGGATGATCGGCACGGGCTACAAGTTGTCGCGGCGCGCTATCTGGACGAGACGGTTGATAAGACCGAGCAGCTGAGCGACTGGAGCGGCGAGCTATCGGCCACGCAACTCGCTTACGCCGCGCGCGATGCGGCCGTGATGTTGCCGTTGCGCGACGCGCTCATCGCGCGGCTCAAGGCCGAGCAGTTGGTGCCGGTGGCGCAGCTTGAGTTCGCGTGCGTCATGCCGGTGGCGTGTCTGGAATTGAACGGTATCTTTCTCGATGCGGCGTGCTGGCGCGAACAGATCGCCGTCGTGAAGGGGAAGCGCGAGCAAGTGGCCGCAGAGTTGCGGGAGATGCTGGCCGTGGGCACGGTGCAAGGTTCGCTCTTCGAGAATGCCCGCGCCGACATCAACCTCGATTCGCATACGCAGTTGACCGCCGCGCTCACACGGCTCGGCGTGCCCCTGCCCGATTCGACACGCAACTGGAAACTGCAACCGCTCGCCGCCACTTATCCGGTCGTCGCCAAACTGCTCGACTACCGCACCATGCAGAAGTCGCTGACGAGCTACGGCGAGAACATCCTCGGCGAGATCAACCCGGCGACGGGCCGCATCCACGCCAACTTCCACCAGATCGGCGCGCCGACGGGCCGCTTCGCCTGCACCAATCCAAATATTCAGCAAGTGCCGCACGCGGTCGAATATCGGCGTTGCTTCCGCGCGCCGGAGAATAGGAAACTGGTCATCGCGGATTACTGCGTAGCGCAAGGGACGCGCATCGCCACCCGGCGCGGCCTCATAGCTATTGAGCACGTACGGGCCGGGGATGAAGCTTACCTTGAAGATGAAAGCACGGCCACTATCACGGCGTTGATTGATCGTGGCCCGCTGCCGGTCGTCACGGTTAAGCTGAAAAACGGTTACACGTTGACGGCGACGGAACTGCACCGCATTCGTGTGCTCGACGCACGTGGTAATTACGTCTGGCGCAGAATCAGAGACCTCGAACCGCATGACTTTGTCGCCGTGCAACCGGCCCGCGGCCTCTCCGGCGAACTGCCTTACGTCGGTTTGCCCACAGCGACCTGTACGCACTTTAATAACAACAGACAGCTAACAACGCCCGGACTGGCCGATGAGCGCTTAGCATTGTTTCTCGGTTACATGACCGGTGATGGGACTTTCCCGCCAAATTATCTCGGTTGGGTGGTTAACGATCAGGACACGGATGTCGCCCGGTCGCTCGCGGAGTACGCGGCGGCGGCATTCAACCTCGCGGTGCATTCGCGCGGCGCATACAGGGGTGTGCTTGAGTTTGCTCTGTACAGCGTGCCGTTGGCCAACTGGTGCGCGGCCGTTGGCGCGCGTAAAAGCGGCGTGCCGGATTTCTTATGGCAAAGCCGCCCGACAGTGCTTGCGGCTTATCTGCGCGGGCTGTTTGAAGCGGACGGTTCGGTCACGGATAGTGACACCGGGAAAGTTAGTTTCGCATCGGCCCGGCCGCAGTTGGCCGGAGAAGTGCAACAGTTACTCTTGGCTTTGGGTATCTCGGCCACCTTGCGCGAACAACAGCACACCGGCCCGGATAAAAAGTTCAGGTGCTGGCTCGTTTCTGTGCTGGCTTCGGGCCTCAATAAATTCCAGACGCAAATCGGTTTCATCTCCGTACGTAAACGGAAGCAACTGGCCGCGCTCGTGCGCCGCTGGACGGGCAAGACAGTCGTGGGCAACATGCCTAACCTGTGCGCGAAAGTTCGCGGCCTACAGCTTTCGGGAGAGGCCCGCCGTTTATTAAATAACACTTCTTCCTCGGGCCGGCCCGTCAGTGTCGCATTGGCGTTGACGGTCGCAGCCGATTATCCGGAAATCGCCAGCGCGCTGGCGCTTGAGCGGCTTACCACTTACAACCAAATGTTCCTGCCGGTGGCGTCAGTTGAAGCGGCTGGCGTGCAACATGTTTTCGATCTCTCAGTGCCGGGGCCGATGACTTATATCAGTGACGGCTTTGTCAGTCACAATTCGCAGATCGAGTTGCGCATCCTCGCGCACGTTACGGAGGATAAAGGTTTCATCGAAGCATTCAATTCGGGCGCGGACTTGCATCGCGTCACGGCCGCGCAGGTCTTCAACGTGCCGCTTGAGGGGGTGACGAAAGAGCAGCGCGACTTCGCCAAGCGTTTGAACTTTGGCGTGGTCTATGGCATCGGCGCGCAACGCTTCTCGATGATGACAGGGCTGCCCTTGAGCGATGCCGAGAGCATCATGGCGCGCTACTTCCAGACTTATCGCGGTCTCGACACGTGGCTGCGCGCCGCCGCGCAACGTGCAGTGCGCGAGCGCAGCGCACGTACATTGTCCGGTCGGCTCGCGCGTTTCAAGTTCGACGCGGAGGATCGGCAGGCTATGTCTTTGGCACAGCGCAACGGCAAGAACATGCCGATACAGGGTGCGAGCGCTGACATTCTCAAACGAGCGCTACGCTTGTTGCATGACAAACTACGCGACACATCTGCCCGGCTCGTGAACATCGTGCATGATGAGATCGTGGTGGAGGCAGACGCGGCGCAAGCTGATGAGATGGCCAAAGTGGTGGAAGCCGCGATGTGCGCGGCCGGCGAAGAATACGTGACGCGCGTGCCGGTGAAGGTCGAGACGATGGTGGCCGATGAGTGGGTCAAATGAAACGATGAATGATGCGCGATGAATTGAGAAAGCATTGTTTTTCATTCATCATTCATTATTCATCATTTCTTGTCTATCCTTGCTCTGTTGCGCCAGAGGAAATAGATGGGGATGCCGGTTAAGACGAGCAGGTAGCCGATGCCGGAGGTCGCGGGCGTGAGGTAGGCGAGGTCGGCGACGAGCAGCGCGGCGAGCGTGATATAGACGAGCGGCACAACGGGATAGCCAAAGGTGCGATAGGGGCGCGGCGTGTCGGGTTGTTTGCGGCGCAGGACAATGACTGCGCCGACCATCAGGGCGTAGAAGATCAGATCGGCCGAGACGATGTATTCGAGCAGGTGCGTGTAGACGTTGCCGTATGTCTCGCCGCCGGTGCGCGGGTCAGTAGTATCCGTGCGCGGCAGCGTCAGGAGCGCGGCCCAGACGCCTTGAATGATGAGCGCGACGGCGGGCACGCGGCGCGCGTTGACCGTGCCGACGCGGGCGAAGAAAAGTTTGTCGCGCGCCATCGCGTAATAGACCCGCGCGCCGGCGAGGATGAGGCCGTTGTTGCAGCCGAAGGTCGAGATGATGATCGCGATGGCCATCAAAGTCGCGCCCAGGGGGCCGAAGATGGCTTGCATGGTCGCGGTGGCGACGCGGTTCTGCGGCGCAGTCTGAATGCCCGCGAGCGGCAGCGTCACGACGTAAGCGAGATTAGCGAGCAGATAGAGCGCGACGACCGACGCGCAACCAAGCAGCAAAGCGCGCGGCAGATTGCGGCCGGGGTCGCGCACCTCGCCCGCCGTAAACGTCACGTTGTTCCACGCCGACTGTGCGAACAGCGGCCCCGTCATCGCGCGCCCCACGAGCAGCACGAGTGCCAGTCCGCCCACGACGCCGATGTTCGCCTGCGCCGTTTCGGGTCGCCAGCCATTCGCCCAAGAGTCCCACCAGTGCGCCGTGAACGCGGCGCTCCCATGATTAAACCCAAATGTGAGACCAAGCACGACGAGCGCGGCGAGCGCGGCCGTCTTAGTGAACGTGAACGTGTTCTGAATGAGCTTGCCCGTGCGCAAGCCCTGCATGTTCGTCAATGTGAGCAGCAGGATCATCAAGATGGCGACGAGTTGCTGCGTGGAGAGACTGACGGCGTATGCGCCGAAGAGTCTGCGCGGCGCGATGAGATAATTCGTGGCGGAAATTTCATCGGTCAACACGCCGATGAAGTTGGCGAAGGCGACGGCGACCGCAGCAATCGTGCCTGTCTGGATCACCAGCAACAGCGCCCAGCCGAACAGGAAGCCCCACAGCGGCCCGTAAGCCTCGCGCAAGAAGACGTACTGCCCGCCTGCGCGCGGCATCATCGCCGCTAACTCCGCGCAGCAGAGCGCGCCCGTGATCGTCAGCACACCGGCCAGCGCCCACGCCGCGAGCAGCCAGCCGGGCGCACCGACCAGCCGCGCGGACTCCGCCGACGTGATGAAGATGCCCGACCCGATCATCGAGCCGATCACGATCATCATCGCGTCGAGCAAGCCCAAGCCGCGTTCGAGCTTCGCCGTTGACTGTGTTTCGTTAGTCATTAAGAACGGCGCATGTTAACGCGCGGCCCACGCGCGCACAAAACTTTTTCTGTTATCACGGGCGCAGGGCCACGCGGTAGAGCGTGAAGTTGCCGATGCGCTCGCCTGCGTCGCGCGTGTACCAACGATCAAGGTTGGTGAGTCGCAATGTGTCGGTTGCGGGCACGACGACGTATGCGAGCAGGGGCGTACGGGCCTGTGCCGCGTTGAAAGCTGCGCTGTAATCAGCGTAACGGCGCGCTTCAAGTTGCAACTCTGTGGACGTAACGGGCGGGGCGTAAGGCTTGTTGTTCATGCGCTCCCAACCGAACAGCGCGAGGCGCAGATAGCTGTCGCTGTCGGCGAACGTGGCGAACATCTGCTCGTCAACGTCTGTGTAATAGAGTTGCTGGTAGAGTCGCGCACGATTCTCTGTCGCCGTCGCGCCGGCGAAGACAAACAGATGCTGCGCCCAAAGCACCGGCTGGGGTGCAACGTTGGGCAACGCATCGGCCAGCGACAGATCGGCGCAGAAGATGACCGGCGGCGCTTGACCGGTAAGCGCACTGTTCGATGCTTCATGTGCCAAGTCGGCCAGCCGCAAGGCGACGCGGCGGGCTTCATCGCGGGCGACGTTGTGCGCGGCCAGCCTGTGCGTGCGCACCAACGTCTCGCATACGCTCCAACTGAAGACGAGGAGCGTTGCGCACACGAGCAGCCGCGCGGGCAGTGGCCGCTGCGCCGTGCGGCCGCGCCAGATGAGTGGCGCGGCCATGAACGCGGCCAGTAGGCAGGTGTAATTAGCGATGTAACGGCCGTAATGCACGGGCTGCAACAAGAGACCGGTGACGAGTTGTTGATTGAAGACGAGGGCCGGCAAGAGCGCGAAGGAGGCGGCAAAGAGCGCGGCCGGCGCGCGCCAGATGAGCCGGCCGCGCCACGCGGCTACGACGAGCGCGAGCAGGACGGCGAGGCCGCTGAGGACTGGCAGACTAAGCTCCAACGCGCGCGTATGAGTCAGCAGTTGCGCGTCGTCAATCGTCGGCGCGCGGCGGGTCAACATTACGGCGTAGGGCAACAACGCACCGGCCATGCATGCGCCGAGCAGCGCAAACACAGACAGCGTACGCCACCGCTCCCCACGGCGGGCCGCGAGCCAGAGCAATGCGAGACTGACGAGCCAGGCAGCGGCGGCCGTCCACAGGAAGAAATAAGAGAAGGTGAGCAGCGCGAACGTCGCACCGGCAAGCGCGGCGCGCGTGAGCCGCACTCGGCTGGTCGGGGCGTGCAACGCCTGCCAGACAAGTGCGGCGCAGACGAAGAAGAGTGGGAACGGCAGCGCCGGCACATAACGACGCAGAAACGGCAACGCTTCGGCGAGTGAGCGCATAGTCAACATGCGCCATGCGCCATACGGCTCGCCAGCCAGCATGCCCAGACATAGCACAACGACTGCGCCGGCCGCCGCGAGCCGCGAGTCGCCCGTCACAAGTGCCAGCAGCCAGAAGAGCGCCAACGCGGCCGCGCAGGCCGCTAACGGGCGCACGATGATGAACATGTCGGCCGCCGATAAGCCGAGTGCGCGGGCGGGCAGCGCGAGCGCGTAAGCGGGCAAGCGTTGGATGGAGAAGACCGATTCCGGTTGCGGGGCAGTTGGCTTGTCGTCGCGCCCCGTGTAGGGATCGTTGCGGGGCGGGCGGCCCGCGATGAGCGCATTCAGGTAGGAAGAATAAGCGACCTCGTCGAAATCAAACGAGACGTAAGAGCCTTGCCACTCCGCGCCCCGCACGGCCCCCAGATGAAACTGCGGCACGAGCGCGAGCAAGGCCAGCGCCAGCCCGGCGCAGACGCCGAGCCGCCAGCAGATGCTTTGCGCCAGCGGCGGCGATGAGTCACTCATTGTGGTTGCCGGATTAAGCGAGCTTGTGCCAGACAGGTGCGCAAGCCGACTTGTCGACGTAAACAGAAAGGGACGCAGGAGCGAAAGCAATTATTAAATGCTACTGCTCCTGCGCCCGCACTGTTAGTGCGTCGTGTGTGGCGCGATCAACTTTGCGGCGGCGTTGGTGGTGCGGCGACTGCGCCGCGTGCGCCGCTAAAGTCGTAGGTGATATGCAGCCGCAGCGCACCGTCTTTGACTTCGGCGCGCACGTCCTTCGCTTGCGCTTTGAGTGTGCCGCCGGCCGCTTGCACCGGCACGGCGAGGACGAGCGGTTGGCCGTGCAAGAGCGTGATCGGATTGCCGCGCTCGTTGATCGCGTTCTGCACGAAGCCGGTGATCAGTGGTTCGGCAAACGGCTGGAGCATGGGCGGCAGGTTGGCGACGCTCACGCCGACGACACTGATCTGGCCCGACAGTGTTTGCTCTTCGGGTTTGTAGTGCAACTCGATATGCGCCTGCGCCGAGCCCTGAAAATTCAGGCAGTTGCCCATCGCGTTGTAGTTGCCGCTAAAGACGATGGGCGCGTTGATCTGTCCGTTCTGCAACTGCACGCCCGTGCGCACGCCGTTGCCCTCCTGCGCCACCGTCACCTGATTCGTGCAACCGCTGCCGCCTGCCTGCGTCGTGATGAACTGCACGCCGCCCGATGCGCGCGGATCAGTTTCGCGCGCGGCGAGACGGAAGGACGGCGCGTTCAGATCGTGAAAGACCGTGTTGAGCAGCGTATCGAAAAATTTCTCGTCGAGCGTCAAGACGGCCGTGCCCGGCGGATCGCCGGCCGCGTCGGGCGCTTGCACCGCCGCGCCGGTCTGTTGCGCCTTGATGCGCGGCGCGCCGACGAAGAAATAGAACGTGGCGACGCCGCCAACGACGAGACCGAGCAGGAACAGAATAACGTAGCGCATTGTAAGTACTCCTTTTGCCGGGAGCGCGGGCATCTTGCCCGCCAAGCGTGCTATCAGCACGCTCAAATGACACGCTTTCACTCAAGCTTGAATGCAGCGCATGTTTCTGTTCGCGCTGGCGCGCTCATGGCAGGCAAGATGCCTGCGCTCCCAGCAGCACGCGCGCGTGGCGGCGCTCAGATGCAAGCCTTATTGCGGCGTGGCTGACGGCGAAGCGACCGGCTTGGGCGATGTGGTTGCAGCGGGCGAGGCGGTCGTCGTGGCGTTGCTGTTCGCCTGCGCGTTCATCGTGCTCATCACGGCTTGGAAGATGGCGGCGAGCGCGCTCATCTGTTGTTTGATCTGCTCCTGCGTGATCTGCGCGTAGCCGGTCGGCAGCTCGAACTGCGCCGCGTCAACGGTGGTCGAAAGATCGCGTAGTTCGGCGACGAGTCGCCCGCTATTCATGCCCTGCACGTTGCCCGTTGACTGCCCGTAGCCCTCGACCTTGAGCGGCAACCCCGTCTCCTTGTCCACGTAGATGTAATTATCCGTATGCACTTCGCCCGCCTGCGTCGTCGTCTTCACCGTCGGCGCGTAGCGATATTTGACGACGGCGCGCCCATTCAACTGCTCGTCGCCGACCAATTCGACGCCCGCTTGTTTCTGTAAGTGTGCGACCATCTGGCCCGGCGTCAACGAGCGCAGGTCGAAGCCGGTCGTCTGCGCGTTAAGTTCGACGTACTGCTTGCGCCCCGTCAGGATCAAATAACGCTTGTCGGCGCGATCAAGAAAGACGACTTCGCCGAGGGCGGGCAGCGTGATCGCGTAGCGGCGGTTGTCGCCATCGCGCGCGACTTGCAGGGGCGGAAGCGCCTGCGGTTGCTTGCCCGTCGCCTCGACCGTGAAGGTCATATTCGCGTGGTAGCGTTCCGGTTCGCGCGCATTGAGCGTCGCGGCGGTGTTCGCGGCCGCGGCCTCGTTCGTGTTCGTCGTGGTGGTAGTTGTCGTTGTCACATTTGCGTTGGTCGCGGTCGCGTTCGTGTTGGTCTCGACCGTGACCGCGCCCTGCTGACAGGCCGCGCCGGTGAGCGCAAACGTGAGCGCGAGCGCGCCGCAGAGAGTTTTATGAACAGGCACAATGCGCATGGCAGTCGTCTCCTCAGTCAGAAAAAATCCGCAAGGGGCAAGCAAGTGTTGCAGG
>JBBRYU010000029.1:0-25612 GCA_038237345.1 Pyrinomonadales bacterium
CCCTTGCTCCGCGCCGTTAGCTGGCATGGCCCCAGTTTTTGCACAGTGCGGTGCGACCACAACTGCCGGGTCGATGCCGGCGCTGTGCGCCCCATCTACAGCCGCTTGGACGAGCCGCCGGGCGGTGTTTAATGCTTCTTCCTTGCTCATCTCTCGCTGCCTTCCTGCCCTTGTTCTTCAAGCTGGAAAGCTGTGCGCCAAAGCTGCGCGAATTGTTCATCAGTCGCATCTGGCAGCAATAGAAAACCGGCGTGCGCCAACTCTTTGATTTGATCCAAGGCGCGCCCTTGCGCCGCATATTTGTCACTTTGTCGGGCCGCCGAGATGGCCTCGGCCGCCAAACGACCGCTGCGGCGGCGCGCCGTGTCATAGTCGGTGATGTAGTCCTCGTACTTGCCGCTCTCGTCTGTGCTCATCTCACCTTGTCTTTCTGCTTACTTTTAGCATCGCCATTGTCGGCGGTATTTGCCCCGGGGCGCGTTTTACAGAAGCGCCGGCGTACGCCTACGCCACCTCTAGTTTGTCGTCGGGCGGTCACTCCTATGTCACAGGGAGCAGGCGCTCCAATAGTTCTTCAAGCTGCGCCAACTCGAACGGCTTGGCGATGAACCCGTCACAGCCCTGGGCTAACGCCGTGCTGCGCATGTCTGGCGAGCCGTAGGCCGTGACCGCGACGATCACCGTCCCCTCCAGCCCCTCGGTCTCGCGGATCCGCCGTGTCGCATTCACGCCGTCGATGAGGGGCAGATTGATGTCCATCAGGATCAGGCGCGGGTGCTCGCGCCGGGCGATCTCGACCGCCTCGAGGCCGTTCTGTGCCTCGAGCACGCGGAAGCCCCTGCGCCCCAGCACCATCTTCATCATGGCGCGCGTGTCGTCATAGTCCTCGGCCACCAGTGCGGTCGGGGCGGGTGATTGCGCCGAACTTTGCTCGCTGGTCGTCATCTCACGCTGCCTTTCCTACTCTCCAATGACCTCCGGTTATTCTTCGTCATCTGAGGCAGGCACGCCGACACGCGGGCAACGTGTGCCGATGGGCTGAAAGAACTTGTTCGCGGCGGTCGTGTTCGTCCGTGCGTTGCGCCGGATACGAGCGCACTAAAAGGCAAAAGCTAAGGCGAGTGTGTCAAGTGCCCGGCTAAGCCTTCCACCATTGGCGGGCGTAGTCGCTCCGATTTGAGAAGCGGCGCGCCCATGACTTTAACCCCACAACTATGAAGGGAAGTCACATGTAGGATACACGCAAAGCAAAGGGCGGGAAAGTACATAACCGCAAGCAGACGCCGGCAGGGCATGAGTAGCCGGGAGTTTATGTGCATCGGGCGGCAATCGGCAGCAAGGGAATACGCCTCATGTTCGACTTGTCCGATGCTGTCATGCCGGCCGCGCAGAGCGTCGCGTGCATGGTCACACAGCTCAGACAAGGGCGCGGCGCGTGAAACGGAGTTAACGCGCGCCGCGCCAGATGCGCCCGGCAGGAGGGGGAAGCGGGCGCGCAACTAGGGTGGCAAGAGAGCCTACGGTGGATTACGGGCGCGGCGGTGTCGGGGGGGTTGAGGACAAAGGCAGCGGGCCGTGCGGAGCCTACCGCCATCGTTCAACCACGAACCGAAACCGCCGCACTCGGTATGCACAAGAGACACCGAATCACGCATTGTTTCCAATTAAGCTAAAACCATACCTACGCAGGCGAGGGACTTCCTGAACAGCTGAGCGCGGCGGCGGCCGGCGTGAACGCTTACGTTGACAAACCGGACATAGATCAGCTACTCATCATCCTCAAGGACTTACTGTCCAACTGAATTTTGGGGCTAACCTTCACCTACTCAAAAGACGCTTGAACAAAAAGGCAAGCAATGATATAAGGCGCAGCGGTAAGCCGCAACCCTCAAGCGAGGGAAGCGCAGGATAGAATTGAAGCAAGCAACGAGCGGCGTGGGAGCTAGAACCCTCTGCCGCTCGTTGCTTTCAGGTGCGCTGCTACAACCTCGCCGCTTGCGCCGCGCGCGTGGCAGTTGACCCTTTATCGCCGCGACAGTCATACAGCCTGCGGGCGCATTTAGGCGTGACAGTAAGGGTTAAATGCCGCCCCGAAAGGGGCGCTTTTGTCCCCCTGCCGCCAGTACAAACAACTCATGCGCGTCTTTGCCGGTCTGGTGTATAATAACACTCCCAAAATTAGCATGGGTATCAGAGGCTTACCCCTTTGCGCCCGCCCGACATGCTTGGGATTCACCGGACTGTGCGCCCACAGCCTACACAAGTGTCTTTGCCGTAACCAGAAGTACTAAGGAATAACCTCATGAAATACTTGCCCCCCAAAGGGAGATTCGCTTTCTCACTAATCGCGTTGGTCGTACTGTGTTTCGCCGCAGCCCGCTCAACGCGAGCCGATACAATAACCATCGTCGGCACCGCCAACGGCACGCAGTCGACGGCGGTGCTGAACTGCACGTTGTCAGGTAACACCTTAACCTTCACGCTGACCAATACGTCGCCGGGCAGCTCCACCATTACGGGCTTAGGCTTCGACCTCATTGCGGGCGACTTCACGGCTAACAACTCGCAAGGGCTGAACGGCTTCTCCGGCAGTCAGACGGGGATGGGGACTTTCGATTTCCATGACGACGCGCTGGGCAACGTACCGATGTTCAACAACGCGGTACTCGACTTCGGCTTCACGACCGGCCCGAGCGGGAACTTCAACGGCGGCAGTACCCAGTTCGGGCTGACGACCGGGCAGAGTGCGTCTTTCACGGTGACGGGTAACTTCCAGGGCTTATCACAGACGCAGGTCTGCAACGCGATCTTTGTCCGCTTCCAGAACACACCGGTGGTCGGCAGTGACGTGGGTCGACCCGGTGCGCCCGTGCCCGAGCCGACGACCATGTTGCTCTTGGGCACTGGACTGGCGGGCTTGGGCGGCGCGGTCAGAAGGCGCAGAGCGCAGAAGCAATAACGCTACCACCTGCTAAGGCTACAAGGGTCCCCTGTAGCCTTGTGCCTTTTATCTTCGGTTATAAATTCAGACGCTTTGCCCTGGGCGGTGGCTGACCTCGCAATCTGCACACCTGCGCCTACGATGGTCGTGGCGCACATCCTTGGGGGGAAGTGTGCGCTGCGCTAGGAGACCGCCCGTTGTAGGGCAAGGGCGCGCGGTCAACAGGGCAGGTGCTTATATGAATTAAGCACCCACCCCATTCCATTCCTATCACCCTACTACAACCTCGATGCCCGCGCCCCACATGCCCCAGAATGCGAGGTTCCGCCTAGCATGGTTATATTGCCGCGCTCCGCAAGTCCGTTGCTAGTGCGTAGCGTGTCCGTACGTCACGCTAGCGCTCGGCATTCAACCTGCCGGTGTAACAACTGGTGCAACAACTGCGCTGCTTTCATCTGGCTCAGGCTGTCTCGGAGTAAAAGACCGGACGCGGAAGAGCGAGCAAAAGCCTGCGCTCCCGCGCCCGGTCTGTCTCTTTGTCTCTTGTGTTATAGTCATTTGCAGACGAGTGTGACCGAGCCAACTAGAGGCATTGGGCTGGGAGCGCAGGCATCTTGCCTGCCAACGAGCCGGGAGGCGAGTCAAACTGTTCGCGCTGGCGCGCTCATGGCAGGCAAGGATGCCTGCGCTCCCGGCTACACGCAAGCGCAACCCGCTATAGAATCCAGTAGGACTGAAAATCAGGGTGTCGGCGGTTCAATTCCGTCCCTGGCCATCAACAGCATTGAGTATGTGCGGGCGATCCTTTGGATCGCCCGCTGCTATGCTTGGGGCAGCTAAGGTTTGGGCGGCTCAAGCGGTTTACCCGTCATCAGCGTCGGCGCGTCGAAGCGACGAAGTAGTTCGTTTAACTGCGGCACGGTCTTGCTCAGGAAATTATTGACCTCGCCGATGCGTTGATTAAATTCCGTTTGCAGCACGTCGAACTCTTCGCGCATCGCGGGCGTGGGCGCGGCGTTTGCATCATCGAGGGTGAAGAAGAGACCGCCGATGCGGTCAACCAGTTCAGCAGTCCCGGCGACGCCGAAACCGGCGTCGGGTTGCGCCAGCTTGTTCTGGATTGTCTCTACCTGTTTCTTCTGCTCGGCCAGTTTGTCCGCCAAATCTTTCGGCACAGTTGTTAAGCGATCTTTGACCGTGCGCTCGATGAATTCGAGTTGCGCTTTGAGACTGTCAAGCGTGTGCAGAGCGTTGTTGGTTGCTGTCTGCCTGTCGCGCAGCTTGAGCTGCATGTCGAGTTGCGTCTGTAGCTCGGCGATGGGGACGGAGACGGTCGGGTCGAGCCGCACTTCGAGTCGCTTCTCGTAGGGCTTGTCGCCAACGAGCAAGCGCACGGTGTATGTGCCGGGCAGGACTTGCGGGCCGCGCGGGCCGCCGGTGAACTGCGTTTCCTCGTCAGTCGGTGGCCGCCGCACTTGCGGCCCGCCATAGCGCAGATTCCACGAGACGCGGTTGAGGCCTTTCTCTTTCGCGATGTTCTCCAACTCGGCAATGGTTTTGCCTTTGTCGTCGATGATCTGTACCTTGAGCTTCGTCTTATCATCCGGCTTGGTCTTCAAGTAGTAACTGATGAGCGCGCCGTAAGGCGGGTTCGGGGCTAAGAACGGCTTGTCGCCGATGCCGTAGCGCGTGAAGCGCGTGGTGAAACGAAGCGCGGGGCGCGGCTCGAACATGAGCACGTCGCTGCGCTGTGCGTCGGGCGTCAACTGCTGGATCGGCGTGGCATCGTCGAGAATCCAGAGTCCGCGCCCGTGCGTCGCAAGGATCAGATCGTTCTCGCGCGGGTGGACGACGATATCGTGAATGGCGACGTGCGGTAGATTCTTCAACTCAAGCCGCGTCCAGTTGCCGCCGCCCGTGTACGAGACGAATAAGCCTAGCTCCGTGCCCGCGTAAATCAGCCTTGAGTTCTTCGGGTCTTCGCGCACGACCCAGACGTATGCGTTCGCAGGTAAATTGCCCGCGATGTTTTGCCACGAGCGGCCGCCGTCCGTTGTTTTATAAATATACGGGCGCAGATCGTCGAGCAGGTGACGGTCGAAGGCGACGTAGGCTGTATCGGCGTTCACGCGCGAAGGTTCAACGTGCGAGACGGGCGAAGAGGGGCCGAGGTTCGGCACGCTCTTCGTGATGTTCTTCCAACTCTTGCCGCCATCAGTCGTCACTTGTAGGTTGCCGTCGTCCGTACCGGCCCATAAAACGCCGGGGCGCAGAGGCGATTCGGCGAAGCTAATAACCGTCGCGTAATACTCCGCGCCCGTGTTCTCGAAGGCGACGGGGCCGCCGGCGGATTTCTGCCGCTCCTTGTCGTTGTTCGATAGGTCAGGACTGATCGCCGTCCACGTTTTGCCGAAGTCGGTTGACTTGAAGACCACGTTGCCCGCGAGATAGACGGTGTTCTTGTCGTGCGGTGATTGGATGATGGGGGAACTCCAGTTGAAGCGATACTTGGCCGCGGCCGCAGGCCCACCCTCGCCGCCCACGTAGGGCGCGACCAACTGCTGTTCGCGATTGCGAAAGTCCGTGCGCACGATGTTGCCGCCCTGCGATTCGGTCAGATAGAGATCGGGATCGTCCGCGGAGTTGATCGCGTAGAAGCCATCGCCGAAGCTGATCATGCGCCAGTCGTCGTTCTGTATGCCGGCCGGTTCGCGCGTGCGACTGGGGCCGACCCACGTGCCATTGTCCTGCAAGCCGCCCATCACGTTATAGAACGGCTGCCGGTTGTCTGCTGTCACTGCATAAAACTGACCGAGCGGCAGATTAGTGATTGACTCCCACGTCTCGCCCTGATCGCTGGTGACGGCCGCGCCGCCGTCTTGTCCCTCCCACATGCGGCGCGGGTTTTGCGGATCGATCCAGAGCGCGTGATAGTCGATGTGCGTCCGCCCGGTGATCGAGCGGAAACTGCGCCCGCCATCAATCGAGACGAAGAGAGTTGACGCGACGGCATAGACGCGATTCTCATTCTGCGGGTCAACGCGCACGCGCGTGTAGTAGAAACCGCGCGCGACGATGGATGCCTGCTTCGAGACATTGCGCCACGTCTCGCCGCGATCATCGGAACGATAGAGCGTCCCTTCTTTCGCCTCCGTGATCGCATAGACCACGTTCGGGTTCGACGGCGCAACCGCGACGCCGATGCGCCCGATCACTTTCGGCAAACCTTCCGTCAGCTTCTTCCACGTGCGCCCGCCGTCGGTTGATTTGAACAAGCCGCCCTTATCGCTGCCGCTCGTGTGCGTCCACGGCGTGCGCCGGAAGTTCCACATCGCGGCGTACAGGATGTTCGGGTTCGCCTGATCGATCTCTAAATCCGCGACGCCGTGATCCGCGTCAATGTAAAGCGTCTTCGTCCAAGTCTTGCCGCCGTCGGTCGTCAGGAATACGCCGCGCTCCTCGTTCGCACCGAAGGCGTGGCCGAGCGCGCCGACATAGACCACATCGGGGTTGCGCGGGTTGATGACGATCTTCGAAATGACGCGACTGTCGCGCAGACCCATCTGCTGCCAATTCCGGCCGCCGTCAGTTGATTTGTAGACGCCGTCGCCAAACGAGACCGAGTTGCGCACGTTCGACTCGCCGGTGCCGACCCAGATCACATCCGGGTTGCCCGGCTCAAGCGCGATATCGCCCATGGAGATCGAGCCTTGCCGCTCGAAGATAGGCCGCCACGTGACGCCGCCGTTCGTCGTCTTCCACAGCCCGCCCGACGCTGACGCGACGTAGACCAGATTCGGATTGCCCGGCACGCCTTCCACGTCCGCGACGCGCCCGCTCATGTTGCCGGGGCCGAGGTTGCGCCACTCCAAACGCTCGAACGATTTCATCTCGATGTCGGCGCTCTCCGGCGTGCTCGCCGGCGCGGGCGGCGGCTGTGTTTGTTGTGCCGGGGTAAGGCGCGCTGAACTACCTAACAGGACGAAGAGCAAAGCTAGACCCCCTGTGGCGAGAGACTTGTGCCCGGACATGATTCAACCTCCAATGATTGCGTATAAGAAAACGTGTATGGGTCGGCAGGATAAACTAACGTACTGTTGTCCGTCTATCACTATAAATTGCCGGCAGTTATATGGGACAGCAACGGGCGCAAACATTAATGATCATGCGCGTTGCCTGACGGCCGCTTACTTTCGCGCAGTACTTGTTCAATCCCGGCAATGACGCGCGCGACCGGAATGCGGCGAATGCATTGCGCTGACTCGAACTCGGCGCAGGTGTAACCCGGACACGGCGCGCACGGCATCTCTTCGCGCACGACGACGGCGGGCGCGGTCGCCCAAGGCCGCCAGTGCGCGACATTCGACGAGCCGAAGATGACAACGGACGGGGCGCGCATGGCAGCGGCTATGTGCGCAATGCCGCTATCGTTGCCCACGAAGAGACGCGCGCGAGCTGCGAGAGCGGTGATTTCCGGTAGAGCCAGGTCGGTGAAAAACGTAATGGGTGTTGCAGCGGTCTTGACCAATTGTGCAAGCAGCCCGGCCTCGTTTGGCGCGGCGATAGCAATGACCGTCAACCCGCGCTCGTGCAGGTGTTCTGCGACGCGCGCGAAGTTCTCCGTGGCCCACTGCTTTGAATCGAACGCGGCGGCGGGGTGAATTAGAGCGAAAGATGTGGTCTGGTCAATACCGGCGGCGCGCAGCCGAGTGGCTATACTCGCGGCTGCCGTCGTCGTTACTACGAGCCGTGTCGGCGGGCGATCAGAGACGGGCACGCCCGTCCAGCCGAGCAGCGCGAGTTGTTGTTCGACGGAGTGCGTCTTTTCACGCCCCCATAGTTCGGCCGATGCCGGCGCGAGATGGTTGTAGAGGCGTTTGTACTGATACGAAGCGTAACCGACGCGCTGCCGCGCCCCGGCAGCGCGCATGAGCAAGGTCGCGGTCGTGCCGCCGTGCAGATTGTAGGCTACGTCGTAGCGCGCGGCGCGGAGTGCAAGCGCGGCGCGTGTGCGCGAGCGTAAGCTGCCGCGTTCCACTTTGATGATGTGGTCAACCGCATCGAACCCTTCGAGCAAAGGTGCGACCCAATCTTCCAGCAGGATGTCGATCTGCGCGTGGGGTAGAAACCTGCGCAGACTGTCGAGCGCGGGCGTCGCTAACACGCTATCGCCGATGGAGCGCAGGCGCACGACCAACACACGGCGCACGCGCTGCCAATCCCAACGCGCCGGGCCTAAAGGCGCAGGTTGCATAAGGGGTTGCGCCTCGTCCGAAGTGTCGCTGACAGATGTTGATTGCATCAGGTGTTTATGACTTGGAGCGGTTTTGCAGTTCCCACAACATGAGATATTTGAGAAAGACATGGTGCGCGGCGAAAGTGGCGATGCTGAAACCGGCGAGGCCGTCGCGGAAACCAGCCTTGAGGATAAAGTTGCGCAAGAAAGCGGCGGGGCCGACGGTGGCGATTTGCCACGGCGTGGTGCGGCGGCCTTGCTCGAACATCTTGCGCGCGGCGAGCGGCGCGTAGCGCTCGCCGATCAAGCGATGATGGTAAGCAGCGTCGGGCACGGTGTAGTGCAAGAGGTCGCCCTGCAACAGTTCTACCCGCGCGCCCGGCTGCATCTTGATGGACTCATGTATGTATGCGCCCTCCCAGCGCCCGCGCGTGCGGTTGTAGAGACGAAGTTGGCGATCAGGATACCAACCGCCGCCGCGTATCCAACGCCCCATGTAGAAAGCGCGGCGCGCGATGGAGTAACCATCGGCTAAGCGCGCACTTTCCAGATAGAGCAAGTCTTCGAGGGCGGCGCGTAGCTCCGGCGAAAGTCGCTCGTCGGCGTCGAGACTGAATATCCAATCGTGCTGCGCCTGTTCAGCCGCGAACTGCTTCTGTGCGGCGAAACCCGGCCACGCATGCTCAAGCACACGCGCGCCGCAGTCGCGCGCGATCTCGCGGGTCGCGTCGGCCGAGCCTGAGTCAACGACCAAAATCTCGTCGGCCCAGGCGACGGACTCGCAGGCCGCGCGTATGTTGTCGGCCTCGTTTAAGGTGATGATGGTCGCTGTGATCTTCACAATCGTTTGCCGCGCCTTGAACATAGAAGGTCATGCAGTGAGGCGTCAACCGCTAAAACGCACTTCTGTTCTAGACGCGCGGGCGGGATGCCGTTAAAATTTCTCGGCGCTTAAATGTAGCCCGCGCCCCTGTGGCAGAGAACTTTAATGACTGAACAACCTTCCATTATCAACTTGGATGCCCTGCGCGCCACGCCGCTTAATCAAAGCCCTTTCCCGTTCCTCGTGATTGATAAATTTTTGCGCGCGGAATACGCTGAAGCTATTGCTGCGGATTTCCCGAACATCCCCTTTCGCGGCAGCGTCCCGCTGACGCAGGTGCCGTATGGCGCAACTTTCGCGCGACTGGTCGAAGATTTGAGCAGCACGGCCTTGCGTGACGCCATCGAGGAAAAGTTCGCGTTGAGTTTAGACGGGCGGGCGACGATGATCACCGTGCGCGGTCGTGCGGACAAGCGCGACGGGCGTATCCATACCGATACGGAGTCGAAATTTCTGACGATGCTGCTCTATCTCAATCCCGTGTGGGCGGCGGACGGCGGACGTCTGCGCGTCTTGAAGAACGGCAAAAGTCTGGATGACTACGTGGTCGAGATACCGCCGACGTTCGGCACGTGCCTGCTCTTTAAAGTGACGGACAACTGCTGGCACGGGCACAAGCCGTTTGCGGGCGAGCGCAGAGTATTACAATTGAATTACGTGCGCGACGATGCCGCGCGCAACAGGCATCTGTTGCGCCACCGTATCACGGCACAACTAAAAAGGCTGCGACGATCATTCCGGCACGACAAGCAATTCTAAAAGCCTATGCGCGTACTGATCGTCAGAATCTCCTCGATGGGAGATTTAGTTCATACCTTGCCTGCCCTCACGGACGCGGCCCGAGCCATCCCCGGTATAAGCTTCGATTGGGTCGTTGACGAAGCTTTCGCGCAAGTGCCCGCGTGGCATGGGAGCGTCGCGACGGTGATGCCGAGCGCGTTTCGTCGGTGGCGACGCGACCCGGGTGTGGCGATCAAGAGCGGCGAGCCGCGTGAGTTTTTACGGAAGCTGCGCAGCCGGCGTTATGATCTGATCATTGACGTGCAGTGCGAATTGAAAAGCGCGTTTGCGGCCCGGCTCGCGCGCGGCGTGCGTTGCGGTTACGACAGCCGCGCGGTACACGAATGGGGGGCGCAGTTCGCGTATCGCAAAAGATTCGCAGTGGCGAAAGGGCAGCACTCGATTCAGCGCATGCGCCAACTGTTAGCGGCCGCGCTGAACTATTCGTATGACGCAGGCGAGATTGATTACGGCATAGATCGCGCGCGGTTGCCGCCGTCGCCGCTCGCATTGCCCGCTCCTTATCTAGTCTTCATCCACAGTACGAGTTGGACATCAAAGAATTGGCCCGCCGCATATTGGCAGGATTTGACGCGGCGCGCGACGGCAGCGGGCTGCACGATTGTTTTACCTTGGGGCAGTGAGCTTGAACGCCAACGCGCCGAGGAGATCGCGGCCGGTGACGGCAAAGTGATGGTTTTGCCGCCGCTCTCAATTGCGGAAAAGGCCGCGATCATCGGCGGTGCGAACGCGACTGTGGGGCTTGATACGGGCTTGAGCCACATTGCAGCGGCCCTCAGTATTCCTTCGATCACTATCTACGGGGCGACAGACCCGAATTTGTGCGGCACGGTCGGACTTAATCAGACACAAGTGATCTCGGATTTCGAGTGTGTGCGTTGCCATCAGACGCGCTGCACTTATCCGGGCGCAGTCGCGCCGATACCATCGTGCCTAATCAGCGTGACGCCGGAGCGTGTGTGGCGCAAGCTAGAGCATCTGCTGCATGAGCAAGTTACGATAGCCAGCACCAGCGGGCGTGCATGAGCACAACCCACAGCGAAAGCTCTTTGCACGTGAACAGGAATAGTGTTAGTTTTTCCCGCATCGTCGAATTGTCACGTCGTATTTGCAATCCTTGAGACACATCCAGCCGGTCAGCTTGCGCCGCTCCGTGCCCGTGCGCTCTATGCCGCACGCGCTGTCTCACATTGCAAACGACGTGATCGGTCATACCAAATCCGCCAACCTAATCAGGAGTCGAGTCGCATGAGAGTCAGTCGTCTGCACTTTGTTCAGTCCATGATCGTGTTGTTGTCCGTCGTGTTGCTTTGGCTTGCGCCCGTGCCGCTGGCGCAGGCGCAGGAAGAGAAGCGCGCGGAGAAGGAGGCGGTCGAGAAACAGAAACAGGAAGAGGCCAAGAAGCCCGAAGCCGAGCAGCCGAAACAGGAAGAGCAGAAGAAAGCGGTTGAGGCGAAGAAGCCGGAGGAGGCTAAGAAACCGGAAGAGGTGAAGAAGCCGGAGCCAATGTCCGCGCCGACCTTCGCGGGGTTGCGTTTGCGCGCCATCGGGCCGGCGTTCACGTCGGGGCGCGTGATCGGTTTCGCGGTTGACCCGAAAGATCACAGCCGTTATTTCGTCGCGTCTGCTTCGGGCGGCGTGTGGAAGACGGAGAATGGCGGCACAACTTTCCGCTCCGTCTTCGACAACGAAGGCTCTTACTCCATCGGTTGCATCACGCTCGATCCGAAGAACCCGCTCACGGTCTGGGTCGGCGCGGGCGAGAACAATAGCCAGCGCAGCGTCTCTTATGGCGACGGCGTCTATCGCTCGGACGACGGCGGCAAGTCGTGGAAGAACGTGGGGCTGAAAAAGTCGGATCACATCGGCCGGATCGCGCTCGATCCGCGCGACGCGAACGTGGTCTATGTCGCCGCGCAGGGGCCGCTCTGGGGGCCGGGCGGCGACCGCGGGCTGTTTAAGACGACCGACAACGGCATGACGTGGAAGAACATTCTCAACATCAGCGTGAACACGGGCGTGACCGACGTGGTCATCGATCCGCAGAACCCGGACACCATCTACGCGGCCGCCTATCAGCGGCGGCGGCATTACTGGACGCTCGTCAACGGCGGGCCGGAAAGCGCTCTCTACAAATCAACGGACGCGGGCGCGACGTGGAAAAAAATCAAGGCCGGTCTGCCCGCCACAGAGATCGGGCGCATAGGATTGGCCATCTCGCCGGTTGACTCGAACGTCATCTACGCGACGGTCGAGGCGGGGGACAAGAAGGGTGGCATCTTTCGTTCGGCGGATCGCGGCGAGAGTTGGGAGCGGCGCAACGACTATGATGTGACCGCCATGTACTACGCGCATATCGTCGCCGATCCAAAGGATGTGGATCGCATCTATGTGATGAACGTGCTGATCCAGGTCTCGGACGATGGCGGGCGCACGCTGCGCCCTCTGGGCGAGCGTTCAAAGCATGTGGACAATCACGAAATCTGGATCGACCCGGATAACACGAACCATTATCTCGTCGGCTGCGATGGCGGCGTCTATGACAGTTGGGACAGAGGCGCGAATTGGGACTTCAAACAAAATCTGCCGGTCACACAACTCTACGACGTGACGACCGACAACTCGACGCCCTTCTATAACGTCTATGGCGGCGCGCAGGACAATTTCAACTTCGGCGGCCCTTCGCGCACGCGCAATGCCAACGGCATCGTCAACTCCGATTGGTTCGTCACGCTCGGCGGCGACGGCTTCCGCACGCAGGTTGATCCGGAAGACCCGAACACGATCTACACAGAGTTTCAGAACGGCTCGCTGTCGCGCTTCGACAAGCGCACGGGCGAGCGCATAGGGATTCAACCCGAAGTCGGGCGCGGCGAAGACCCGTTGCGTTGGAATTGGGACTCGCCCTTCATCGTCAGCCCGCACTCGCACACGCGCCTCTACTTCGCCGCCGATAAACTTTTCCGCAGTGATGATCGCGGCGACAGTTGGCAACTCATCAGCGGGCAGTTATCGCGCGGTCTTAATCGCGACACGCTGTTGGTGATGGGGCGCGTGCCGAGCGTTGACGCGGTTGCGCGCCACGCTTCAACGGCGTTCTACGGCAATGGCTCCGCGCTCGCGGAATCGCCGAAGAAGGAAGGGCTGATCTACGTCGGCACGGACGACGGCTTGATTCAAGTGACCGAAGACGGCGGGAAGAGTTGGCGCAAACTCGACACCTTTCCGGGCGTGCCGGAGCGCGCATATGTGAGTCGTCTGATCGCCTCGAACCATGATGTGAACACGGTCTATGCCGCGTTCGACAATCACCAGAATCAAGACTTCACGCCCTACGTCTTCAAGAGCACGGACGCGGGGCGCACGTGGACATCAATGCGCGCGAATCTGCCGGACAACGGCGCTGTGCTGGCCATCGCGGAGGATCACGTCAACCCCAACTTGATGTTTGTCGGCACGGAGTTCGGCCTGTGGTTCTCGCTTGACGGCGGCAAGAAGTGGGTGCAGTTGAAAGGCAACATGCCGACAATCGCCGTGCATGACATCGCGATCCAACAGCGCGAAGATGACCTCGTCGTCGGCACGTTCGGACGCGGCATTTATATTCTCGACAACTACACGCCGCTCCGGCTGTTGAAACCCGAAATGCTGACGCAGGAAGCGCAACTCTTCCCCGTTAAGAACACGCTCATGTATATACAGGCGCAGCCCATCGGCGGCAACGGCAAGGGGTTTCAGGGCGAGTCGTACTTCACGGCCGAGAATCCGCCCTATGGCGCGACCTTCACTTATTATCTGAAAGAAGCGTACAAGACGAAGAAGGCGTTGCGGCAAGAAGCGGAGAAGGAAGCAGAGAAGCGCAAGGAAGCGCCGGCGCTCCCGACCTCCGCGCAGTTGCGCGCGGAAGATGAAGAGGACGCCCCCACGATCATCTTCACCATCGCTGATAGCGAGGGCAACATCGTGCGGCGTTTAACCGGGCCGCCCGCGCCCGGCTTTCAGCGCGTCAACTGGGACTTGCGTTACCCGCCCGCAGTCGTCGCCGCAGCGCCCACGGGCGGCGGTGATGTGGGCGGCGGCGGCGGTGGCGGCGGCGTGTTTGGTGGCGGGCCTTCAGGCACGCTCGTCTTGCCGGGCACTTATAAGGTGACGATGGCGAAGCGCATCAACGGCGTCATCACGCCGCTGGGGGCAGCGCAACAGTTCGAGGTGACGACAGAAGCGCGGGCGGGCATGAGCGCGGCTGACCGCGCGATGCTGGTCGAGTTCCAACGCAAGGTCACACGTCTGCAACGCGCCGTGACTGGCGCGCTCTCGAACGCCGATGCTTTGAAACCGCGCCTGTCCGCCATCAAGCGTGCGCTCTTGAACACGCCCGACCCCGGTAACAAGATGATCGATCAAGCGACGCGGCTGGACGAACGCACGAATGAAATCTTGCGCGCCCTACGCGGCGACGCGCTTCTGCGCTCGCGCAACGAGAACACGCCGCCCGCGATCTCGGATCGGGTCTTCTCCATCATCGGCGACCAGAGCGCGTCGCTCTCGCGCCCGACGCGCACGCAAGAGGCGCAGTATCGCCATGCCGCGCAGGAGTTCGAGGGCGCGCTGGCGCAACTGCATCAGCTTGTGGAGGTCGATCTCAAGAGTCTTGAGAAACAGATGGAGGCGGCGGGCGCGCCGTGGACGCCGGGGCGCTTACCTGAGTGGAAGGATCAATAACCACAGGTTGCTGTAACGCGGCATAACAATGCGCGGGCCGGTCGGCACTCACAGGCTGACCGGCCCGCGCATTGTTATTAGTTCGGCCCGGGTCGCAAGTTTATTGTAGAAGAAGTAGCAGATTAAGCTTATTGTAGTAGTACGTCCTTAGCCCTTTCGGCTTCTCTCGTTTGCCGTTCATTGCTTAGGGGTTGTGCTTCAACGCGCAGACGTATGTGAGCAGCGAGTGAAAGTGCAGAGTTTCAGATCTGTACCTTGAGTGTTTATCCATCAAGTAAACAAAGGCTGCGCGCACGGGCTTTGACGTGAGGCGCTTTGACCGATGGTGTTGGAGAGTTGATATGACAATACGATCTGAACCTCTCGTACTCGATCTGGCGCAGGTTGGCGCTGACGATGTCGCGCGCGTGGGCGGCAAGTGCGCGAGCTTGGGGGAACTATTTCGTGCGCTCAAGCCGCGCGGCGTGAACGCTGTGGATGGCTTCGCCACCACGAGCGCGGCTTATCACGCGCTCCTCGCCACGAATCAACTTGGCGCACGTCTGCGCGTGCTGTTGGACGGACTTGAGCCGACTGACCTCAATGCGCTGGGCGTGGCGGGGCACGAGGCGCGCGAGTTGATGCTAGAGACGCCGCTGCCCGACGAGTTGCGCGTCGCCATCGTTGACGCTTACCGGCGACTGTGCGAGCGCGCGGGCGGGACAGGCGAGGTCGCGGTGCGCTCGTCGGCGACGGCGGAAGATTTACCCGACGCCTCGTTCGCCGGCCAGCAGGACACGATTCTGAATGTGCGCGGCGAAGACAAGCTGATCGAAGCGTGCCACAGTTGCTACGCTTCGCTCTGGACTGATCGCGCCATCTCGTATCGCGCGGCGCGCGGCTACGACCACTTCGAGGTCGCGCTCTCCATCGGCATACAGCCGATGGTGCGCTCCGACCTCGCGTGCTCGGGCGTCATGTTCACGCTCGACACGGAGTCGGGTTTCCGCGACGTGGTGGTTATCAACGGCGCGTGGGGCTTGGGCGAGGCGATTGTGCAGGGCATGGCGACGCCGGACGAGTGGGTCGTCTTCAAGCCGACGCTCGCGCAGGATGCACGCCCGATTGTCAGTCGTCGGCTCGGCGGCAAAGAGTGCAAGATGGTGTACGGCATCGGCGGACATGGCACGCGCACACGCGAGGTCGTTGCGGCACAGCGCGGTCGTTTCTCGCTGAGCGATTACGAAGTGTTGCGGCTAGCACGCTGGGCGTGCCAGATCGAGGAGCACTACTCGGCCCGCGCCGGGCGGCCCACGCCGATGGACATCGAGTGGGCGAAGTGCGGCATCACGGGCGAGTTGTTCATCCTGCAAGCACGCCCGGAAACTGTCCACGCGACAAACCGCGAAAATTATGTCGAGACATACAAGCTCGCCGATGAGCACGCGCCGCCGCTTGTCACCGGCATCGCCGTCGGCGAGCGGATCGGGCAAGGGCGCGTCCACGTGCTAGCCGATCCCGATCACCTCAAAGATTTTGCCGCCGGCGACGTGCTCGTTACTTCTATGACCGACCCCGCGTGGGAGCCGATCATGAAGCGCGCCGCCGCCATCATCACCGACCGGGGCGGGCGCACGTGTCACAGCGCCATCATCAGCCGCGAGTTGGGGCTGCCTTGCATCGTCGGCACGGGTCACGCTTCGGCGCTGCTCAAGACCGGGCAGGAGGTGACGGTCTGCTGTGCCGAAGGCGCGCAGGGGAACATCTATGACGGGCGCGTCGAGTTCAAGATTGAACGCCGGCAGGTGAGCGAAGATGTGCGCCCGCGCACGCAGGTGATGATGAACGTGGGCGACCCCGATCACGCCTTCGCGCTCGCGGGGTTGCCAAACGACGGCATCGGTCTCGCGCGGCTCGAATTCATCATCAACAACCACATCGGCATCCACCCGATGGCGCTTGTCAACTATCCGCAACTCGCGCAGGCGGACGACGTGCGCGAGATCGCGCAGCGCATCGGCGAGGAAGACCCGCGCGACTATTTCGTGCGCCGGTTGGCCGAGGGCGTCGCGCGCATCGCGGCCGCGTTCTATCCGAAGCCGGTCATCGTGCGTATGTCGGACTTCAAGTCGAACGAGTATGCGATGCTCATCGGCGGACGCGAGTTCGAGCCGGTGGAAGAGAACCCGATGCTCGGCTTCCGCGGCGCTTCGCGCTATTACGACGACCGTTACCGCGAAGGCTTCCGGCTGGAATGTCTGGCATTACAGCGTGTGCGCGAGGAGATGGGCCTCACGAATGTCAAGGCGATGATCCCTTTCTGCCGCACGGTCGCCGAGGCCGAGCGCGTGGTCGCGTTGATGGCCGAGTTCGGATGTAAACAGGGCGAGCGGGAGTTGGAGATTTACGCGATGTGCGAGTTGCCCGCGAACGTCATCTTCGCCGACGAATTCTTGCGCGTCTTTGACGGCTACTCCATCGGCTCGAACGATCTGACGCAGTTGACCCTCGGCCTCGACCGCGATTCCGAGATGGTGGCGCACCTGTTCGACGAGCGCGACGGCGCGGTGGAGCGGATGGTGGCGCTGGCGATTGACGCCGCACATCGCGCCGGCAAAAAGATCGGCATCTGCGGCCAAGCGCCATCGGACTATCCGGAGTTCGCGCGCTTCCTCGTCGAGCGCGGCATCACCTCGATCTCGCTCAATCCCGACACGGTGCTGCAAACGACACAGATCATTCTCACTGCGGAAGACGAGGCGGCCTCGAAACCTCGTGTAAGCTCACCGGATGGCAACGGCAAGTCGGGAGAGATCGTGGATACGCTCAGACAACTGGGCGGGGAAGTTGAAATCGCGACGAGCTTGTAAGACCGGCTTGCAAATTAAAGTAAGGCAGATGAACCACGAAGTCACACGTAACAACACGAACCAACTGGCAAGACGCTTCATGTCTTTAGGTTCGTGCCGCTTCGTGTGACTTCGTGGTTGAATTCCTTATAGTCGTTAAGCGGCGCAGGGCAACAGTGCATCAACACCATTGCCCTGCGCCGCCTTTCTTAAACCCGCTTGGAGATTTACGGCTGGCCGAAACGGTTCCGATACTCTTGCGAGTGGACGAAGCCGAAGATGAGCGGACGGAAGTCGCCGGGTTGAATCTCGCCGCGCCCGTTGGTGATGATGTCCACCCATGCGTTCCAACCGGCCGGTTCCGGGTCGCGCCGTAGATAACCGAAGTACTGCATCGTGACGAAGCCGCGATTGACGAAGCGGTCGTTGACTTCACGGCTGTCGAGGAACGCGCGCAAGGTTTGCGCTGCGGTGCGCGCCCCACGCCCCATGTCGTCCACAAGCTGCGCGTGATTCGAGAGCCGCACGCCCGCCGTCTGCTCCATGCGGCTGACGAAGCTTTCCGCGTGTGCCGCGTCAGTCAGCCCGGTGTAGTGCTCGTTGAACTCGGCGCGCTGCACTACGTCGTTGAGGTAAGCCGACTTCTCAAGCTCAAGCTCAGCCTCGGTCTGCGCCCGACCGATGCGGCCAAGCTCAGGCAGAAACTCGTTGTAGTGCGGCAGACGCCCCAGCGCAGCCTCGTAGGCGCGATAGATGAAGTAGCCGCGCCCGAGGAATTCCTGCGAGCGATAGAAGCCGGACGAAATCTGCACGCGGTCACATTCAGGATGCGTCGTGCCGTAGCCGTTCTCCGCGCAACGGCTGAGCAAACTCACCCATGCGTTGAAGCCGTTCTCATCCGGCGCGCGGTTCAGGAAATCTATGTACTGTTGGCGCACGAAAAAACTCGCATCTTCGAGCGGATTGATCTGTGCGGGAGTCGCGGCGTTAGCGCCGAATCTGCCGACCACGAGGGTCGCGCCCGCGCTGTTGATGACCGCCACGGTCGTGCCGGTATTGATCGCCGGTACGCTCTGACCGTGTTCCGTCTCCAACTCAAGTTCGCCCTTGAAGAACTGGCCAAGCACGATCTGACCGATGTTCACATTATCAACCAGCACCGTGAAGATGGTGCCCGCCGGTAGATTCACGTCTTCAACCTCGACCTCAAAATTCTTACGCCCATCTGCGCGCACGCGGAAGTCCGCATGCCCTTTCGTGATGACGCCGTTGACGGTCGAGCCGACGAGTGCGATGCGCAGGCGCGTCTCCGCACCGGGCTGCGGCGTGGGGCTAGGCGTCGGGGTCGGCCCCGGCGGCGGCAACGTCACAGTGAACGCGCCTGCGACAATGATCGCACCGGCCTGATTCGTGACCGAAACGGTCGTGCCGCTCACTACCGGCGGCAATGTCTGCCCGTCGCGCGTATCCAACTCGAACTTACCGTCGAGCAACGAGGTCAGCGTTAACTCGCCGACCTTCCGGCCGTCCACGAGTACGTTGAGCCGTGTGCCGGCGGCAAGATTAACGTTCGACACCTTGACCTCGAACTCGCGGCTGCCATCAGCGCGTCGCTTTAACTCGGTTTCACCGCGCGGTATCGCGCCATTAAGCGACGCGCCGACGAGATCGATCTCGACGCTTGTCTCCGCGCCGGGCGCGGGCGTAGGCGACGCCGTGGGTGATGGTGTGGGCGAAGCGGTCAGTGAGGGGGACGGCGAAGGTGAAGCGGTTGGCGACGGCGACGGTGTCGGTGTGGGGGTCGGACTATCATCGTGACCACCACTGCCGCTGTCTTGCATGTAGTTCGACACGACGAACGTGTCGTGGCTGACGTCCGCCGCCGCATTACCTGCGGTCGGAGTTAGCAGCGTGGCGCAGAGCGCAAAACTCACTATGGCGAGTCGTAGGCCGTAGGCGCGCAGTTGATTAAACGGACAATTCATTGTGCTAGCTCTCCTGATTTTCATCATTGCTTTGAAATTAGCGCGGGTCTGTTTAATTCGCACGCGCTAAATCCTCCCATGGTTCGAACGCTTGAGGCATATGTCGATGGCGCTTCAACCCACCCCGCGTCAACGCCTACGCCAGCGCTTGTTCAACCGGCGTGCCATGACTCGGAAAACTTAGGAAAGGGGTGAAAGCGGCTGCTACAGCGCATGTCTCTACATCGCACCCTATGTCTTTTACCTACCGGCACATCAGATTATTTGTGATACCCCGTTCGCACTAAGCTCTGGGCGCGACTCAATATCACATTTATAACCGCATAAACATTGAGCTATTGGCAGTTGTGCGAAGCGAGTATCGCATGCGAACCGGATATGCAGGCAGGCAGGCTGGCAGCGTGCCGATTTGCGGTGAAAACGGTGGGCATGATTACGCCGGCAGAAACGTCTGACGCGCGAAAACAGCGAGGGGGCAAGGGATTTTGACCGTTGGCGTGATGAGACGGGACGGAAATATACGAAGCAGCCCCTCCTTGCTTGAGCAGGGACGTGCTGGCATAGTGGTTGCACTAATTAATAGGTGGTAAAGGAAACAGTTGTAAGTTTCTACTTGGTGCGGTTGCAACGTTTCGCGTCTGCCGGTAGTCAAAGATTCTTCCCCCGACTGGTTGTTCATCCGGCAGCTTCATTCAGCTCTGAAGGTCTTATGACTGACAGAGCGGCATTACCACAGTATTCATAAAGGCAAAATGTTCAGCTACAAATCCTCTAGCTTGAGAGCCTACATCGCCAGCTTATTGCTGCTGGCCATGAACTGTGCTGGTATGCCGGGGCTGAGCGCCCATGCGCAGGATGAGAAATTGGTCGGGCGCGGTAAGGACGCGCTCTCTAGACGCGTGATTGTGCAACCCCTTGCTGAACCGCGCCGCGACGTGGCGCGGCCCGCGCCCGTCGTGCCCACAGCGGTTTTGCCCACCATCGGCGCGAGTGCGATTACCGGTAAGAATCCGAAGGTGATTACGCGTTCCGACAAAATGTCCCCTGATCTCTTCGCGCAACTCGGTAAGCTTGGCAACAAGCGGAGCGCGCTCCGCGTCATTTGTCGTTTCAACGCCGCTCCGAGCGCAGCCGTTAACGCCATCTACCAGCGCCCGAACGTGCAGGTGGACTACAGTCTGCAAAATCTGAATTACGTTGTGGCCACGATGCCCCCGAGCGTGGTCAGCGAACTATCAACGTTCGGTGAGATCACCTTTATCTCACCTGACCGCGAGGTGCGCACGCTCGGTCACGTCTCGGCAACAACAGGCGCAGACCTCGTGCGCGATCAAACCACGACCGGTCTCGACGGCACAGGCATCGGCATCGCCATTCTCGACTCAGGCATCAAGTCCAGCCACAAATCATTCCGCAATGGGCGCACAGCAGATAGCGATGTGCGTATCGTCGCCGAGCAGGACTTCGTCAACTACAGCAACGCCGCCGACAATTACGGGCACGGCACGCATGTCGCATCGCTCGCGGCCGGCAACGGGCGTATCGCTAACGCCGCCTACATCGGCATCGCGCCCAACGCGAGCATCATCAACCTGCGCGTACTCGACAACGCAGGCACGGGGCGGGTCAGCAATCTTTTGAACGCGCTGAGTTGGATTCTCAGTCCGGTTGATCCAAGCAGACCGATTAGCAGCAGTAATCCGACGAACCAGAGCAAATACAACATACGCGTCGTCAACATGAGCCTCGGTCAGCCGGCGATTGATTCTTATCGTAATGATCCGGTCTGTCTCGCGGTGCGGCGGTTGGTGGATGCCGGCATCGTGATTGTCGCAGCGGCAGGCAATAGCGGGCGGGATAGTCAGGGCAACAAAATCTACGGCCAGATACATTCACCGGGGAATGAGCCATCGGCGCTCACGGTCGGCGCGGCGAATACCTATGGGACGAATGCGCGCAGCGACGATGGCGTGGCGACCTATAGCTCGCGTGGGCCGACGCGCAGTTCTTACTTCGGCGCGGACGGCATACGCCATTACGACAATCTGCTGAAGCCCGACATCGTCGCGCCGGGCAACCGGCTGATTGCCGCTTACGCTGATGGCAATCTGCTCGCTACCACACACAATCTCCGCGCCTTCGTCTCGAACGACGACAGCCGCGAGATGATGACCTTGAGCGGCACTTCGATGGCCGCGCCGATTGTGGCCGGCGCAGCCGCGCTCATGCTGCAAGCCAACCCGTCGCTCACGCCGAACATGGTCAAGGCGCTCTTGATGTATTCGGCGCAACCGCTGGCGGGCTTCAACACCTTCGAGCAGGGCGCGGGCGAATTGAACATTGATGGCGCGGTGCGACTTGCAAAGCTTGTGCGCAGTGATCTGACGAACAACACGCCGCTCGGTGCGCCGCTACTCACGGGCGCGGCCCCTGCTCCGCGCACGACGATTGCCGGCCAGACCTTCACTTGGGCGCAGGGCATCATTTTGAATTACAGCTTCGCCACCGGCACTGCTCTGCTCACCGATTATCAGCCGGTCTATGGCACAGGCTTTCTGCTCAGCGACGGCATTCTGATTAGCAATGGCATCTTGATCAGTAACGGCATCCTGATCAGTAACGGCATTCTGATCAGCAACTCGATCATCACGAATGATGGTGGGGCATTGAACAGCGGCGCGGCCTACGTCGCAACGAGCGAATTACTGAACTGGCGCGACATCGAGCGTCCGGTTAACGGTAGCGGCATCCTCATCAACGACGGCGTACTGGTCAGCGACGGCATCCTGATCAGTAACGGCATTCTGATCAGCAACGCCCGCGTGCGCGCCGAAGCCACTGAGGCTAACGGTGAAGCAACGGCCGCTATGCCCGCGATGGCTGATAGCGGAGTTGACTATATCGGCTATTAACCAGCCGCTGAACAATCAGTAGCTACTTGCGCGGGCGCGATTCTGTCTCGTTACCTTCGTCCTCTCCAGCGATAGTCATGGCGCAAACAACCTTCCCGACTTTGAGCGCAGACCCGCACACTTACGCGCGGGTAGCTGCCTACCCTGCCGCCACTCTAGCGGTGCAACCGCTCTGCGCCGCGGATGAGTCTGAAGTGCTTGAGTTCTTGGACGCGCGACCGCTGCACACGGTTATCATGGCCGGGTTGATTCGCGATAATGGGCTGGTGAGTCCGCTCCATCGCGGCGCGTTCTATGGTTGCCGCGATGCGCAGGGGCGCTTGCTCGGAGTGGCTCTGATCGGGCACATTACACAAATCGAAACTTGTTATGAGCCTGTTATGGCCGCATTCGCCGGGCCTGTGTGTGCCTACGCGCGCGTACACATGATCATGGGCGAGGCGGGAAAGGTTAGAAGCTTTGGGCGTTATTGTGCGCTCGCCCAACAAGTGGCGCGGACGAGTTGTTACGAGTTGCTGTTTGTGCAACGACAGGCATGTGAACTGCATTTGCCGGCCGAAAATTTGCGGTTGGCCACACACGCCGACCTCGAACTGGTAGCAGCAGCGCACGCCGGTTTGGCCGAGAGCGAGAGCGGCATCAATCCGCTGCTAGCTGAACCTGTCGGTTTTCGGGCGCGGACCGCGCGGCGGGTGGCGCAGGGGCGCGTCTGGGTCTGGATTGATCAGGGGCGTCTGATCTTCAAAGCCGATGTGGTCTCCGAGACGCCGGCAGCGAGCTATCTCGAAGGCGTCTATGTGGACGAGGCGATGCGCGGGCGCGGTTACGGCTTGCGTTGCCTGTCGCAGTTGAGTCGCGTCCTGCTATCGCGTGCTGAAGTGTTATGTCTGTTAGTCAACGAAGAAAATTACGGCGCGCAAGTGTTCTACCGGCGCGCGGGTTTCAAATTGCACAGTCGCTATAAGACGATCTTCTTGCAGGCGGATTGTTAGGCTATCATTTCAGCTAAATAAACATACACAGATGGGATCAGACTAAAGTGCGGCCAGAAAATAACAACAGCAGAGTGATTAACTTGCTGGACGCGCGGGCCGGCGCGCGCGGGCAGTTGGCGCGGGCGGCGCTTGAGCGCGAATTGGAGGAGGCGCGGGCGCTGCTCGATCAGGGGCAGTCGAGCGAGGTGATGAAGCGCGTGGCGGCGTTGATGCGCGCGGCGCGGCACGACGCTTCGTCGCTGGCGCGGACGCGTTGCGCGATGTCGGCGGCACTCGTGATGCAAGGGCGTTATCGGGAATCGCTCGATGCGGTGCAGATGTACGAGTCGCCGGCGGAGCGTGCGAAGTTAGACAGCGAAGCGGCCGCTTGTCTCGGCGTGCAGATCGGTCTCGCGTATAGCTATACAGGCGATCACCCGAAAGCGATTGCGCTCTTGAACACGACGCTACGCGAGACGACGGAGAAGGGTACGGCAGCGCAACTCGGCGCGGTATACGTTGCCCTCGCGCGCGTCTAT
Organism: Pyrinomonadales bacterium; assembly: GCA_038237345.1. Lineage (GTDB taxonomy): Bacteria > Acidobacteriota > Blastocatellia > Pyrinomonadales > Pyrinomonadaceae > QHXQ01. The sequence continues at coordinate 23,822 of JBBRYU010000029.1, forward strand.
AACGAGTACGACGAATACACCATCGCGCGCGACCACGCGCAGAAGGCGCTGGAGCATTATCGCGGCACAGGCGACTGGCGCGGACTGGCCGAAGCTTACTTCGCCATCGCGTTGGCCGAGTTGTTTGAAGGCAATTACGAGCAGGCGCTCGACCATCTGCAACAGTCTTTGAAACTCGTCGGCGATCATCCCGCGCCGTATCTGCTCGGCAAAATCTACACCAACATGGCCGGCGCATGCGGCTTTCTCAAACGCTCGCATGAAGGCATCGGCTATCTCGAAAAAGCGATCACTTATTACGAGCGCACAGAGCACAAGGCCAATGCCGCCGACGGGTATAACAATCTCGGCGTGCATCTGACTTTGATGGGCGATTGGGCGCGTGCGCAGACCGCGCTGGAACGCGCGCTTGCGCTCGCCACAGAGATAGACGAGCGCGGCGCGAAAGTGCCGATGATTTTGGATTCGCTCGGCGAGTTGTTGCTGCTGCGCGGGGAACTGACAGAGGCGCAGAGCTATCTTGAGCGCGCCGCGCAACTGGCCACCGAGAACATGAACAAGTGGTACGCGGGCCAAGCGCGCAGGACTTTGGGCCGCTGCCATCTGGCGATGAACGAGCCGGCCCTTGCGCTGGCAGATGGCGAACGCGCGCTCGTGCTGGCCGAACAAATCGGCGACCGGCAGGCGATTTGCGAAGCGCGTCTGTTGCTGGCAGAGGCACACCTGCGGCGTGGTGAGTTGGAAGTTTGCGCCGCGCAGTTGCGGCTCGTGACGGATGAGACGGCGAATGCTACCAGCGCCGATTTAGGCGTTTCAGGCGAAGGGCAGCGGGTGCAGGGGTTGCTCGCGCTGGCGCAGGGCGACGCTGTGAGCGCGACACAATACTTCGGCCGCAGCGTCTCGATCTGCGAGACGCTGGGCGACCGCTATCGCAGCGCGCTCGCGCAGTACGAGTTGGGGCGCGCCTACGCGCTCGTCCAGCCTGAGCGCGCCGAAGAGTGTCTGCACGCGGCTGCACTGACCTTCCGCGAACTTGGCGCAAGCTGCGACATTGCCCGTACCGACGAGGCGCTCGCCGGGCTGGATCACAGCGCGCCCGAGCAACGCCCCGAAGCTTCGCCGTTGTTGCATCTCATCCTCTCGCGCCTGACCGGCGCGGTCTCGTCGCGCGAGTTATTATTGCGCGAGTTGGCCGCAGTGCTCTATCAGGAGACGAGCGCGCGGCAGGTATTGATTGCGGAGGCCGGCGAAGACGACCGCGCGCGCGTCGTGGTTGCGCACGGTTGGACAGGCGCGGAGAGCGAGCATCTGGTTGAGAAGTTGAGTCGCGCCACGGACGAGCGCGAGCGCGAGCGTGTCGTCGCCCAACATGATGCTTCACTCAGCACGCTACACACGACGAGCGCCCCGCCCGCTACGCTTATCATTGCGCCGCGCGGGCAGGTGACGTTGCCCGGCGGCGGCTCGATTGATCCGCTGCTGCGCGTCGTCGAACTCGGGCTCGATGTATGTGCCTTCCGCGCACAGGAGCAGGAAGGGCGCGATGGGCAAGAGCAGATGAAGGATGGCGTGCAGGGCGTCATGCCCGGCTTCATCCATTCCAGCCCGGCCATGAGCGCGCTGGTGGAAGAAGTCCACAAGATTCGTTCGTCCGATGTGACCGTGCTGGTCACGGGCGAATCGGGCACCGGCAAGGAACTCGTCGCCCGCGCCATCCACGTCCTCTCCGCCCGGCGCAACAAAGTGTTCGTGCCCTTCAACTGCACCGCCGTGCCGAAAGAGTTGTCGGAC
>JBBRYU010000030.1:0-25329 GCA_038237345.1 Pyrinomonadales bacterium
CGGTCTCGTCGGCAACTTCATCTACGACGACACGCAGAAGCGCAACATCGGCGTCCACTCACGCGGCATGCTCGACGCCCTGCGCAAAGTTTACGGCGCGTCCGAACTGGCCGATGAGTTGGCCGGCCCCGCGCCTAAGAGCGCGCCGGACACGCGCACGCCCGCCAACACGAAGCGGCGGCCGGTCATAGCTATCCCGTGAGCGAGGAACAGACAGTCGAACAGGTCGCGGCGTTCTGGGACACGGAGGCGTGCGGCACGCAGTTCGTCGCGGCGGCGCAGGACGAGCGCGATTTTTACGCACAGTATCGCGCCTTCCGTTACACGACCGAGTGGCACATCCCGGAGTTCGTGCCCTTCACAGAACTGCGCGGCCAGCGCGTGTTGGAAATCGGTTGCGGCAACGGCGCAGACGGCGTCATGTTTGCGCAAAACGGCGCGGATTATACCGGCGTTGATCTCACCGAAGCGGCCGTCGCGGCCACGCGCAGACACTTCGCCGTGCTGGGTCTCAGCGGCGAGTTCAAACTAGCCAACGCGGAGCATCTGGCTTTCGCCGACGAGAGTTTCGATGTCGCCTACTCTTACGGCGTGCTGCATCACACGCCTGATCCGGCCCGCGCGATCCGCGAAGTTCATCGCGTGCTCAAACCCGGCGGCCGCGCCTACGTGATGCTCTATCACCGGCGCAGTTTTAACTACTACGTGCGCATACTCGGCTACATGCGCGCACGTCTGTTGCTGCGCCTGCTCACGCGCGCCGGCCGCTGGGCAACGGATCGAGCTACGGCGGCGCAGAAAAACATCGCCGGTGTGCGCGGCAATGAGCGCGCCGAAATTTGGACACTGCACTACGAGAATTTTTTGCGCACGGGCTGGAGCTATCTGCGTGCGCGCAACTTCGTGCATCATTGCACCGACGGCCCCGAATGCCCTTATGCCTACGTCTACGCTGCGCACGAAGCGCGACAACTGTTCGCGCCCTTCAAAGATGTGCGCTTCCGCGTCGCACACTTCCCTCTGCGCAAGTACCCGTTCGCGCGCCTGCTGCCCTTCGCCGTCGAGCGTCTGCTGGCGGCGCGCGTCGGCTGGTATCTGCTGATCGAAGCGAGCAAATGATAGCCAGCGGCGACGTATGAAGTTTAAGATCATCAGTGAAGTTACGGACATTGAGACTATTGCCGCTGGCCGCCGCATCCGAGTGGTAAACTATCTACAACGCACTTATGGGAAGGGGCGTTGGCGTAAACTGAAGGGCATCGCCTATGTGCGGTTGCCGGACGGCACGATTAGGCTGGCAGAAATTCATTGGTACGAAGCGCACGGCATTGGGAAGTTCGAGCACAAAATCAAGCTACCTTATCTTGACTAGCTATGACGAAGAGAAAAAGCTCAGCGATGCAGTTTGCAGTCTGCATTAACAACGAAGACTATCCGGCCTCGCTGCAAGTCGGCAAACTGTATCGTGTGCTACCCGACGAGGATGCGGCGGCCACGGGTATGATCCGTGTGGTAGATGAGGACGGCGAAGACTATGGCTATGAAGCGACACGCTTCTTCCCCGTCGAGCTACCGGACGCGCTGGTGCGGGAACTACGTCGGGTCTATTAAAGAGGCTGACTGCGGCTGTATATTTCCGCATCAACAAACCGGCGTGAGGTAACAGACACAGGCTGCCCGTCAACTAATTCATGCCCGATAACCCGCCCGCCACGAGACCAAGCAGAGCCACCAAACTTCTCGTCATCTGCGCCAGCATCGTCTGCGCGCTCTTCATCGCCGAGATCGCACTGCGCCTCATCGGCTACACCTACCCGATCTTTTACACGACCGACACGGCGCGCGGCTACTCCTTACGCCCGTGCATGCAAGGCTGGTATCGCAAAGAAGGCGCAGCCTACGTGCGGATTAGCTGCGCGGGGCTGCATGACCGCGAGCACGCGCAGGCCAAGCCGCCCAACACCTTGCGCATCGCCATCATCGGCGACTCATATGCTGAAGCGTTACAAGTGCCGGTGGAAGACGCTTTCTGGGCCGTGATGGAGCAGAAGCTACAAGGCTGTCCGGCCTTTGGTGGGCGCAAAGTTGAAGTTATCAACTTCGGCGTGTCCGGCTACGGCACGGCGCAGGAACTGCTCACCCTTGAGCAACAAGTCTGGGCTTACGCGCCGGATGTGGTCTTGCTCGCCGTCACCACGAACAACGACATCACGGACAACTCGCGCGCGCTGAAGAAGACAGACGAGATACCTTATTACGTCCTGCGCGCTGGCCAACTCGCGCTCGACGACTCGTTCCGCGAGACGCGCGTGTTCCGCTTGCGCAACTCGCTGCTCAATCGCACCGGCCGTTGGATCAGAGACAACCTGCGCGTCATACAGGCGATTCATCAAGCACAGCACGCCATCAAGACCCGTCTCGATGCGCGTCGTGCCAGCGCCGCGCGGGCCGCGCAAACGCAGCCGAATGCTACCCCGCCAGCGAGCGCAAACCAACCTGCGGCCGAGCCTGCGGGCCAAGCACAGGGCGAGGAGTTGGGCGCGGATAATTTGATCTACCGGCCGCCGCCGGACGAGGTGTGGCAGGATGCGTGGCGCGTGACCGGGGCATTGCTCACACGCATGCGTGATGAAGTCCGCAGCCACGGCGCACAGTTCGTCGTCGTCACGTTGAGCAACGGCATACAGGTCTATCCCGACCAGCAAGCGCGGCAAGCGTTCGCGCAACGGCTCGGCGTGCCGGACTTGTTTTACCCCGACACGCGGCTCAAGGCGCTATGTGCTGGCGCGGGGATTCCTGCCCTCACGCTTGCGCCGCAGCTACAGGCTTACGCCGACGAGCATAAAACTTTTCTCCACGGGTTCGGCCGCGACCTCGGTAACGGCCACTGGAATCAGACCGGCCACCACGTCGCCGGTGAGTTGATCGCACAACAACTCTGCGCGGGGGTTGTTCATTAATTAGTGGGTTGAAAGTTATGTGCCTAGAATTTCACCGCAGAGGCGCAGAGAGTTGATCTTTCCTCTGCGTTTCTCTGCGTACCCTCTGCGCCTCTGCGGTGAAAACATCCCTCCCCGCGTGCAGCGTCACAAATAAGTTTATGATTGACTCACTGCACAGTTTGGCGTAGAAGCATCTTGTCTTGCCGCCGCCCGCAGGAGTCGTCAGCTATGTCCACATCCGACGCGCAAACCAATTACACCCCGTCCGCGCTCTCAACACCGCCGGCCACCACCAGCACGCTCCGCACGCAGGCCGAGCAGTTCGCCGCACGGGGCCGCCGGCCCGAACTGCCGGAAATTACTTCGTGGCTGCAACAGCTACCGCTCACTGCCGCCGACCTGCGCCCCTACATCGGATTCAAGGCGGGCACATACGCGCGCCATCGCGTCTTTCGTAACGAGCAATTCGAGTTGCTCTTGCTCTGCTGGCGGCCGGGCCAACGCACACCGATCCACGATCATAACGGCTCTTACGGCGTCATACGCGTCTGCTCCGGCATCCTCTGGGAGACAATGTTCGCCATGGACGAGCGACGTGGTCTCGTCTATCAAACGGCACGCGAATGGACGGGCGGCTGCATCACCGGCGCGGACATCCCCGACATACATCAAATCGGCAACCCCGACGTGAGCGGGCAAGACCTCATCACGCTGCACCTCTACGCGCCGCCGCTCGGTAGCCTCAACATCTATAAACTCGGCAGCAACGAATCAATCAGCACCATCAACCTGAACTCCTGGAATCCGACGATCTAACCGCGCCGCTTAATCATCCGGCTCGGCCGCGTTTTCCCTTCATCGCTCGCACGGAGTATCACGATGAACAAGCAACAGCCTTCGCTCTCTCGACGCGGTTTCACGCAATTGCTCGGCGCAGGCGCGGCCGTCGCCGCGTTGCGTCCGGCCGCCGCTGTGGCCACGGCCGCGCGCAACTTTGTACCCAACGCAATTGCGCCTGTTGCGTTGCCCGTGCGGCTAAGCTCGAATGAGAATCCTTACGGGCCTTCGCCGGCGGCATTGCGCGCGATGACCGATGCCTTCGGGCTGGCGTGGCGCTACCCGGATGAGCACGCGGACGCGCTCACAGAGGCGCTGGCGAAACTGCACAACGTCGCGCCTGACTGGATTTTGCTCGGCAATGGTTCAGGTGAGATTTTGAAAGTGGCGGCCGTCGCGTTCACGGGGCCGGGGCGCGGGCTGGTCGTGGCTGACCCGACCTTCGAGGCCATCGCCCGCCACGCCACCACGAACAGCGCAGAGGTAACTAAGATTCCGCTCACCGCGGACTACCGGCACGATCTGGCGAAGATGAGCGCTGCGGCGTTGGGCACAGGTCTCGTCTATATCTGCAACCCGAACAACCCGACCGCGAGCGTCACGCCCAAGGCGGAGTTGCGTGCCTTTCTCGCGCAAGTGCCGGCGCAGCCCGTCGTGCTGGTGGACGAGGCTTATCACCATTACGCTGAGGCGCAAGCTTACGAGAGCGTTATCCCGCTCGTCGCTACTTACTCGAACCTGATCGTCGCGCGCACCTTCTCAAAGATATACGGCATGGCAGGCCTGCGCTGCGGCTATTGCGTTGCGCGGCCCGACTTGATCGCGCGCTTGCGGGCGCAGCAGACGTGGGATTCCGTAAACATCATGGCGCTCGCCGCAGCGCTGGCGAGCCTGCAAGATCAAGCGCACGTCGCAGAGGGTCGCCGACTGAATGGCGCGGTCAAGCAACAGGTCTGCGCCGAACTCGACCGGCTTAAGTTTAGCTATATCCCTTCGGCCGCGAACTTCCTGATGATCGATCTGCGCCGCGACGTGCGCCCCTTGATTAGCGCCATGCGCGAGCGCAAGGTCGAAGTCGGCCGCTTCTTCCCCGCTCTGCCGCACCACATGCGCGTCACCATCGGCACGAAAGAGGAGATGCAGATGTTTTTGACAACCTTCCGTCAAGCGCTGGCCTGAACCGGACTTCCGGCTGTCAAATACTAACCACGAAGGCACGAAGATGATCATGGTCATTTTCGTGCCTTCGTGTCTGTGTGGTTTAATCGTTGCCATGTTGGTACTAGGCATCGAAAGCTCTTGCGACGAGACGGCTGCCGCCCTCGTGCGCGCTGGACGCGAGATAGTGTCGTCGGTCATCTCGTCACAGATAGAGACGCACAAGCGGTTCGGCGGCGTCGTGCCGGAGCTTGCGTCGCGCGAGCATCTGGACAAGATCGTGCCGGTCGTCGCGGAAGCATTCGCGCGGGCCGGTGTAGCGCAGGAAGAGATCGACGGCATCGCCGTGACGCAAGGGCCTGGGCTGGTCGGCTCGCTCCTCGTCGGTCTGTCTTACGCGAAAGCGATGGCTTACGCGCTGGAGAAACCGCTCGTCGGCGTCAATCATATCGAAGGGCACATCTACTCGGTCGTGTTTGAGAATCCGCCGCTTGAATATCCCGCGTTCGCTCTAGTCGTGTCCGGCGGGCACACGAACCTGTTCCTCGTGCCTGCGCCGGGCAAGTATAAGGTGTTGGCGCGGACGCGCGACGACGCGGCGGGCGAGGCGTTCGACAAGGTGGCGAAGATGCTGGGGCTTGGCTATCCGGGCGGCCCCATCATCGAACGTTTGGCGCGTGAAGGCGATCCGCGCGCCGTCGCGTTCAGCGTGCCGCGCATGGGCGACGGGCGGCCGGATTTCAGCTTTAGCGGTTTGAAGACGGCCGTGTCAAAGCACGTGCGCGAGACGGGCTTGCAACCGGTTGCGCCGGACGCGGAACCATCACAGGCGGTGAAAGATTTAGCGGCCAGCTTTCAAGCAATCGTTGTGCGCTCGTTAGTCGGCACGACCGAGCGACTGGCGGCGGAATATCGCCCGCGCACACTCATCGTCGCGGGCGGCGTCGCCTGCAACGGCGCATTGCGCGCGGCGGCGGGCGCAGCAGGCACGAGGCTCGGCATCCCCGCCTACTTCCCTTCGCCACATCTCTCGACCGACAACGCTGCGATGATCGCCGCCGCCGGCACGGTCAAACTACAAGCGGGCGAGCGCGCCGGCTTCGACCTCAACGCCGATGTTTCGCTTCGTCTCGGCAACGTTGACGTGGAGACTGACGCACAGCAACGTGGTCGCGTGCGTTACAGAAAGTGAGGCAGGGTGAATAAGGAATCGCTCAACTTGAGTGCGCAGGTTTTCATCCTTCATCCCTTAACGCAAAAGCCGCATGACCTGTGAAGGACATGCGGCTCTTTGTTGCCGGCAGGGGTGCGAGGGTCAGCGCGCCAAAGCGCGCAACCGCCCCACCGGCTAACCCCTTCTCTCTTATCCTATTGCGGCGCGCGGGCTACTTGATCACTGGCCGCGCGCGTGATCTCGATCTGCTTCGCAAACTTGACCTGCTGCGCTTCATCTATCTCGACGGTGACGATGTCGTCTTTGCGCAACTCCGCACATGAGACGTAGTCTTTGCCGCGCCTAACCCGCGTGCCCATGCGATCAATCCCAATCACATGCTCGACGCCTGAGCGTGCCATGACGGAAATATGTTTGTCATTGATCTCAACGACGCGCGCGTCAATCAGGCGGCCGTCGGTGTCCTCATTGCCTTCCACCGCAGCCAGTGCCTGCCCTGCCACGCCAAGGGTCAACCACAGTGCGATGCTCAATGTTATGCGAATCTGTCGGCTCATAGTGCTGCCCCCGCTATCCATTGCTGAGAGAGATCGGCTTCGTCCCGAAACTCTAGGGCAACCCACATGCCGCACCTCCCCTTGCCCGGCAAGATGGAGGGAATAGACTTATTTAGTGGGCAAGCAGCGACACACAGGCGGCGCTGAGTCGGCGCACCCTGATCGTTTCTTCGTATGCTGCGCGAACATTTGTATCGTTGCAAGACGTTAGCGCGGTTGCACTGATCTATTAAGCAGGCGTTTGCAGATTTACCCGCAGAGTTGACGCAGAGGAACGCAGAGAGTTGATCTTTGCGCTGCGCTTCTCTGCGCACCCTCTGCGCCTCTGCGCTGATGCGCACACGTTATTTGTCAACTTCAAGCGCAAAACAAAACGGGCCGCCTCCGAATGGAAGCGGCCCGCGTCTAACGTGCAACTCGTATCAGCCGAAGATGTCGCGCACTTTGTCCATCAAGCCCTTGTCCTCAAGATCGCGGTCTTCAATCTTCGATAACTCTTCGAGCAGCCGGCGCTGCTCGCGTGTGAGCGTAGTCGGCGTGCGCAGTGTAACAGAGACGTAGAGGTCGCCGTGCCCGCGTCCGCCTAGCACTGGCATGCCTTGCCCTTTGAGGCGGAAGACCGTGCCGGTCTGCGTGCCTGCGGGAATCTTCAGCGCCTGTCCGGCCGTCAGCATCTCGACCATGATCTCAGCGCCGAGCGCGGCCTGCGCGAACGTGACGGGGACGGACGTGTAGAGGTTGCTGCCCTGCCGCTCGAACCGCTCATGCTCCTTGACGTGGATGACGACGTAGAGGTCGCCTGCGGGGCCGCCCTGCGCGCCGCCCTCGCCCTCGCCCACCAGACGCAGGCGCGATCCCGTCTCGACGCCTGCGGGAATCTTAACCTCCATCTCTTTCTCGTGCTCGACGCGCCCCGCGCCGCGACAGTCGCCGCACGGCTGCTTGATGATGCGCCCTGTGCCGCGACACGCGCCGCACGTGCGCGCAACCGAGAAGAAGCCTTGTTGATAACGCACCTGCCCGACGCCACTACAAGTCGCGCAAGTTTCCGGCTCCGTGCCGGCCTTCGCACCCGTGCCCTTACATGTCGCGCACGACTCAAGGCGCGGGATGCGTAGTTGCGCGGTCATGCCCTTCGCTGCTTCTTCGAGCGCGATCTCAAGGTCGTAGCGCAGGTCTGCGCCGCGCTGGGCGGCGCTACGGCGCGCGCCGCCGCCACTGCGACTGCCGCCGCCAAAGACATCGCCGAAGCCGAACAGATCGCTCAGGATGTCTTCGATCCCGCCGAAGCCTTGCGCGCCCCAGTTTGCGCTCGCGCCGCTGGCGACGCCCGCGTGCCCGAAGCGATCATAACGCGCACGCTGCTCCGCATCGGACAAGACGGAATAAGCCTCAGCCGCTTCCTTGAACTTCTCTTCTGCTTCCTTGTCGCCGGAATTCTTGTCCGGGTGGAAGCGCACGGCCAGACGCCGGTACGCGCTCTTGATCTCCGACTCAGTCGCGCTGCGGTTGATTTCCAGAACTTCGTAGTAGTCTCGTTTGCTCATCTTGAATAATCGTTAGCCGTTAACAATGACGACAGGTGACAGGAGATAATAAACGCTCCTCCCGTCACCTGTCATCTGCGCTCATTGCGTTTGCTTAGAACCGCTCGAAGGCGGAATCTTTCGCGTCCTTGTCATTGCCGGTTGGCGCGGCGGGCGGGTTGCCGCCGCCGCTCAGCCCGGCCGTGTTGAGCATCGTGTTCGTCAACAAGGTAGCGATCCGCTCAACCTCGCCGAGCGTGTGCCTAAGCTCATCTTCATCGTCTGCGAGCGCGGCCGCTGCGCTCTGCTCAAACACCTGTTGCGCGTCCTCGCGCTCGTCGGGTGTGAGCATCCCGCCGACCTCGCGGAAGGTGCGCTGCGTGTTGCGCGTCAGGCTGTCGAGCCGGTTGCGCATGTTGATCAGCTCTCTCGCCTGCTGATCGCGGCTCACCGAGCTGGCGGCCTCGGAGATGAGCAAGTCTATCTCGTCGGGCGTCAACCCGGAAGTGGGCGTGATCCTCATCTGCTGTTGCTGGCCCGATTCCTTATCCTGCGCCGAGACGCTGAGAATGCCGTTGGCATCCACCTCGAAGCCGACCTCGATCTGCGGTGCGCCGCGCGACGCGTTGGGGATGCCGACCAACTCGAACTTGCCCAACGAGCGATTGCCGGCCGCGATCTCGCGCTCGCCTTGCAAGACGTGAATCTCCACGGTTGATTGATTGTCCACGACAGTCGTAAAGGTCAGACTGTTACGTAAAGGTATGGTCGAGTTGCGCTCGATCAGTTTGGTGAACAGACCGCCGCGCGTCTCGACACCGAGACTGAGCGGCAGCACGTCCAGCAGTACGATGTCTTTGACCTCGCCGGTCAGCACGCCGCCCTGTATGGCCGCGCCCATGCCAACGACCTCGTCCGGGTTGATCTCGGTCGACGGCTCCCGCCCGAAAATCTCGCGCACTGTGCGCCCGATGATCGGCGAGCGCGTCTGCCCGCCCACGAGCAGCACCTTGTCTATGTTCTCCGGTTGCAGCTTCGCGTCCCACAGCGCTTTCTGGCACGGCTCAATCGTCTGCTCGACCAGATCGGCGACGAGCGCCTCGAACTTTTCGCGCGTCAGAGTCTGGCTGAAGTGCTTCGGCCCCGAAGCGTCCGCCGCGATGAACGGCAGGTTGATGTTCGTCTCAGTCAAAGATGATAGCTCGCACTTGGCGCGCTCGGCTGCTTCTTTCAGCCGTTGCAGCGCGAGCCGATCTTCGCGCAGGTCAATGCTAGTCTCCGTGCGAAACTGCTCGACCATCCAACCAATGATCCGCTCGTCGAAATCCTCGCCGCCGAGAAATGTATTGCCCGATGTGGCCAGCACCTCAAAGACGCCGTCGCTCATCTCCAGGATGGACAGGTCGAACGTGCCGCCGCCCAGATCGTAGACGACGATGCGCTCGGACGTGGTGCGCCCCAGCCCGTAAGCGAGCGCGGCGGCCGTCGGCTCGTTGATGATGCGCTCGACCTTGAGACCCGCAATCTTGCCCGCATCTTTCGTCGCCTGCCGTTGCGTGTCGTCGAAGTAAGCGGGCACGGTGATGACCGCTTCGGTGATCGCTTCGCCGAGAAAATCCTCGGCCGCCGCCTTCAGGCGTTGCAGCACGAGACCGGAAATTTCTTGCGGACTATAGACGCGCCCTTGCACGCGTATGCGCGCATCACCGTTCTGCGCCTCGTTGATCTCGAATGGCGAGCTATTGCGCGCCCGCTCCACTTCCGGCGAGTCGAACTTGCGCCCGATGAGGCGTTTGACGGCGTAGACGGTATTGGCCGCGTTGGTGACGGCTTGCCGCTTCGCGATCTGCCCGACGAGTCGCTCGCCTTTATCCGTGAAGCCAACGACAGACGGCGTCGTGCGTCCGCCTTCTTTGTTCGGAATGATCTGCACCGCGCCGCCTTCTAACACAGCCACGCAGCAGTTTGTCGTACCTAAATCAATACCGATTACTTTTCCCATAACTTTCGCAACGATGCCGGATAACAGGTGATCGAGTTCCGGGTGGGGGCGATAAGGCGAGCTTTTATGTTAGCACTCGGCACTCATCGCTATTTGGAAGCAACCTTGACCATGGCGGGGCGGATCAGTCTGTCGCCGAGCCGGTAGCCGCGCTGGACTTCTTGGACGACCGTGTCGGGTGCGACATCATTTGTCGGCTCGGTCGCAATAGCTTCGTGGACGTGCGGGTCAAAGGGATGACCGACTGTCGCAACGGGCTCGACGTTGAGCCGTTCTAAGACAGCGTTGAGTTGTTTCGCGATCAGTTCTACGCCATGCAGGAAATGCCGGAACTCTTCCGATTCACTGGCCTCGACCGAGGCTTCCGTGTCCAGCGCCCGACGCAGATTATCTATGACCGGCAGCAGTTGCCCGACCACGTCAACTACGACCCGCTGGTACGTCTCGCCGCGCTCGCGCTCCATACGTTTACGCGAATTCTCGAAGTCGGCCTGACGCCGCGCCAATACCTCACGCAACTCCTGCCGCTCGGCTTTCAACTGCGCCAACTCGCCTTCGAGCAGATGCACTTCGCCCTGCGCCGCGAGCAGTTCCGCATGCGTCGCCAGCGAAGCAGTGGACTCGTCAATCTCCAACTCATCCTCAGTCTCAAACATATTTACGTCCAGCATCTCGTCATCTGCTGCGCTTGCGGCCGTGGCGCGCGGGTTTGTATCTTGCTCTTCGCGGCGCTCGGGCAATTCATTGTGGCGCGGGCCGCCGGCTGTATCGCGGTCGTCCGCCTCGTCGCGTCCCGCCGGGCCGCTCTGTTCCTGCCCGCGATCAATCCGGCGCTGCATCTCCGTCTCGTCCTCATAACTCGACTCGCGCCCAAGCGCGCCCGCGTCAGCGCCATCAGCGGCGGGCGGGCGGGCATCAGTCTCGTTATCCACAAAGCGCACCGGAATGCGACTCGCGACTTGCTTGTTTTTATCGATCATCGCCATTGAGACCTTCGAGTGAGCAGCAGCCGACCGCGCCCCGTATGCTTCAGACTGAGGCCCTTTCCGTTTGCATCATGCGCTCGACCTGATGCGCCACGTAGCCAACAACCGCCATCAGACGCGCGTACTCTAGACGCATCGGGCCGATAACGCTGATCGTACCCGACACTTCACCCGCGCCGACGCGGTACGGCGCGCTAATCAACGCGCACGCCTGCATCGCCGGGCTGAGCAACTCGCGCCCGATCCGCACGCGCACGTCGTCCGCGCCCATGCGCCCCGCGAGACACTCGTTCAGGATTTTGACGAGCCGCGTCTTCTCTTCCAGCGTCCGAAACAGTTCGCGCAACCGTTCGATGTTGGCGAAGTCGGGCTTGTCGAGTATGTTCGACGCGCCGTCCACATATACGTCGCCGGTCTCCAACTCTTCGCCGATGAGACTACTGCCGCACAAGAGCATCGCGTTGCGCAGCAAGCGATCATAGAGCGCCTTCTCCGCGCACATGCGCTGCAAGATCTCCGCGCGGATCGCCAGCAGGCTCTTGCCACTAAACTCGACGTTCAGATAGCGCGCCGTCCGCTCAAGTTCTTCCTGCGCGAGCGGTTCATCTATGCGTATGACTTTATGCTGGATGAGACCGGGTGTGAAGACCAGGACGACAAGGATGCGCCCGTCGGACAAACTGACGAACTCGATGTGTTGCAGCCGGTTGCCTGCCAGCGCGGGCGAGATGACGATGCCGACGTTCTGCGTCAACGCCGACAGTAGGTGTGAGACTTTCTCCATCAGGCGCGCGGGTGTCGCCCCATCGTCCGTGCGCGGCGAAGCAAGCATCTGATCAATCGCGGCGAGATCGGTCGCAGCCAGATGCGCGTCGCCGATCAGATGGTCAACGTAAAAACGATAGCCCTTGTCTGTCGGCACACGGCCGGCGGAGGTGTGCGGCTGCTCGACGAGGCCAGCTTCTTCAAGTTCACCCATCACATTGCGAATCGTGGCGGGACTCCAACCCGCCGCCACCGCGCAACGCTCGGCCACTGTGCGCGAGCCGACCGGTTCGCCCGTCACAAGATGTTCGTTGATGATGGCCGCAAGCACGGCCCGCCCGCGGGTATCGGGTAACCAGTCGCCAGACATGGGGGGCGTGGAGTTGCGCATAACCATCAGCAGCAAGACGGGAAACGGGCAGGTCGCAGGAGGTGTCACACGGCTAATAGCCCACCTGAAAAGGGCCACACTTCAATCAATACCGGCCCGCCAAACGCCTGTCAAGCATTAATTTGCGTCGCCGACAAAGAGGCTCGGCTATGACAGTATAACGGGTGCCGCAGGCCTGCGCAAACGTTAGTTATGCGGCGGTCTATCAACCCAGCCAAGTTGCCCCGACAAGCTATGTGAAGATGTGGCAGGGTTTAGTCAGGCGAACACGGACAAATGTTATATTTTAGCTCTAAACTAGGAAAACAGAGAGCTTAGATACAGGACTGAAACCGGACAGGCAGATCGCGCCGTGCAAAACCATGCTCAATTCGTGGGGGCACAAAGGCTTAGCGACACGCCGCGGAGACCGTATTGACGCTTATTTCCGCATGCCCGTAATATAGCCGTGCGCCGTTGGCTCGTAGCGGCCGCCTGTCAGGATAGTTTGCAGTTCTCATACTTGCGCCCGTCCGGTTAGCTATCGCCCGGAAAACTTTAACGTATTGTCGCCAGCTATGTCCGACGCACAGACCCAGCTTAACGCGCTCTTTGCTGATGCCTTTCGCCAGCTTGAGCCACAGCGTCCGACGCCCCTTCTCGAAGTCCGCTTTTACCCGTACGCCGGACTCAACCACACGATCCGCCTGCGCTCCGGCCGCGTCTACGTGCGGCTCTCGGACATTTTTCGCGACGCACCGGCGAACGTGCAGCGTGCGCTCGCCTTCATCCTTGTCGCCAAACTACTGCGCCGCCGGACACCACAGATGCATGAGCGCGTCTATCGCGATTACGCTACCTCGCCCTACGTCCTACGTGCCGCCGATCTGGCGCGCCGCCAACGCGGGCGCAAATTGATCTCGTCCGCGCGCGGCAACTATCACAAGCTCGACCGTTTGTTCGCGCGCCTCAACCGCCGTTATTTCGCCGACGAGCTGCCAAAGCCGACGCTGACGTGGTCGCAACGCCGCACGCGCCGCATCCTCGGTCATCACGATCCCGTGCATAACACGATCGTGATCAGCAAGACGCTCGACGCCGCGGACGTGCCCGAATGGTTCGTCGAGTACATTCTCTATCACGAGATGCTGCACATTAAACATCCGGCACGGCTCGTCAACGGCCGCCGCCTTTATCATACAAAAGCCTTCCGCACCGAAGAGGAACGCTATCCGCTCTACGCCGAAGCGCAGGAATGGCTGAACCACATCGCGCGTGAGCGGCGCGCTCCGCGCGCCCGGGCCGCCTAACCCGCCGCCGTGGCCGCTCATCACATCCATCATAAATGTTGAATTATTTTTTGAAACCTTTCCGACCTTGCAGCGTTCTAACGGTCAGGAAGGTGGGCTCCTCCGAGAAGGACGGGCGGACAGTCGGCAAGCGTTATTAGGCTCTTGTTGATTGCTCGCCCGTTCTTTGTTCTGCACCGTGTTTCTCAACTCACCCGTCTTGACACACCCTGCCGCTCATGCTCTCATGCCCGCACGGAAACAGGCCCGCATATTTTTCATAGCAATTAATGGAGGCATACACCTGTGAGCGAAAACGTCTTCAAAGGGATCATGATCGTCGGCACGTCCGACCAGAGTTTCAGCCACGCCATCGAGGTCGCGATCGCGCGTGCGCGCCAATCGCTGCGCAACCTCTCGTGGTTCGTCGTTAAAGAGCAACGCGGCGGGTTGCAACAGGGACGGCTCGAATATCAGGTCACGCTCGAAGCATTCTTCAAGCTCGAACCGGGCGAACAAACAGATATCAACTGAGTCTGACCGCCGGCTGGACAAAGCTCGCATGCGCTCGTTAGACTGTGCGGTTTGTTAGCACTGCGCGGGCCGGTCTGTATAAGTGGGAGCGCGCCGCCGACGAAACATCTCATTCAACACGGAGTTAAATCAGTCTTATGGCAATTCCTGCAACGCAAATTCGGCGCGGCATGGTCATCCTGTTCGAAGGCAACCTCTGCAAAGTTGTAGACTTCCGCCACCACACGCCCGGCAACCTGCGCGCGATGGTACAGACCAAGCTGCGCAATCTGAAGACCGGCTCGTCCTTCGACCATCGCTTCCGCTCGGCCGATACGATTGAACGAGCCACGCTCGAACAGCATGAGATGGAGTATCTCTACTCTGATTCAGCCGGTCATCATTTCATGAACACGGAGAACTATGAGCAGACCCAACTCAGCGATGAAGACCTCGGCGACATGGCGCAATGGCTCGCGCCGGGACTGCGCCTACAGGCTGAATTCTACGAGGGACTGCCTATCGGCATTGACTTGCCACCTTCGATTGAACTGACGGTCACGAGCACCGAGCCGACCATGAAGGGCGCGACTGTGTCGAACGTCAACAAGCCGGCAACGCTGGAGAACGGCGTCACCATTCCAGTGCCCCCATTTATCAACGAAGGCGACCGCATCCGCGTTGACCCGTCTGAAGGGCGATACATGGAACGAGTCAAATAAAGTGGCGAGGAACGAGGAACGAAGGACAAGTCAAAAACTTGCTCTCACCCGTCACTCGTCACTCGCCACTCGTCACTGATGTTTTTCCTTTACAGCCTTTTGCTCACTGCTGGCATCCTCGCGCTGCTGCCGCTGTTCCTGCTCGATGCAGTGCGCCACGGCAAATACATCGCCGGACTGCGCGAGCGGATGGGCCGTCTGCCGCTGCTCGAAGCGGACGGGCGACCTGTGATCTGGTTGCATTGTGTCTCAGTCGGCGAGACGCAGGCCGCACGTCCGCTCGCACGCGCCTTACGCGCACACTTCCCTGCGCACGCGCTCGTCGTCTCGACGACCACGCTGACAGGCCAGCGCCTCGCGCGTAAGGTCTTTAAGGACGAAGCGGCGGCCGTTTTCTACTTCCCCTTCGATTGGGCGTGGAGCGTGCGCCGCGCGTTGCGCGCGATCAAGCCGACAGTCGTGCTCGTGATGGAGACCGAGCTATGGCCGCGCTTCCTGCGCGAATGCAACACGCGCGGAGTGCCGGTCGCGCTCGTCAACGGGCGGCTGTCCGAACGTTCGATGCGCGGCTATCGCAAGTTGGGGCGTTTCATCCAACGGGTCGTCGGCTCGCTCACGCTCGCGATTATGCAGACGGATGCGGACGCGGCGCGCATCGCTCAACTCGGTCTTGCGCCCCAACGCATACGTGTCGCCGGCAACCTGAAATTCGACGCGCCCGCCGAAGCCGACGCACACGCGTTGACCGTTGAGCTGGAAAATCGCTTCGACATCAACGATGCGCGCCCGCTCATCGTCGCGGCCAGTACGCACGCGCCCGAAGAGGCGTTGCTGTTGGACGCTTTCCAACAACTGCGCGTCGCCCTGCCTGCGATACAAACTCGTCTGCTCATCGCCCCGCGCCATCCGGAACGTTTCACTGAGGTCGCCACATTGCTTGCCGATTCAGGCTTCAACTGGGTGCGCCGTTCGGCTACGCCAACTGCGGCTGATCGCGCCAGCGAGGTGATCCTGCTCGACAGCATCGGCGAACTGCGCGCCATCTATCCGTTGGCCGCACTCGTCTTCGTCGGTGGCAGTCTGACGCCGACAGGTGGACACAACGTCATCGAGCCAGCCGCGCATGCCCGTTGCGTCGTCACCGGCGCGCACACTTACAACTTCACAGCCATCGTGCGCGACTTCCTCGCGCGACAGGCGCTCGTGCAACTGCCCGTGTTGACGGGACAACAAGCGCCCGCCGCGCTTGCACGCGTGCTGCAAGAGTTGCTAATTGATGATGAGCGCCGCCGCGCCATCGGCGCACGCGCACGCGCAACTCTGGAACAGAACCGTGGCGCGACCACGCGCACCATCGAACTGCTCATACCATTACTGAAGACAGAGGCTAGAGGTCAGAGGCTAGAGGTCAGTAAAACTGCCTTCTCTAACCTATGACCTCTAACCTCTAACCTCTGCGCTTATGTCGCTCGCACTTGCCCCACTCAGCCTGCTCTACGGCGCGCTCACGCGCACGCGGCTTGCGTTGTATCGCGCGGGCGCGCTCGCCGTGGCTAAGGTTGACGCGCCGGTCATCAGTGTGGGCAACATCACGACGGGCGGCACGGGTAAGACGCCGCTGGTGGAGTGGCTCGCGCGGAGCGTGGCGCGCGAGGGCAAGCGGGTGTGCGTGTTGACACGCGGCTATGGCCGGCAGGACGCGCGGCGCGTGGTCGTGTCGGACAATGAGAAGATACTCGCGGACGCGCGCACGGGCGGCGATGAGCCGCGCTTGCTGGCCGAGAGTTTACGCGGGCTGGCGGCGGTCGTCGCCGATGCGGATCGCACCGCGGCGGCGCGTTGGGCGCAAGCGGCGTTGGGCAGCGAAGTCTTCATACTCGACGACGGCTTTCAGCATCTGCGTCTGGCGCGCGATCTGAATATCGTGACCGTTGACGCGACCACACCGTGGGGCGGCGGTCACCTGCTGCCGCGCGGCCGTCTGCGCGAGCCTGTGCGCGGCCTCGCACGCGCCGATGCAATCGTCATCACCCGCGCGGAACTCGCGCGCGACCTCGCGGACTTGCGCAACATGGCCGCGCAGCTCAGCGATGGTCGTCCCGTCTTCGTCGCGCGCACGCACATGCGCCGCATCCGCCCGCTCGCCCCGCCGGATGAAAAAGTAAACCTCGAACCTGCGGCGCTAGCGCAACCGCTCACCGCGTTCTGCGCCATCGGCAATCCGCAAGCTTTCTTCACACACGCACGCCGAGCCGGCTGCGTGTTAAGCCAGACGCGCACTTTCTCCGATCATCATAACTACACACAGGCGGACGTTGACACACTCACAAGGGCGGCGGAACGAAGCGGCGTACGCGCACTCCTGACGACGGCGAAGGATGCGGTCAAGCTGCGCTCGTTTCGTTTTGCCCTGCCCTGTTATGTGTTTGAGATTGCGTTGACGTTGGACGAAGAGACGGAATTGCTGGCGCTCGTCCGCAAGACGATCACACCCAAGCAATAATACAATTCAAGCGCGTTTGGCGCGGTGCTGTAAAAGCGCGCGGCGCGGCTGTGGCTTTACGGCAACGCAGGCGGTGGTGTTGAACTCTCAAGCGGTGCAGGCGCGACGGGCGCTGCTTGTGCAGGTGGCGGAGTCGGCGTGGGCGTCGTGCGGCGGCGCGGCGTGGGCGGCGGCGGTGGCGGCTCGTCTTCGTTCGTCGTCGGCGTAGGTTTGGCAGACCGGTTGTCGTTCTTGTTGACTGGCGGCGTCGGGTCAGGATCAGCGTTATTATTCTGCGCTTTGTTGTCGTTGGCCGGCTGGGTGTTGTCGTTGCGCGCCGTGTTGCTGTTGTCGTCGCTTTGTTGTGCGGTAGGAGTTGAAGTTGGCTGCGCCGCAACGTTATCGTTCGCGCCCGGCAGAGCACTGCCGGTCGGCGCGCCTTCCGTGCCGGGAATGGGCGTAGCGCCGGGCACTATTATGACCGGTGCAGCGGCCGTTTCACCCGCGCCGGTGGGCGGGCCGAGCGGTTGCACGGCCTGCGCGCTCGGATCGGTCGTGAGTGGCGCGGCGTTCTCGTTGTTGGGCGCGGCGGCCGGCTTCGAGTTGCGTTGCAGCGCGAAAAAGACGACGAGCAAAATAACTAACGCGGCCGCCGCCGGAACCATGATGCGCCACGGGCTGAAACTGGCAGCGGGTGGCGGCGCCCCGTATGCGGGCAATTCAGCTAACTCGCGGTGTGTGCCGGTGCGCGGTGCGGGGCGCACGATGGTCGCCTCGTCGTAATCATCGTTCGCGGTGGCGCGCGGCTCTTGCGGGCCGGTCGGTACAACGATGCGGTCGGTGTCTATACTCGGTTGCTCGCCCGTCGTGCGCACCGCTTCCGCAGCCAAGACAGCTACGGAGGGTGTTTCAGTCGCATTCGCAGCAGCGGCCGCGAGCGCTTCGGCCAATTCGCCTGCGCTGTCCTGCCGCTCTTCGCGCTGCTTGGACAAAGCTTTCGCAATCACGTCGCCGACAGCCGGGGGCAAGTCACTGCGCTCGGCGCGCACGGACGGCGCAAGCTCTTGCAGTTGCTTGAGCATGATCGCCGTCGCCGATTCACCCGTGAACGGTACGTGCCCGACGAGCATCTCGTAGAGGATGATGCCGAACGAATAAATGTCCGAACGTTTATCGATCTCCGACGACTGCGAGCATTGTTCGGGCGACATGTACTGCGGCGTGCCGATGATCAGATTCGGCGCGGTCAACTCCGGATCATGCCCGTCCCGCTCTTGTATCTTGGCGATGCCAAAGTCGAGCACCTTGGCCCAGTCGTTGCCGGCGACAACCTCTTCGAGCATGATGTTGTCGCTCTTGAGATCGCGATGGACGACGCCCTCTGCATGCGCCGCATCGAGCGCGCCCCCAACCTGCCGCGCGATCTCGACGACGCGCGCGAGCGCCAACGGGCTTTCGGTGCGGATGACGTGCTTGAGCGTGTGCCCGCGCAGGTACTCCATGACGAGAAAGACGATGCCGTTATCACTCTCACCAAAGTCTGTGACGCTGAGCGCGTGCGGATGCGAGATACGCGAGGCGGCTCTGGCTTCGCGTGTGAAGCGCGCGACGATCTTCTCATCGGCCGCGAGCGCAGGGTGTAACACTTTGATCGCGACCGACTTTTCCATCAGCACGTGCGTCGCGCGATAGACCGTGCCCATGCCGCCTTCGCTGAGCCGCTCCTCGATGCGGTATTTGTTGGCGAGCGTCTGCCCCAAGAGCGCGTCGCCCGACTTGACCAACACCGCGCCGTCAGTGGGGCACAGCGTGTTCGTCGTCTCGTACACCTTCCCGCATTTCGGACATTTTTTCATCGTAAGGAGTCTGCCTCGCTCGCCGCCGCTGTTGGGTGGATTGCCAACGAACCTATCATACCGCTTCAGCCAACGACAATGAAAGGTAAATAAGCAAAACCAAGGCCAGATGCCCACGCCTCCGCTTGCTCCACTTTTCGCGCAATTCGTCTGTTCCATTTCCAGTTCGCCACCGCATTGAGTAAGCTTACCGGCGCACGTGTTTTTAATTCAGACGGAAAGCGACTGAAGACTTGGGCCACGAACACCTCGTCGTCATCGGCGGCGTTGCGGCCGGACTCGCCGCCGCACTGGAAGCGCGCCGCCGCGCACCCGCGCTCGCCATCACCGTGCTGGAAAAATCCGGCGACGTGTCCTACGGCGCGTGCGGCTTGCCCTACGTCATCTCCGGCCTGATTCCCACGCTCGAACAACTCGTCGCTCATCCGCCCGCGTACTTCCGCGAGCGCCACAACGTCGATCTGCAACTGCACGCCGCGGCGCTGGAAATTTTCCCCGCGAAGTCCGTCGTGCGCGTGCGGCAGCACGACGCAGAGCGCGAGATCGGTTTTACTAATCTCGTGCTCGCCACCGGCGCGGCGGCCGTCTGTCCGCCATTGCCCGGACACGATCTCGCGGGCGTCTTCGTCCTGCGACACATGGAACATGGCCGGCGCATGATCGCCTACATTGCCGAGCAGCGGCCTCGCGCGGCGGCTATCGTCGGCGCGGGCTACATCGGGCTTGAAATGGCTGAAGCGTTCACAAGACGCGGCTTGCGCACAACTATTATCGAGTCATCAGACAAAGTGATGAGCACGCTGGACGGCTCTTTGCGCGAGCGTGTGGTTGACGAATTGCGTGCGCACGGCGTCGAGGTCATCTTTGGCGAGCGGGTCGTCGCGTTTACTGGACGCGAACAGGTTGAGCGCGTCGTGACTGAGCAAGGGCGCGAGGGCGAAGCGCAGATCGTCTCAATCGGCGTCGGCGTGACGGCGAACGCGGCGCTCGCCGCGGAAGCCGGATTAGCTTTAGGCACGAGCGGCGCGATCACCGTGGACGAGGAACAGCGCACGAGCGCGCCGAACGTCTATGCGGCGGGCGACTGTTGCGAGGTCTTGCATCGCGTCTCGGGGCAGCGCGTCTGGCTGCCGCTCGGTCAGCCGGCCGTGCGGCAAGGTTGGGTCGCGGGCGCGAACGCTGCGGGCGCGCAACCCGCCGCCCGCTATACAGGCGTCGTTGGCACAAGCATCGTTAAGGTTTTTGATCTCGAAATCGCGCGCACGGGTCTGTCATTGAGCGCGGCGCAGGAGGCGGGCTTCGCGGCCACGGCCGTCGAAGATGAGACAGCTTCGCGCGCCGGCTATTACCCTGACGGAGCGAAGATTCTCTCGCGCATCATCTACGATCAACGGGGCCGCCTGCTCGGCGCGCAGATGGTCGGCCGCGAAGGCGTCGCCCAACGCATAGACGTGTATGCCGCCGCGCTTCATGCCAACTTAAAAGTAGAAGAGATCAACCGTTTCGATCTCGCTTATGCCCCACCCTTCGCGCCGACGATTGATCCGATCCTCCGCGCAACGCACAAAGCAGGAGGCAGTAAGTAGTAGGCAGTAGGCCGTAGTCAGAGTAGAAGACGGCGGGTGAAGATAACGACGCGATTCGTGCGCGACATCTTCACCCGCCGTCTTTTATCCGGCGTTTGCTGCCTACGGCCTACTGCCTACTGTTTTCTGCCCTTCAGTATTTGATTCTCACGCTGAAGTTGCCGCCGTTGTCGCCGTAGTTGTCATCGTTGATGGCCAGGAACAGGCGACCGTCGGACGGCACGCTGAAGGTCTGCTGTGCGCCAATGAGGAACGGCTGCGTGATCTGTCCGTTCGCCAGGCGGATATAACCGATGAGCGCGCCCGGCCCCGCATTCGGCACAGGGTACGTGCCGGCGATTGCACCGAAGCCACTCGCACGTCCGCCATCAGGCCCGACTTGGCCTGCACGTCGCCCTGCGACGACCGTGCCGCTCGCGGTGATTACAACCTGATCGCCCGCACGTAAATCTATGTTCGTGTCCAGACCGCGCGATGTGCCGGGCACTTCGATGGTCGTCTCCTGCGGGGTGCGGTTGCGGCCCGTATCAGGCGTCGGCAGCGGCGTGCGTGGGCGCACGGGCGCAGGGTTGCGTCGCCCGCTGCCGAAAATATTGTCGTCGTCCGTGCGGTTGTTGTCGTCGCGTTGCGCCGTCAGATCGCGCTCGCGGCGCACTTGCACGTTGAACGCACCGCGCGCGTCTGTGTACGTGCCGCGATTGGCGGTCAGGTAGAGGCGGCCGTCGCGGTCGGCGACGAACTCGCGCGCGAGACCCAACTCCATGATCGGCGAGTCTGCATCGTTGCCGACTGCACCGATGAGCACGCCCTCGGCGGCGCGGGGCAGGGGCGCGGTCGGATCGGCAGTGCGCAGGCCGTCGGGCGTGATGCGCGAGCGGCCGGCGACAATCGTGCCGGAGGCTTTGATCTGTACACGCTCGCCGCGGCGCAGGTCTATGCCTGAGTCAATCCAGTTCGGCGCAAGCGACACTTGCACGGTGCGCGACTCGTAGCGCAGATCATCGAGCGAGCGCCCTTCGATCTCGACGCGATCAATGTCGGCCGGGCGGAAGAACCTTATCTCGCCATCGTTACTGGGCGTATTAGGAAATCCGCCGGTGTTGGTCGCGGGCGCGTTGTCGACGCGCACAGCGAACCGGTTGTTAATAAAGCCAAGCACTGTGCCGCGTACGCTGCTGCCATCCTTCAAGTAGATCGTGTCGGCGGCGGCGAGCGCGGCCATCATTAACAGTATCGCTAAAGCCAGAATTATTTTGCGCATGGGTTTCGTCCTTTCAGATCATTTTGCGGGCGACTGTAAACCGCGCACGCCGCAGCGCGCACGCTCGGATGCTCTAACCGATCAGGGAGAGGTTAATAAATCCGGGGGGGGGGTAATTATTCGGGGGATACCAGCGGCAAGCTTACAACGTAGCGGAAACGCAGGGCAAGCTTGCCGCCCGCGCTAGCAGCAACGCGCGAAAGCAGAGGCGGGCGCGATCCGTAGCATCGCGCCCGCCTCTGTTTGTCGTTTGTGCGCTCGCTAAAGTTAGACTTTAACGATGGCGAACATGATCACCAGCGTGAAGATGACCAGCGTCTCGATGAAGGCGAGACCGATGATCATCAGAATCTGGATGCGCCCGGCCGCGCCGGGATTGCGGGCCGCGCCTTCCGCGGCCGATGCCGCCACGCGCGACTGGCCCAACGCGCCCAGGCCCGCCGCCAGCGCGAAGCCGATGCCCGCCGCCAGTTTGGCCCACTTGGCGACCGTGTTGGCGTTGTCCGCGCCGACTTCCGTTGCGCCCAAGCCCTGCGCGAACGCCGTCGCCGAGGCGAACAGCACGCCGAGCGCCGCGAACATGAAAATTCTCAATTTGCTCATGGCAAATCTCCTGTCTGTGTTTTGCGGACTTCAGCGCAAGCTAATAAGGTCGGCGTATGTTTGCGGCGTCAGTCGTGCGCTTATAATTTCGCCCACATCCGGTATCCACCGCCCCTCTTACAACGGCGCTCCAGCGATGCAGACCCGCGACTTGCTTTCAAAGCACGAAAGCTAAAATGCAGCGACCGAACACGCGCAACGCGCTACGTCTTCCCTCACCTATTACGCCAAAGTCCCTCAAGTCCGTGCGCCCCAACGTGCGCGAGCGCGTTTGCTCGCATCGCTCGAAGACGCGTTAAAGCAGAGGTCAGAGGTCAGTCATTAACTCTTCACTGACCTCTGACCTCTTATGTAAACACCGGGGCGAGAATTTCATCACCGTCTATCTCGCTGTCTTCATGATCATGATGCGGCGCGTGCGAGACCTCGCCGATATAGATCATCGAGAGCAGGGTGAAAATAAATGTCTGCATGACGGCGGCGAAGACGCTCAAGATCATCAGGCCCGCCGGAATGAGAAAGAGCGTATAGGGCGGCGCGAGGTTAGCAATATTTGCGCCGACCTGCTCGTCGCCAAAGATATTACCGAAGAGCCGCAGGCCCAAACTTAACGGGCGCACAAAGTTGCTGATTAACTCGATGACGAACATCGCCGGCCCCATAATCCACAGGATCGCGCCGCTAAAATAATGCACACCGGCAAAGTGGCCGAGGTGCGCCATGATGCCGTTCTCTTTAATACCTATGTAGTTGTAGTAGACGAACGACGCGATGCCGAGCGCGAACGTGACCGACGTGGACGACGTGGGCGACATAAAGAGCGGGAACAGCCCCATCAGGTTCGAGATGAGGATGAGCAACGCGAAGGTCGCCACCACGGGGAAATATTTCAGCCCGTGCGGCCCGATGATGTCTTCGATGAGGCCGCGCACCGCCAGCACCGCGACTTCGAGCGTCTGCTGCCCGCCGTGCGGCTCGTCCTCCGAGAGCGCCTTGCCGAACAGCCTGCCCTTCAGCACCACGACGAAAATCATCGTCAGGATGCACGCGATGATGAACATCACCGTGTACCAAGGCACGGCCGTCTCCGGCGAGTATTTCGCGCCGAACACCGTCTCGGCGTTCGTGCCGAAGAAGCCGAAGAATTTGTCCCACAGCGGCTTGGTGGTTTGCAGTTGCAAGTGATAGAGCGGCTCGCCGATCAGGTGATTGACCTGTGTGACCAACCACGGCAGATGCTCGCCGCCATGCTCCGCGGCATGCCCCGCCTGTTCTGCCACCTCGCCGGCATGCGCGCCGGCTTCATGTGCTTGCAGCAACCAGAACATTCGCTATTTTCCCTCTCGCTTAATGAACGTCAAACAAGTCTGGATGAAAGCTTCGATGAGCGCGGCGACGACGAACGCGCTCAAGCCCACGAGCGTGGCGACGATTGAGACAAGTTCAAATTCGTAAGCCACGATGATCGCCGCCGCAATGACGAAATAACGTAAGACGAACCGTGCGATGCTGAGTTTGGGCCGCAAGCCTGTCAACGCCACGCCGGAGAACGCCGTGTGTACAGAAGTGCGCAGCCAGTGATGATTCAGTAGCGCCAGCACGCCGCCGAGCAGCAGGCCCGTCGTCACGCGCCACGGCGCGACAAACAAACTCGCCAGCGTCGTCAACGCCACCGTCCAGCACATCACGCGGAACAGGCGGCGCGCCATCGCAGTCCCCTCATCGGCGACCGGCAGGGCCTCGCTATGCAAACTTGCGCTCATCATCAGAACGGATAATTTTACATGGATGCGGCGCGTGCTGTCGAGCGTCGCCCGCGCGGCTGTCAATCGACCTTCGACATCATGCGAATGAACTGATAGAAACCAACGACTGCGCCCAACACGATCCCCGCGACCAGCAACCACGGCCCCGTCCGCAACCAGCGATCAAGCAGCCAGCCGAAGAGCAGACACACGACAATCGCCGCCGCCAGCGTGAAGACAGCGCCATAGACGATGCCGCTCTTCTGCGTAAGCTGTTGTTCGTCTCGCTCAGGCATAAACCAAATTTCTTACCAACTACCGCGCCGCAGATAGTTTTTCGGCAACTCTTGCAAGAGCGCGCGGCGTGAGTGGCGCAGCGAGTCGTGGATGAAGCAGACGTGCGTACACCAGCAAGCACGCCCGCCGTCAATGGCCGCGAGTTCGCGCTGGCGCGCGTGGCTCTGCCAGAGGGCCGCGAAGTCGTAATCGTAATCGGCCAAGGTAGCAAACTTTTCGCGTAGCTCGCAGGCGCGCACGTCGCCGTTGTAATCGATGACGGCGGCCGTCTCGCCCGCCGTGCAGGGGAAGGGCCACGCCGAGGGTTGCGCGAAGTTGGCCAGCTGCGTGCGGTAGTGCGTCGTGATTGCGCCGACGTAGGCAACGTTCTTAACGAAGCGCGTGGCTGCGTCGTCGTGGGCGAACATGCGGTCGCCGAAGCGTTTCGTCAACGCGGCGACGCGGGCATACATCTGCGGCAGGACATCAACCGGCACTTGCTTGATCGTCGCGCCGGCCTTCGTCTCGCCGCGAATGATGTTGAAGTATTGCCCGTCGAGTTGGAAATTGTCCCAGAGGAACGATGAAAGCTGCTCGATCTCCGTGTAGTTCTCGGCGCAGACGACCGTGTTGACGTTCAGGCGAAAGCGCGCCGCGAATCTTTCTTTCAACGGATAGA
>JBBRYU010000031.1:0-25031 GCA_038237345.1 Pyrinomonadales bacterium
CTCGTGCCGCTGCCGGCGGACGCGCCGGGGTTGGTGAAGATGCCGGTGGCGGTGAACGTCACCGTATCGGCCTTGGCGGTGCTTTGCCCGACGGCGAAGAGGGCGATGAGCGCGATGCCCAGCGCGAGCGGCTTGATTAGCTTAAGTGTGAATGTGAACATTACTCTGACTCCTTGTTACTAGGCACCATGTGTTTATAGCCAAGCTCAGTTCCGGTGCTGCAGAATGACGAGGGCAATCGCCATTTCCTGCGGGGGGCCGGTCTAAACCTTCAATGTTGCGCCCTGACCACAGCGATCAGGGCGGTTAAGAAACTGGACAATTACGCTGCCACTTCATGCTTAACAGGCTGCACCGCACTGCGGCCCGGCCGAAGCCGCGCCGGCTTCTTGCTCAAACTGCGCTTCGTTGCAGGCGCGCTCGCGCGCGGCCTGAAGAACAACTGCAAGAGGGTGTAACAAGTCTCACGCGAGCCGATGCCGGCCTCACGCCCGTTCTCGTCCTGCAACACGTACAAAGTGCCGGTTTCATCTAGCGGGAAGACCATCGGTTTTGTGTTCATGTCAGACTCTCGTGTTCGGGCCGGCGCGCTGACCTGAATTCTTACTGCGCGTCGGGGCAAGCTTAGGCCGCAAGGCGGCTGGTGGATAGCACTTGTGTTTGTTGGGTCGGCAACTGCGCCGCCAGACACATGACGGCCAAGGGTACGGGCGGCACTGATACCGCCGCTGCGATGTCCGCCGTCAGCGGGTGGGCGCAGAGCATCTGCGACTCGGCGCGACAGAAATCGCATTGCCCGAGGTGCGTGCGCACTACGTCCGCGGTTGCTATTGATAGCTGGGCTTTATAGTAATCCAGCAGCGTCGTGCCGGGCGGGCAGAAGACATGTTTACTGAATGGGGGCATCGGCTTCTACTCGTTTTTGTGTGCTTACAGCAATTAACGCGATCTAACCGGCAGAATGCTTTGTCGCGTAGCAGTTTGAGCAAGTCGGAACTATCTGCGTGCTACTTTATACATATTTCCGCATGGCTTATGCGCGTGGCAACTGACCCTTTATCGCTGTGACGTTTATACGGATTGCAGGCGCAGAAGGGGTAACGGTTGTCCTATGAATTGGCGCGCTCAGGCAGGACATTCGACCGGGGCGGATGGGCGCAACCCGGCCCTTTGCTCAGGCGAAGAGGTGGACGGGCAGATAGGCGTTAGACGGACAGACCCCTGCCGCCAGCGTAGTGCTTAATTGGGTGGGGCCTTATGGTTTAGGGTGCACGCTTTAGCGTGCGCGCGGCACCTGTCTAAAGGCTGCACGCTGCACCAGTCGCACAACTGCAAGCTGCTAAATGAAGGGTTTGTGTCGGTTGACCGAGCAGGGCGGGTCTGACTTTACCTGTGGATTTTGTGTTCGAGGGCGAAGCCGAAGAGTTCCAGGCGATTCTTCAGGCCGAGCTTGTTGTAGATTGACGAGAGATGATTACGGAGGGTCTTGTCGCCCATATTCAAGTGCGCGGCTAACTCCCGGTTGGTTGCGCCGCGATATGTGATGATCGCCGCGATGACGACGCGCTCCTTCGTGGTCAGCGTGTCGATCATTTGCGCTAGCAGCTCGTCGGCCTCCGATGTGCCGCCGCGGGACATGGTCTCGAACACACGCCCGGTCGCCGTCCGATCAAGCCACAACTCGCCCTCATGCACCTTCTCGATGGCTTTCAAGATCGTTTCCGCCGACTCGGCCTTGTGTACGAGGCCGCGCGCGCCTCTCAGGATAGCCGTATCATGGACCTTGGGGTCGCGCATGCCGGTCAGCACCAATACACGCGACCTGCACTCACGCAGCAATTCCGGCAGGAAGTCGAGGCTGTTCTCGTCGCCTAAAGCTAGGTCGAGCAGGATCAAGTCGGGCTGCAACTGGCGGGTCAGCGCGAAGGTCTCACCGCGATTCGTCGCCTGCCCGACCACTTCCATTAGCGGCCTTGCTCCATCGATTAACTGCGCCAGCCCCCATAGAATGCTCCTGTGATCGTCCACCAAGAGCACGCGGATCGGCTTTGCGTCAGGCGCGGGCATACCTATGTGTTGCTGCTCCATTAGAGGGGAATCGAAATCTGCACGGTCGTCTGCCCGTCCGCACGGCGCGAGACTGAGATTTGCCCGCCGAGAGCAGCGGTGCGCTCTGTGATTGAGCGCGGGACAAAGTGCGGCGGCATGGGGGCGTCGGGCGGACTGTCATTCTCGATCTGCAACCAGACCTGCCCGTCCTGACAGCGCAGTCCGATGATGGCATGCCGGGCCGTAGTATGCCGGCGGACATTGCTCAGTCCTTCACGGATCATCTGAAACAGTTCGGCGGCCAGCCGGTCGGGTAGGGGCAGCAAGCCGTTTGCCTGCACATCAACTTCAATGCCATGTAGTTCCGCGAATTTGGCTGCCTGCGAACGGACAGCGGACAACAGCACTGGCGTGGTGGCTTGCGGGCCGTGTTTTAATTCGGTCGCGTACAGTCGTACATGGCTCATGGCGTCGCCGGTCAGGGTGATCAACTGCTCTAGCTCGTCGCCGAGCGGCCGGCCCGCTTTCAGATGGCGCGCCAGCGCTTCGAGTCCTAGCTTTAACCCGACAATAGGCTGCACAGTGCTATCGTGCAGATCAAGCGAGATCTTCTGTCGCTCCTGCTCGGCGCTTTCTGACGCGAGCCGGCTCAGCAAACGCACATTTTCGATGACGGGCAGCGTCTGATCGGCGAGGCGATGCAAGAAATCCAGATCGGACTTGGCAAAGGCATGTTGCCGGGCGGTGAGAAAGACGCGGCAATAGATGCCGTCGCTGCCGCGTAGCGGCACGGTCATAAAAGATTCCGTGTCGAGCAGATCAGCCAACACCGCGCACGTCTCCTGCGCGTCCGCCACGGGCTTGCCAGTAATCCGGTCGAACGCGTAGGAGCCCACTTCGCGCTGCCGCCAGAATCTGGGTGAGCGGTTGTACATGGCAGCACAATCGGCGGGTAGCGCCAGCAGTGTCTGCGCCATCGGTATGGTGATTAACTGTGCCGCTACACTCGCGGCCGGATCGTCATCGTCGGCCCGGCGCAAAGTGTATGTGTCCGAAGGGGCATGGTGGCTCAACAGCAAGCAGGCGTCGGCAGCGAAGAACACGCGCGCACGCGCCAGCATCGCCCCGATGGTCTGATGCGTACCGAAGCGGGGGTTTGCTAGGCGGGTCACATCTTTGACGAACGAGAGTCGGCGCTTCGCCGTCACTTCAAACTCGCCCCAATAGGCGATCATATAACCGAGGGTGAGCAGATAGACCGGGCGCAACAGGAGTGGGAGCAGGCCCAAGCTAGGGGCAGTGCCGGCGGCTATGGCCCCAAGCGCAGTGAACAGCAACACCGCCACGCCGACAACGCGCATGCCCGTAACGAAGCCCCAACGGAAAGCCGCGACGAGAATCGCGAAAAAGAGCAGCCCGTAACAGGCCCCGCCCAAATTGCTGCTCAGCCAACTCAAGCTGAGGAACCAGCCGAGATCGAGCCAATGCGACCAGTCGCGGGCAGCGTGCGCAAGCCGATCGTGGTGCTGGACGACTGTATATAAGGTCAAGCTATAAGCAAGGTAGCCCAGCAGCAAAAGGTAAAATTCCAGCCCTTGCCCTGATGTGCCGTGCGGGTTGATGAGGCTGATGCCGAGAATTGTTGCGGCCAGTATGAGCCGCACAATATTGATCATGCGCGCGTCGTCGAATTCTGGTGCAACCGATTCGACGTATTTAGATGGAAAGTAATACCCAAGCGCCGTTGGAAACATAATGGCCTATACCGGATGGTGGCAGTTGTTGACTCTGGCCGGGCGAGGTGATTTCAAGCGATAATAGCCACTAAGTGGCTATGGCTAAGCAGGAAATATTCCAATGCGCAAACTCGAAATGCGTCTTGCGTATCGGACTGTTTAGGTTCGGGCATTCTGCACGCTAAGCCGACGGTTGTCAATGGAAATAAATGTTAAATCGGGCGGGCATTCCAGTTCCGGCGGCAGATTCTGCGCAGCGACACCGCGCCCGCGCCATGCTGCGTAGTAGAATGATTTTCCGCCGGGCCGGTTTGTTGTTGGCATCATGGTTTAATATCCGATATAAACTATCGACCCTATCAATGATAACGGCAACAAGGACACACAATTGAAACCCTTTAGTTACTGAACCGTATGAGGAATGTCCTGCCGTAAACCGCAATTCTAAAATCGAAGGAGCCTTCAGATGAGACAGGTGCGGAGTCCATATTGGCGCGTAGTGACAGTGTCTTGTAGCTTGTTGCTCGGGCTACTGGTTGGCTTGGCTGCTCACACGATCCGGGCACAACAGCGGCCGCCGGCAGCACAAGCAGCGACAGCGAAAGATGCCGGCCCGTTGAAATTGTTGCAGTGGCGGCTTATCGGGCCGTTTCGCGGCGGGCGCTCGACGGCCGTGGCGGGCGTAAACTCGCAGCCACAGGTTTATTACTTCGGCGGGACGGGCGGCGGTGTGTGGAAGACGACCGATGGCGGCGTCAACTGGGAGCCGATCACGGATGGCAGCGTCTTCGGCACAGGCTCGGTCGGCGCGATTGACGTGGCGCAATCCGAGCCGAACGTGATTTACGTCGGCATGGGCGAGTCGCCGATTCGCGGCAACGTGTCGCATGGCGACGGCGTTTATAAATCACTCGATGGGGGCAAGACTTGGAAGCGTGTCGGGCTGGAAGACACGCGCCAGATCGCGCGTATACGTGTACATCCGCGCAATCCCGACATCGTGTACGTTGCGGCGCAAGGGCACGTGTGGGGCCCGAACGAGCAGCGCGGCGTGTTCCGCTCGAAGGATGGCGGCAAGACTTGGGAGAAGATTCTCACGCGCGGGGACAAGGCGGGCGCGTGCGATCTCATCATCGATCCGACCAACTCGAGCGTGTTGTACGCGGGCTTCTGGGAAGTCTATCGCAAACCTTGGACGCTGGAGAGCGGCGGCCCCGGCAGCGGCATCTTCAAATCTACTGACGGCGGCGACACGTGGACTGAGATGACGCGCAACGCCGGTCTGCCGCGCGGCATGATCGGCATCGTCGGCATCACGGTCTCGCCCGCGAACCCGGAGCGGCTGTGGGCGATCATCGAAGCGGAGGACGGCGGCGTGTTCCGCTCCGACAACGGCGGGCGCACGTGGACGAAGACGAACGAGCAGCGCAACCTGCGCCAACGCGCTTGGTACTACTCGCGCATCTATGCCGACCCGCAGAACGCGGACACCGTCTACGTCTTAAACACAGGCTTCTACAAATCGAACGACGGCGGCAAGACATTCACGGCCATCTCCGTGCCGCACGGCGACAACCACGATCTCTGGCTCGCGCCCAATGATGCGAGCCGCATGATCGAGTCGAACGATGGCGGCGCGAACGTCTCCACGAACGGCGGGCGCACTTGGACGGAAGAAGATCAACCGACGGCGCAGTTCTATCGCGTCACGCTCGACAACGATTTCCCGTACAACGTCTATGGCGCGCAGCAGGACAACTCGACCGTACGCATCGCCAGTCGCACAAACAACTTCGGTATCTCCGCGCGCGATTGGTACGACGTGGGCGGCGGCGAGTCCGGCTGGATCGCCCCGCTGCCGCGCGATACGGGGATCGTCTTCGCCGGCTCATATGGCGGTCTCATCACGCGCTACGATCAGCACACGCGCCAACTGCGCGACGTGTCGCCTTACCCGAATAATCCGATGGGACACGCGCCGAGCGATTTGAAGTATCGCTTCCAGTGGAACTTCCCGATCCTCTTCTCACCGCACGACTCGTCGCCCGCCGGCACGCTCTACGCGGGCGGCAACGTGCTGTTCAAGTCCACCGACGAAGGCCAGAGTTGGCAGGTCATCAGTCCCGATCTGACGCGCAACGACACGGCGAAACAGATCGCTTCGGGCGGGCCGCTCACGAAGGACAACACGAGCATCGAGTATTACGATACGATCTTCACCGTGATGGAATCGCCCGTGCAAGCGGGCACGATCTGGGCCGGGTCGGATGACGGTCTCGTCCACGTGACGCGCGACGGCGGCAAGAATTGGGCGAATGTGACGCCGCCGAAATCCATGCTGCCGGAATGGATTCAGATCAACTCGATTGAAGCGTCGCCGAACGATCCGGCCACGGCTTACGTCGCCGCGACGATGTACAAGTGGGACGACTACAAACCGTATCTCTACAAGACCAGTGACTACGGCAAGTCGTGGACGAAGATCACGACGGGCATTCCCGACAACGCCTTCACGCGCGTGATCCGCGAAGACCCGAACAAGAAAGGGCTGCTCTATGCGGGCACGGAGACGGGGCTGTACGTCTCCTTCGACGACGGCGCACACTGGCAGTCGTTGCAACTCAACCTGCCGGTCGTGCCTATTACCGATCTGGCCATACACAAACGCGATAAGGATTTGGTCGCAGCGACGCAAGGGCGCGCATTCTATATCCTCGACGACCTGCCGGTGCTATATCAACTGATGGACGCGGGCGACATGAGCGGAGTTAATGTCACGCGCCTGCTGAAACCCGAAGACACTTATCGCATGGACGGCGGCGGCGGCTTCCCGTTGCCGGCCACGGCGACGGTCGGGCGCAATCCGCCGGGCGGCGCGGTGGTCTATTACACGCTCAAAGCGCGGCCGGCCACGGATGTCGTGCTTGAGTTCACGGACGCGAGCGGCAAGTCGATCCAGAAGTACACCGCGCGTGCGCCGAAGCCGCAGCCGACGCCCGCGCCGGGCAGCGCGCCCGTGCAGACGCCGCCCGAACAACCGCAAGCGCCATCGGGCGAAGAAGCCGATTTCTTCGCTGGCGGGGGCGGTGGCGGAGCGCGTGTGACGACCAACGCCGGTCTCAATCGCTTCATCTGGGACATGCAGTATGCGGATGCGACGCGCTTTCCCGGTCTGATCATGTGGGCGGGCAGCACGCGCGGCCCGCGCATCGCGCCCGGCACATACACCGTCAAGCTCACAGCCGACGGGCAGACGCTGACACAGACCTTCGAGGTCAAACGCGATCCGCGCGTACAGACGACGCCGGAAGACTTCGCGAAGCAACTCGATCTGTCGTTGAAGATACGCGACAAGCTGAGCGAGACGCACAACGCGATCATCCAGATACGCGATGTGCGCCGGCAGATGGACGATCTGTTGAAGCGCGTCAAGGAGCAACCGAACTTCAAAATTATCAACGATGCGGCGACGAAACTGAGCAAGAGCTTGACGGATATAGAGGAGGCGCTCTATCAGACGAAGAACCAGTCGAGCCAAGACCCGCTCAACTTCCCGATCCGGCTGAACAACAAACTGGCCGCGCTCGGCGGCGTGGTCGCGAGCGCAGACGCCGCGCCGACCGCACAAGCCTATGAGGTCTACAATGATCTAGGCGCGCAGATCGATGCGCAATTGGCGAAGCTACAACAGATCGTCAAGACCGATTTGCCCGCGTTCAACAAACTCGTGCGCGAGCAGGACATCCCGGCCGTGATTGTGAAACCGCCGACACCGCCGGGGGATAATCCATAACTTGCGGCATGGGCTTTACGTTGAAAACTGGCGGCGGGCCAGTTCAACACAGAGGCCACAGAGAATCCACAGAGGCCACAGAGAAAGACCCTGTGCGCTCTGTGTGTCCTCCAGTGATCTCTGTGTTGAAAATCAGCGCACGCCGCATTCAATCAGCAGACCATTTGCAGCAACCCAGACTTCATGCTTGACCCGCAACTCTGCAAATTCCATCCCGAAGTGGCCGCGGCGCTTGAACAGAAGCGGCCCGTCGTCGCGCTCGAATCAACCGTCATCGCGCACGGTCTCCCGCGCCCGCAGAACCTTGAGACCGCGCGGCAACTTGAACAGCTCGTGCGCGAGGAAGGCGCGACGCCCGCCACCATCGCCATCATCAAGGGCCGCATCTGCGTCGGGCTTGACGCACACCAACTTGAGTACATCGCCGCGAGTCGCGACGTACACAAGATCAGCTTGCGCGATCTGGCCGTGGCCGTGGCGCGCGGTTGGGACGGCGCAACGACGGTCGCCTCCACCTGTTGGATCGCCGGGCGCGTGGGGATAGAAGTGTTCGCTACGGGCGGCATCGGCGGCGTGCATCGTGGGGCGTTGCCGGACGTGTCGGCCGATCTGCCGGAGCTGGCCCGCGCAAGTCTCACGGTCGTCTGCGCGGGCGCGAAGAGCGTGCTTGATCTGCCGGCCACGCGCGAGTGGTTAGAGACGCATGGGCTGACGGTCGTCGGCTACGGCTGCGATGAGTTGCCGGCCTTCTACACGCGCCGCTCCGGTCTGCCCGTGGACGTGCGCTTTGATACGGTCGAAGAGGTGGCCGCGTTGGTGCGCGCCCGCCGCGCGCTTGAGTTGACTGGCGCGTTGCTCGTCACTGTGCCCGTGCCGGCGGCGAGCGAAGTGCCGGCCGAAGTTTTGCAGACGGCGCTCGACGCGGCGTTGGCCGAAGCTGCCGCAGCCGGCATCGGCGGGCGCGAGTTGACGCCGTTCCTGCTCGCGCGCATGAGCGAGCGCAGCGATGGCGCGACCTTGCGCGCTAACCTCGCGCTGCTCGCACAGAACGCACGCCTCGCCGCGCAGATCGCGACAACCTTGAAAAACTGAACCCGCACATCTCTTTGTTTATGATCGTTGAGACTGAGCAACAGCGCACACGCGAAATCATCAAGCGGCTCAAGCGCGCCTATCCGGACGCAAAATGCTCGCTGCATCACACCAGCCCGCTTGAGTTACTCATCGCCACCATCCTGTCGGCGCAATGCACGGACGAGCGCGTGAATCTAGTGACGGCAGGGCTGTTTCGCAAGTATCGCCGCTGCGAGGATTATGTGCATGCGCCACCGGCCGAGTTGGAGCAAGACATACACTCGACCGGCTTCTATCGCAACAAGGCGAAGGCGATTCAGGGCGCATGCCGCATGATCCTTGAACGTTACGGCGAGCGCGTGCCGCAGACGATGGATGAACTGCTGGCACTGCCCGGCGTCGCGCGCAAGACAGCCAACGTCGTGCTGGGCAATGCTTACGGCATCGCCTCCGGCGTCGTCGTGGACACGCACGTCTCGCGGCTGGCGCAACGACTGAAACTCTCCTTGCACGAACAGCCCGAAAAGATCGAGCGCGATCTCGTGGCGCTCGTGCCGCGCAAAGACTGGATCGAGTTCTCGCACCTGCTCATCGCCCACGGCCGCGCCGTGTGCAAAGCCCGCACGCCACTCTGCGCCACGTGCGTGCTCGAGCCATATTGTCCATCGTCAACCGCGAGCAAAAAAGAGACAGGATAAAAGAAGGGGCATGAGTTGATTGCAACCATAGAAGTTGTTTGAAAAGAAAAGCCCCGGCAGGGGCGGGATGTTGATAGCTCGCCCGATGCTTTTCCCGTTGTAGCTCCGTAGGCGCGGGATGTCAGCAATATACCGCTCCTACGGAGCTTGAAGGAGCGGGGGCGCACCGAGCTACAAACATCATGCTCCTACGGAGCTATGATTTTTCACACAGCTTCGTACAGTTTTCATCCTGCCCCTTGAACAATTCCGCTTGCGTTGGCTCAAGCCCAAGCGCTTGCCGCACGGGCGCGAAACTGCGGCGGTGGATGGGTGCTGCGCCCAACGCTTGCAGCGCGCGATAGTGCGCGGGCGTCGGGTAGCCTTTGTGCGCGGCGAGACCATAGCCGGGATACTGTTGATCGAGTTCGCACATATACGCGTCGCGCGTCGTCTTGGCGATGATGGAAGCGGCGGCGATGCTGGCCGAGAGCGTGTCGCCTTTGATGATGCCGCGTTGCGGGGCGGGGCACGCAGGAATCTTGCGCGCATCCACCAGCATGAAGTCGGGCGCGAGCGACAAACCCTCGACCGCGCGACGCATCGCCAGCAGTCCCGCGTGATAGATGTTCAACTGATCGATCTCTGCGACTTCCGCGTAGCCGACCGCCCAAGAGCGCGCATCTTGTTTGATCTGCACGGCCAGTTCAGCGCGGCGTGCCCCGTCGAGAATCTTCTTCGAGTCGTTCAGTCCGCGCAGCTTATAATTTATCGGTAGGATGACGGCGGCGGCGACGACGGGGCCGGCAAGCGGGGCCATGCCCGCCTCATCCACGCCCGCGATGAGTTGAAAGCCTTGCGCCCATAATTCCCGCTCGAATTGCAGCAGCTTGTGCAGTCGTCGTCCTTCGGCGCGGTTCTTCCGTGCGCGCGTGCGTAGAGCGCGCGCGAGTTGTTGCGCCCCACGCCGGGGATCGCACTCCAAGACTGCGAGCAGCCCGCGCGGTAAGGGTGCGTGTCCGGCGAGGTAACGCCGCAGTTGCGTGATCGGTTCGGCTAACAACTGTTCGATAGAAGGCTTATCCGCGGTCATCGCACAGCAGCATAGCGCATGCGTGTTGTCTGGTGTGAGTTCATGGATTCATATTCAGTGGTATCCTAGCGGCGTATGTGTTGCCATCGCCAACGAGGCAAACGCGCAGTAACATAAATTTTTGCTAGGCACAGGTGATTATGGCTGAAGACGTGAAGGACATGACTGATGAGGAAAAGCGCGAGCGGATCATCAGTTTGGGGTTTGATGGTGAACGACAACGTTTCGAGCAGTTCTGCGCAAAGTTGCAAGCCGAGTTGCCCAAAGGCACGGGCGTGGCCTTGCGCGGTAGCACCTTGACGGGGACGCGTTGGGAGGATGGCGCGCCGTTCGACGCCGACGGTGCGGGGACGAGCGATCTGGACGTGACGTTCATCGGCCGTGCCGTGATGGAGTATTGGAACGAGGACGAGTTCTACATCCCCGCGCTGCACACGAAACCGCTCGGCGATAAAGCGCCGGACATCGCGCCCGCGCTGAACCCGCTGCGCGAAGAACTGCAACGCATGGTGGGCCGCCCCGTCAACATACAGGCCACCGCAAACTTCATCATGTACGCCCGCGATGTGCTGTTCGGTCAACCTTACTTCACGATGATCGAGGCGGACGAAGGCGCGGCGTCGTGAAGCTGCTTAGCTACAACATCCGCTTCGGCGGGCGCGGGCGTGAGGCGCGGCTGGCGGAAGTGATCAAGGCGATTGCGCCCGACCTCGTCGTCTTTCAAGAGGCGACCGACCCGCATGTGATCGAGGGACTGGCGCGCGCGACCGATATGCCAATGTGGGCCGCACGCCCCGCGCATTCCATCGGTTACATCAGCCGCATCGAGATCGCGCACCACGCATGGCACAGACCCCAAGGAGCGCGCCATTCGTTCATGGAGATCGTCTTGGCGGGCAGTGGTGCGCGCGTGTTCGGGCTGCATCTGAGCGCACGTTTCTCCAAGTGGAGCGAACGGCGGCGGGGGCGTGAGATACGCGCGTTGCTCACCGGGATCGCCGAGCATCAAGCCGGCTTCCACGTGCTGGTCGGCGACTTCAACACCCTCGCGCCGGGCGAACTGCTCGACGTGCGCCGCATGCCCGGCTGGATACGCGCCATGGTCTGGGTCAGCGGGCGCGACATCCAACGCGACACGATTCAAGTCATGCTCGACGCCAACTACGCGGACGGTTACCGCTATCTCTACCCGCAAGACAAAGGCTACACCTTCCCCACCTGGGACCCGCACCTACGCCTCGATTACATTTTCACACCCATCCAATTCGCCGCCCGCCTGCGCGCCAGTCAGGTCATCACGCAACCGGGCGAGGTCGCGCGGGCTTCCGATCATTTTCCCTTACTTATCGAGATTGATGTTGAGTGAATTATCTGTCAACTGGCAAGGCTAATCAGATGACTTTCCACGTTGTTTAATATCAAGGTTAAGCCTTATTGCAGTTTCAATAGCATCGTACCATTGAATATGATCGCCAAGATTATCTTCAATAATTTCCAACTCATCCTTTGTCAAAGCACGACCAAATTCCTCTACAGCGACAGTCTGTATATCTTCGACATTAAGAGAGTAAACGATGCGGCTGTCCCCTTCCATTTCACCCCTCGATGGTTTCACAATCAAATCCAAGCGTCTCGCAGTTTGCAGATGTTGTTGGTTTGTCTTATGCAAAGATAAAAAGATGCGACATAGGGAGTTGTTTT
Organism: Pyrinomonadales bacterium; assembly: GCA_038237345.1. Lineage (GTDB taxonomy): Bacteria > Acidobacteriota > Blastocatellia > Pyrinomonadales > Pyrinomonadaceae > QHXQ01. Next base: position 12,124 of record JBBRYU010000031.1, read on the forward strand.
CTGCAAGCTCGTTCACGTTAAAGAAGGGCAGCCCCGCTCACGCCGGAGCGGTAGACGATATTCGACAAGAATAGCAAATGCCGCGCGTACAATCACGGTGGCAATATTATTTATGAGGTCGCGCCGATTAAGAGAGGCGACACTAACGCTCCTGTCCAGACTTACTTTATTTTCGGATACGGTCGCCCGCATCACCGGAGCACGCTCTGGACTCTCTTGTGTACTCCCGACGAAATCCCTTTCGCCGGTACTGACGATAAGGAGTACGCGCAACCGCCACGACCCGTAGGCCGTTGTTGTTACGGTTGTCGGGTTCGTTCCTGTTGCGGTTGGCGGAGCGGCAGTTGTTAGCATTGTTGTTCCACGACCCGCCGCGCAACACCCGGAATGGCGCGCCCCGTCTTTACCGACTCGCAAACACGAGCGCGGTAAATATCCGTTCGCGCAGTTGCCACGTATCGCCATGCTCTAAGTGGGCGATCCAACTGCGCAGAGCTTGTGTGACCTGTTCGAGCGTTAACGCGCCTGCATGGTAAGCTGCCCGCATGCGGCGCAGGCGACGACGGGCGCGACGTAGGTTCTCAGTGCGGACGCGGATGCGGTCAGGCAGGATGCGAAAGCCGAGGAAGCTTGCGCCGTGTTGCGTCTTAAACAATTGGCTTTTGATCGGATGAATCATCAATCGCAGGCCAGCGAGATGATCTTCAATGGCGAGTCTAGCATCCGCGAGGAAGTTGGCGTCGTCGCTGAACAGGGCGAAGTCGTCCACGTAGCGGAGGTACTTGGCAGCTTTCAGTTTCTCTTTGATGAAGTGGTCGAGACCATTGAGATACAGGTTAGCGAAGAACTGGCTGGTCAGATTACCGATTGGCAGTCCGCGCCGCCGCTCAGAGGGCGTAAAGAGATGGTCACCGGGAAAGCGACGGCCGGCTCTTGTTCGTTGCAAGCATCGATGATGGTGTCAACGAGCCAGAGCGTATCAGGGCATTTGAGTTTGTGGCGTAGTAATTGTTTAAGGATCTCGTGATCAATGCTCGGAAAGTATTTACGGAGGTCGCATTGCAAGACGTACTTACTTGAGCGCAGGTAGCTGGTGCAGCGGCGCAGGGCGCGGTGCGTGCCGTAGCCGGTGCGATTGGCATAGGAGTCGCTGATAAACGTGCGCTCGAAGATTGGGCCGATGACATTGCAAAGGGCATGATGGGCGACACGGTCACGGTAGGGCGCGGCGGAGATCATGCGCCGCTTGGGTTCGACGATCTCGAAGGTACGGTATGCACCGGGCTGATAGGTTTTCGTCTCTAATTCTTCGTGCAGTTTGAGCAGTTCGGCTTCGAGGTTGTAGTTGAAGGCGAGGACATTTTCCGGGCGCGCTTACCGCGTTGGGCCTGACGAGCGGCGGCAATAAGGTTGGCGAAAGCGGTGCTTTGCGGCCAGAGGTGGCTATAGCGTTTCATGGTTCACGCTTCTGCTTCTGCTGTTTGAGCCAGCCGCCAAGTTCGACGCCGATTTCGTTGATGAGCTTGGCGGCGTGATGACACCGCTCCGTGTTAATGAGATCAAAATCAAGCAAAAGTCGCGTTTGATGCCGCAATACATCGAGCCGGCCGTTGAGCATAATCAATTTATTGACGCGCTCACGGGCATAACGGGCGAGAATCAGTCATTCGAGCAAATCGTACAGGCCAGCGATGATGCGGTCGCCGAAGGAGAAGGGTGTGACATGAAGAGACGAGCTTTATTCCGGGCGCAGTGGATTGCGCTGCTGCACATAAACACTTGTTTCATCTTGTGCGTCGTCGCGCTGGGACAGGTGAAAGAGAAGCCTGAGTTGGTGATTCAAGACGGGCACGCAGATTCCGTTCGCTCCGTCGCCTTCAGTCCTGACGGCAGAATCCTCGCGTCGGGTAGTTACGACCAGACGATCAAACTGTGGGACGCGCGCAACGGGCGCATGCTGCGGAGTTTTTACGGGCAAATCAATGGCGAGCCTAAAGCGGTGAGCGGCGTGGCCTTCAGTCCCGACGGGTTGATTTTAGCTGCCCACACTGCGGACGCCACGCTCGGATTGTGGGACGTGCGGAGCGGAAAAATTGTGCGCAGGCTGGAGAATCCCGATAAGACAACTATTGTCTCAGTCGCGTTCAGCCCGAGCGGGAAGTTGATTGCGGCCGGCACCGGCAATAATTCGATGCAGCTCTGGGATGTGAACACCGGCCAGTTGCTCCGCAGCTTTCAAGCCGTCAAAAAATACTCGTTAGAGTCTTCGACGAACTCCAACTTCAAGCATATTGCTTTCAGCCCTGATGGGAAAACAATCGTTTCGGGCGGGTGGAATCGAACCGCGTTGTTGTGGAACGTCAGCGACAGTAGTTTGCTCCGCACCTTCGACGAGCAGGGGTATGACATTACTGCGGTTGCGTACAGTCCGGGCGGCGACGTGATCGCTGCGACGAGCGAGCGGACGGTCAAACTGTGGGACGCCGCGACCGGCCGGTTGCTACGCAATCTTGAAACAGACAATTACATCTCCGCCATTGCTTTCGGCCGCGATGGGAAAACCATCGTCGTAGGGGAGCGGCGGGGGGTCACGGGCCTGTGGGATGTGAACAGCGGGCGCAGAATTCGTCGCTTTGAGGATACGGGTTCGACACTAATAGATAACGGGGAGGACGTGCACAACACAGTCTTGTCCGTTGCGCTCAGTCCAGACGGCGCTACCGTCGCCGGCGGGGTTGACGACGCGACGATCAATCTGTGGAGCGCGAGCAATGGTCGCTTGCAACGCGTGCTCAAAGCGCACCCGGTTGCGGTCACGGCCATTGCGCTCAGTCCGCACCAGCCCGTCGTCGCGCTCGGCAGAGACAACGAGCGCATCAGGCTGCTGGACGCCGGGACGACGCAGGTGCTTTGTCAGCTTGAGGACAGTGAGAACATGTTTCGTCAGTCGGTGAACTTTGACCGCCCGTTCACTTACATGATGTTCAGCCCGGACAAACGCACGGTCGCCGCGTGGCGGTATGTCCTAGATGATGATAGACGGGAGACGATTATAGATAACTCCGTCCGACTCTGGTCGGCGACGAGCGGGCGGTTGCTCGCAAGTTTTAAGCTCACCAATGACTCATCCCCGGAAATAGCCTACAGCCCCGACGGTAAGCTGCTCGCCATCGCGGACAGGAGCGGGGCGGTTAAACTAGCAGACGTAGAAAATGGCGAATTGATTCGCAACCTCCGCAGTCAACAGAGTGGGGTAGGCACGATCGTGTTCAGCCCCGACGGGAAAATCATCGCGATGGCGACCGGCAGCGCGATCAAGCTGGTGGACGTGAATGACGATGTTGTGCTGCGCGCGCTGGATAGTCAGGCACGCGCGCTCGCTTTCAGTCCCGACGGGAAAATTATCGCGTCCGGCGGCGAGGACGGAAGTATCAAGCTGTGGGACGGAGCGAGCGGTAAATTGCTGCGCAGTTTCGCGGCCCACAAGGAGACAGGTCTGATCGGTCAAGCGGGCGTCGGTACGCTCGTGTTCAGCCCTGATGGCAGCATGCTCATCTCGCACAAGCACAACAATCCGAGCATCAAATTCTGGCAGGTCAGCAACGGCGAGTTGATCAAAGCCGTGTCGGTCGGCACGGGCGTCGAATCGTTGACGATCACCCGCAACGGCCTGGTTATCGCCAGCGCTTCTGCGATTGCGGAGGATAACCCGTCGAGCGCGGCAAACACGGTGGCGCAAATCCTGACGCTACAAGGCACGTTGCGGGCGACTGTGCTGGGCTTCGGCGATGGTAACTGGATCAGCGTGACGCCGGAAGGCTTCTTCGACGGGCCGACGGGCGCATGGAGTCAGGTCAACTGGCGTTTCAAGGGCATCGAAATCGCTCCGGTCGAAGCTTTCTTCAGCGAGTTTTACTACCCCGGTCTGCTGGCGGAAATTTTGGCGGGTAGTAAGTTGAAGTCCCCGGCCGACATTTCAGACAAAGACCGGCGGCAAGCGGAAATCAAATTCGCGCCGCCTGAAGACGGACAAGCATCTGCCGGTGAGAATGCGAATACACGCACCTGCAACATCAAGCTTGAGGTTACAGAGCAGCCGCCTGATAAGGAACATAAAGGGGGCAGCGGCGTGCGTGACGTACGCCTGTTTCGCAACGGCTCGCTGGTGAAAATCTGGCGCGGCGACCTTGCGCTGCAAAACAGTAAAGCAATGCTGGCGGCAAGTATTCCTGTCGTCGCCGGCCCGAACACGTTCTCGGCTTACGCTTTCAATCACGACAACATCAAGAGCGAGGATGCGACGCTTGTTGTTACTGGCGCGTCTAGCCTCGCGCGCAAAGGCACGGCGTACGTACTGGCCGTCGGCGTGAATGAGTACGCCAACCCGCAATACCGTTTGAAATACGCTGTCGCGGATGCGCAGTCCTTTAGCGACGAGCTCAAGCGCCAGCAGGAGAAGCTTGGCATTTACGACCACGCCGAAATTGTTCCTCTCTATGATAAAGCTGCGACGAAAGCCAACATCCTCCAAGCCCTCGCCCAACTGGCGGCGAAAACTCAACCCGAAGATGCCGTCATCGTCTACTTTGCCGGGCACGGCACGGCGCGGCAGAATCAATTCTATCTGCTGCCCCATGACATAGGCTATGCAGGCAGCCCCACGCAATTGGATGCAGCCGGCTTACAGACTATCCTCGCGCACAGCATCTCCGACCGGGAGTTAGAGCAGGCGTTCGAGCGGCTGGACGCCGGCCAACTGTTGCTTGTCATAGACGCCTGCAACAGCGGTCAAGCTCTGGACGCTGAAGAGAAACGGCGCGGGCCGATGAACAGTAAAGGCTTAGCGCAGCTAGCCTACGAGAAGGGCATGTACATCCTCACGGCCGCACAGAGCTTCCAGGCCGCACTGGAAGCGTCACAACTGGGGCACGGCTTGTTGACCTACGCCCTCGTTGACGAAGGGTTAAGACAAGCCGCCGCAGATAAAGAGCCTAAGGACGGCGCAGTTATGGTCCGGGAGTGGTTGGATTACGCTACCAATCGTGTGCCGCAGATGCAGCTCGATAAGTTGCAGGCAGCGCGGGGGCTGGGGCTGAATCTCGCATTTAAGGAGGAAGAGCGCGGGTTAGATACGGAGAAGCGGACCGGGCAGCAGCCGCGCGTCTTCTACCGCCGTGAGCTTGAGGCGCAGCCGCTGATCATCGCCAAGCCGGGCACCAGGAAATAAGTACGGCGACTGTCGGCAGTGCGCTGCCGGAGCGCGTCGCATCAAATGCGCGGCGACTTCGGTAAAACTTTTCGGCACTTCGCTGCAATGCTCCCAACAGTTTGTTGCGTTCGTCTTTGCCCTTCTGCGCGTAGCTGTGGCTTAGCGCGCGGTTGCCGTTGACCAGCGATTGCTCGCGCTCGATTTGAGCGACGATTTGCTTTTGGTCGGCGACTACAAATTGTCGTGGTCTCCCGGTGCGGCGGCGGCGCGCGTGCAGGTCATTGATACCTTGCCGCTCCCGGTTTGCACTTACACGCGCTCGCGAAGAGACCGGTGTTTCAAAACATGGGCTGATTACGGGCATTGTGCGACCATTCTTGGGATCACCCTTCTTCGCATGAAAGCCGGTGTCAGCGCAGACAATCATTTCTGCTTCAAACTGTTTGATGCGCGGCTGAAACACTGTGTCGGAGACGTTGGCCGTATCGCACGCCCAGACCTCTGCCTTATTACTCGCCTTGATTTCAAGACGTTTACCATAAGGGGCATCCTAAGGGGCATGCGTGCTTGCGAGTAACCGAGTTAGGCTCTAAATCGTTGATTTAATTGATACACCCGGTCCGGCTCGAACGGACGACCTTTTGATTCGAAGTCAGAACAGGCAATTTTTCGACCTTCGATAAGCATTGCCTGAAGTCTCACAACATGCAGAAAAAAGCAGAAAAAAGCAGGTTTTAGTATCTCACGCTGTCTCGCGTTGTAACTTGCTGTCTCACGGCGTATCGCATATCATGTGTGACTAAAGGTGTGACTGGCGACTGGCTGGCGCATTATTTTGTCGGTTGAAAGGACGTAAAGACATGGCAAACGGACGACGCGGAAGACTGCGCGCAGGCTCGATTGTAGAGCGCACTGTGGAGCGCAAAGACAAGTCTGGCAAGGTAAAGAAGCGAAAGGAAATCTTCGCGCGCGTGACGTTCCTTGAGAACGGCAAGCGTAAAGACAAGCTCAGACGCGCGGAGAGTCGCACGCACGCGAAAGAGTTAATCCAAGAGATGCTTGGCGAGATTAAAGAATATGGCACGGCCGCCCTCGACCATAATGACAAGACGTTCGCCGACCTCGCCGATTACTACGAAAAGCATTACCTGAACGAAGCTCGATATGAGAATGGCGAGAAAGTATCCGGTCTGAGAAGTCTCGCCACGCCCACAGGCTTTCTCAAAACTCTGCGCGCTCACTTCGGCAAGCAGACAGTTCACTCCATCTCTTACGGCGACGTGCGCGCCTTGCGTGATGCCAGACGCAAAGCGCCGACGCGCGGCGACATCGCGCGTCACCAAAGAGCATTGAAGGCAGACCCGAAGGCGGAATTGAAAGTGACGCGCAGCATTACATCAGTCAACCGCGAGCTTGCCCTGCTGCGCCACCTGTTCAACCTCGCGCTAAATGAACTCAACTGGATACGGAGACACCCGATGCACGGCGGCAAGCCGCTCATCATCGTATCGGCGGAGCGCAAGCGCGAACGCATCATCACGCTCGCAGAGGAAGCGAAACTGCTCGCCGCGTGTACCGGCAAGCGTGTGCATCTACGCCCCATCATTATCGCGGCACTGGAAACCGGCATGCGGAAAGGCGAACTGCTCAAGATGACGTGGAGTGACATAGATTTTGAACGAAGCATCATCACCGTGAAAGCGTTCAACACGAAGACGATGCGCGCCCGCGAGGTTGGTATGACGGCACGCCTCAACAGCGAGCTAGAGCAACTGGGGCAGGCAGCGCCGCAAGAGCCTGACGCGAAGGTGTTCGATGTTGATGATGTGAAGCGAAGCTTCGACAGTGCCCGCAGCGCGGTCGGCTTAACTGACGTGCGCTTCCACGACTTGCGCCACACCTACGCCTCACGCCTCATCAGTCTGCACATCCCGAACTTAGAGGTCGGACGCTTGCTCGGACACACGCAGGCGAACACGACCTATCGTTACGTCAATGCGAACACTGATACCGCCCGCCGCGCGGCGGAAGCGATGAACACCATGCGCGCGACGAGCGACGTGCAGGCAGCGCCCGCATCAGAGGCGGTGAACTAATGGTGAGCCAAAAGAAAAAGCCGCTACGCGTGCGGCGATATAAACAGCCGAGCGTCAAAGAACTAGAGCGCCGGTACGGGCACAAGCTCACAGCCGCAGATTTGAAGAGGCGGGAGGAAATCGAATCGCTTGGCTTGAAAGTTTTGGAGCTAGAGCCGGGGCGCGAACTCACCGACGAAGAAGTATTATCCCACCTTGCCTATGGGCTGCGCTCTGTGGTTGCCGATGCTTTCGACAGCGACTCTGCGGCGCTCAACCGGCTCACGCAAATACATAAACTTATTTACCCGGAGCGTTACAAGCTCAATGCTTCCGTCGCGCGGGCGTTGGCAGTCAGGCGCTTGATGGCTGACCTCTCGCGCGTGGTCGTACCGCGCAATGGTGATAGCTTTCAAGATGGCGTGGCGCACGTCAACCTCACTGCCGACGAGGGGTGGCACATGAATACACTCTATAAGCTCGCGGCGCGGCATTGGCGGCACGGCGTCACGCTGCAATCACTCGCCATTCGCATTTACCTTGCACAGCTAAAAAGAAAAGGATTCGACGCCATTGATCGGAAGATTCTCGAACGAGATATGAGCGCGTTAAGGCGCTTCGACAGCAAGCAGCAAGGATGCGATTACATCCATCTCGCCAACGGCGACGCCATGCCGTACTACGATTACACGGAGATGTGGAAGCAGCGAAAGCCGCGAAAGCCAGCCTCCGGCAACGTTTCTTAAAAATTGCAGGTATCGCCGCGCAGTGCCGTGCGCCATGCTAATGCCGCTTGTGACCGTCACAAGCGGCTTTCGATTTTAGGAGGATACACGCATGGCAGAGAAGCTAATAACCGAGAAAGAATTTCTCGACTTGACGGGGCTTTCACGCATGACCGCGAAGCGCCACCGCGACGCCAAGCGGTTAGGCTTTTACAAAATCGGCTCGCGCGTAATGTATGCCCCGCATCACGTGGAGGCGTTCCTTGCGCGCCACGAGCGCCGCGCACGCGAGCGCAAGAGCGAGCGCGTGGCACAGGCAGCCTAATAAACAAACGGAGCGAATGTTGTAGTGCGGCACACTTGGCAACATCCGCTCCGTTTGCAATTTCAACCCTGAGAGCGAATCAAAGGTGAAACGATGACGAAGACTATACCGCCGCACAAGTCTGCGGGCAAGCCTCTTGTGGTCGCGGCGGACGCCGACGTAAAGGCGGCAGAGCTTAAATCGCTGATGGCAGACCCACTCTTCAAGCTGGCGTATGAACGCAAGCGGCGGGTCAAAGACAACTCGGCAAGAGCCAATGAACTTATCATTGCCGAACACGCCGTCAGAGCCGAATGGGACGACCAGAAAATCTGCGACCTGCTCATCGGGGCGCGGCGCTATCACGGCGATGGCTTGCGTGCTGCTGACTATTACGCGGCAATCATCGCGCAGGCGCGTGTGGCAGACGAGCGCGCGAGCCTGCTGAGTGGCGTGAGCGCGGGTCTGCCACGCGCAGAGGCGCTTGGGCAGCTTTCTGCGTTGCTGACTGTGTGCGTGATTTCGATTCAGCGATTTCTGACAGACCCGCGCAGCTACGTTGTGCGCCTCGCCAACGGCTCGTACATCGAATGCAAGACGCAGGACGAACTGTTGCGGCAAAAGAAGCTCGCAGGCGCGTTAATTGACTATGCGAACATCATCATGCCCACGTTCAAGGCGCAGGAATGGATGAACGTCAAGCGGCTCATCGTGGCTTGTGTCGAAGACGTGGACAGCGCCGACGAAGCGACCCACTTAGGTTCGTGCATCGCATGGCTACGCACGTATGTGCGCAAGCACCTGCGGGTAGAGATGGAACGCGACGGACAACTAAACGCCGCGCGCGAAGGCAAGCCCGCCATCATTGACGGCAAAGTATATTTCAAGATGGAAGGCTTCAAGCGCAGCATCATGTTTGAGAGTTCCACGATGCCCCCAGCGCATGCGCTGCTCGCCGTCAGGCTCAAGCAGATCGGGTGCGTTTATGAGAAGAAAGTCTCGCTATACGTTGATGGGTTCGATACCACGCGCAGCCTGTGGCTTGCGCCGGATAGCTTAGCGCAGCGTGCGCTGGAAGAGCAGCGTGCGCTGGAAGAGCAGCGTGCGGCGCTGGATAAGTTAGTGCAGCAGCCTGACGAAGAGCAGCAGCCCGACGAGCCTATATTAGACGAAAGTTGATGTTGTGTTTTGCGCTCTGGTGAGAATTGATTACCGAAATTACCGAAAAGAGGTCTAAGCCTATGAACTTCCACAACTTAACTGTCGGTAAATACTTCGGTAAGAGGTATCTGCCGCATACATTCCAAGCCTCGCGTGCGCGCGGGTTACCGACTTTTTTCGATGTTGCACAAAACACAACAGCAACTTTCGCCTTTTAGTAGGCGCGCTCGAACCTCCACAGCACCGGCTGTGGAGTCATACACCGCGCGGCGCAAACTGTGGACACCGCGCACGACCTTCAACCCTTAACTGATGAAAGGAATTTTAATCATGGCAGACAAAACGATGGCAGAGTTAATCGCGGAAGCGCCCCACGAGCTTCATGAGGCATATTCACTCATCGGCGGACTCGACCAATTGCTCGCGCCGAGCGACAACCCGCTAGTCCACATGCAGAAGGCTATTGACGATGCCAACTTCAAGCGCGCCCAAGTGCAGTACGAGGGGGAGCGGCGCGCACGTGAGCAGCGCAAGGCGAAGCTCGCGGAAGCAGCCGAAGCCCGCGCCGCCGAAGCGCACGCGCGCGACGAGCGCGAGCGCGCCGAAGCGGAAGCGCAGTTGATGGCGCGCTTGCGCCGCGAATTCCCCGCTTGCACTGACACAGCTTGGAACTCCATGTGGCCGCAAATCCGGGCTGACCATTTTCACGCGGAACACAAGCGGCGCATGGCGGCGTTGGAGAACGACGGCGTAGTGTTCGGCGAGATGGCAGGCACGCACTTTTAACCAGCGAGCGCGCGGGTGCGATGTGCGGCGCACCTGTTTGCCTGAATAGGAAGTGAGCAATTCAAATGAGAGGACTTCTAACCCAACGCCAACGCGCGCTCATCACCGCGTTGCTCGAACATGCGACGGTTGCCCGCGCGTCGGAAGCTGCCAGTGTGCCGCTCTCGACGGCGCATCGTTGGATGCAGCAGCCGGAGTTCGCCGCCGCCGTGCGTGCGTCGCGGCGCGTGCTAACCGACAGGGCAACTAACATTCTGCAAAACTCAATGATGCAGTGCGCCGCGAAGCTGCGGAAGATGGCGCTCGATGACACCCTACCACCGTCCATTCAATTCGCCGCGTGTGTGCGCGTGCTTGAGTTTGGTTTCAGGGGCGAAGAGCTATCAGACATTCAGGCGCAGGTTGACGAGTTGAAGGAAATCATCGGCGCAGACGAGCAGCCGAAGAGGTTGCGCGCGGCATGAAGAGCATCAGGGCTGAGCTTGCGCGCCTACGCGAGCGCGCTCTCGCACGACGTGATGCGCGTGAGGACAGGTGCATCTGCGAACTCGTCTTCATTGCTGGCGAGCCGACACCGGCACAGGTGGCTATCATTGCGCGCAATGCAGAGTGCCCCGCCGACCACACGGACAAAGGTTTCACTGTGGTGACAGTGCCGCCGATGCCGGAGTGGATGCAGCGCGGCGAGCCGCCCCCGCCGCGCGCGGTTGATGAGTGACGGGCTAAAGTGTGCGGCACGGATAGCTGCGCCGCTCGCACGCCGCCGTGCTGAAGCGGCAACCGCGCGCCCCTCCGCGTGCAGGAACAAGGCGCGCGGCTGTCGTCTTCGCTCGCGCGTGCGCGTATGCTCGCGTCATGTGATATAAAACGTGCGCGCACATCATGCGCCGCTCGCACACGCGGATGACTACCCGCTAAATGTCTGTTCGTACAACTATGACCCAAGAGCTAATGACTTTTCTCGATACCTTATATCATGGCGATTGCCGTGATGTTTTGCCGTCGCTGCCAGATGCTTCCGTTGATTTAATAGTTACGTCCCCGCCTTATGCAGACAGCCGTAAAGACACTTACGGTGGCATTCACCCGGACAAGTACGTTGAATGGTTCTCGCCGATTGCTGCCGAGTTAAAGCGCGTACTAAAGGATGAAGGCTCGTTCGTCCTCAACATTAAAGAAAGGGTGGTGAGCGGCGAGCGGCACACTTACGTGCTCGAATTGATTCTCGACCTGAAGCGACAAGGTTGGCTGTGGACAGAAGAGTACATGTGGCATAAGAAGAATTGTTCACCGGGCAAGTGGCCCAACCGCTTCCGCGACGCTTGGGAGCGGTGCTTGCAGTTCACTAAGCAGAAGCAATTCAAGATGTACCAAGACGCGGTGATGGTCCCGACCGGCGATTGGGCTAAGACGAGACTCAAGAAGCTCGGCGAGAATGATGTTGTGCGCTTCAACTCTCAGGTCGGCAGCGGCTTCGGTAAGAACATCGCAAATTGGGTTGGACGTGAGAAGGCGTACCCCTCGAACGTGCTGCACATGGCGACAGAGTGCGGCAACAAAAATCACAGCGCAGCTTTCCCGAAGGAACTGCCTACATGGTTTATCAAACTATTCACCGAAGACGGCGACGTAGTGCTAGACCCGTTTGCTGGCAGTGGCACGACCTGTATTGCAGCTTATGAGTCAAACCGGCGCTACATAGGCATTGAAAAGAAAGACGAGTATTACCAACAAGCAGAAGCGCGCATAAGCGAAGCCAAAATAGACCCACCACAACGTATGCTGATATGACGACTTCACCATACCAACATTACTACGACTATCTCGCCGAGCATGTCATCACGCCCTTCTACAATGTGAGGCTGAACAATCTCAAAGAGCTTCACTTGAACGGCGTGTTGAAGCGCAAGAACCCGTATCTGTTTAAGGCTAAGAACCTCGAACTAGCCGGAGACTTGGTGAAATCTATCGTTGACGCTTTCCTTTCATCGCAGGAGGAAACCATTTTCGGTAACTTGCTTGAGGGCTTCGCTATCTATGTTTCCAAGACTCTCTACGGCGGCTTTAAGTCGGAACTGAAGAGCGTGGATTTAGAGTTTGAGCGGTGTGGTACGTATCACGTTGTTGGCATCAAGTCAGGCATTAATTGGGGCAACAGCGACCAAGTGAACAAGATGCGCGACAATTTCAAAGTGGCAAGAGAAAAGTTGCGAGCACAGGGCGTTGCCGGTGAGGTGGTCGCCGTCAATGGTTGTATCTACGGCAAAGACCGCAATCCGTTTAAGACTCACGCAGACCCCGACAAGCAGTATTACAAGTATGCCGGGCAAGAGTTCTGGCGCTTCATCTCCGATGACGATGAACTATACCGAGAAATCATCGCACCTATTGACAAAGAAGCCCGCGAAAAGGATGCGACGTTTAAGAAAGCGTATGCCGCAAAAGTTAACGAGATGACCCAAGACTTCACGGCAAACTTTATGACCGCTGATAATCAGATTGATTGGTGTTTATTCCGCTTTGCAAGTAAGCCATTTTCCGCGCGGAAAGTGAGCCCCCCAGCTTCGGTTAAGCCGCACTTTGACGCGGCTGTTTTTGACGGCGGAATGATGCGCCGCGTGTCGTTAGAATGTGCGCGTGATGGCTCA
>JBBRYU010000032.1:0-24627 GCA_038237345.1 Pyrinomonadales bacterium
GCCCTGGTACTTGCAACTCCTGATGATGCTGGTCGTGAGCGCGCTCATCTACGCCGGCTTCTGGCACTTCGTCACCAGCGGCACACGCGCGGAGACGAAAGAGATACAAGCGCAGGTCGATCAACTGCTCGCGGCCAACGCGAAAGCGCAGATCGCGCAGCAGCGGCTGAACGAGTTCAAAGCCGCTTACGCTCGTGCGCAGGCCGATTACGAAGACTTGAAGGCGTTGCTCCCCGAACAGCGCGAACTGACCAACGTGTTGGCGGGCATACAAGATCGCGCGCGTAATCGTCTGTCCGTGCAACGCTTCACGCCAAAGGATGACTTCCAGCAAGACTTCTATTCCGGCAAGCCCATCGAGATTGAGGTCAACAGCACCTACAACAACCTCGGCGCATTCTTCGCGCAGATGGCCGCCTATCAGCGCATCGTCTCGATCAGCGATTTCAAGATCGGGCGCATAGACGACAAGAAGGACGATCTTAAACGCGCGGGGCAGACCGTCGGCGCACAGTTTTTGCTGACGGCCTACTACTCATCGGCCGAACGGTTGCAGCAGACGGCGAAGCCCGCCGCGCCCGTTGCGCCTGCACCGGCCGCGCAGCCGCCCGCCCCCGCAGCTCATTAATTTGACAGTCTGGGGTTTTACAGCCCCGCGCGGCGCAAGCAGTCAGGAAGCAGACCATGAAGAGACACACCAAGATGATTCGCCAAGCAGCGCTCCTCGCGTTCGTGCTGATGACCGCCGCTGTCGCGGGCAACGCGCAGCAGAAGCAACCAGCCAACACCTCGTATAAGGGCACTTCGCGCGATCCGTTCGTCGCGTGGCGGCCGGCGGCCAAGAAGCCGGTGAAGAAGGGGCCGACGATCATCGCGCCGCCGCCGCTTCAGGCGCGCATAGACGCTTATAAAGCGGAGAAGGCCACGGCGATGAACATGCAGCAACCCGCGCCGAAGCCGACCACCGCGCTACTGCTCAACGAAATGCAACTGACCGGTGTCTTCCGTACGCCGCGCGGTTACGCGGCGATGGTCGAAGCCACGCCGATCAAACTCTCGTTCGTCATCTATCCGGGCGAGAAATTCTTCGACGGCATGTTGGTCGCCATCGAAGAGGGGCGGCTCGTCTGCCGCAAGGAGACGCGCTGGTCGGATGGTCGCCGCGAGCAGGGCGTCGAGTTCAAGCCGCTGGGGCAACCGAATGCCGTGAAGGATTCGATGACCACCGGGGCCGGTACGACCACGCAGCCGAAGAAAGCGGCGAAGACCGAGTCGGCCAAGACCGAGCAGGCTGCGGCGGTCAAACAGTAAGAGTTCTTCGGCGCGGACGCTGTCATAATGCGTGAGCCTGAGTCGCGTTGTGTTGCGCCCGCGCTGAACTGCAAGCCTCGTGATGTGCCGACAGGTAAAAACCTGTTGCGCATCCGACCCCCAGCGCGACCAATTCGCGCCCCGCTTTTTGGCAAACCGTAACTGACATGGCCTCGTGGGCCGCATAGTGCGGCGCGTGCTTGAGTAGTCTTGAACCCGACTTCGGACTCATACGAGCGTTAGCGCGTGGCGACCTGTGATAGCCGTGTCCCTCCACTTGCAAAAGGAAAGAATATGCTGAAGACGTTCCGAACGCTCCCCGTCACGCTCCGCAGAGGCGCGCTCGTCCTCTCGCTCGCGTGCATTTTCGTCACCTCCGCGCAGGCCGTATCACTCGTGACCGGCGTGCGCACGACGACCGAGGGCGCGATCACGCGCATCCAGATCGCCAGTTCCGCGCCGCTCGCCTATGGCGTCCGACACGCGGATGCGCGCACGCTTACGGTCGAACTGCCGGGCGCAGACGCCACGCGCCTCGCGCCGGCCTATACCGTCACTTCGCCGCTCGCTTCGACAGTTAATGTGTTGTGCGCCAATGGCGCAAACGGGCAGCCGCTCGCGCGTCTCAGTGTGGCGTTGCGCGCGCCCGTGCGTGAGCGCACATATTTCAGCGGTAGCGAGTTGGTGCTCGAACTCACGGCTGAAGCAACAAACGGCGCAACACCGCCGGCCGTGCTGAGCGAAATGAACGCCAGCGCCGCGCAACAGCAACCGACTCCGCGCCCGACACCGGGCATGGCACCGGCGGCACCGCGCAACCCCGCGCCGGTGCAGCAGGCTGATCAAGGCAAACGCTACGGCGAGTACGGCTTCATCGGCGAGCCGATCAACTTGAACGTCGTCAACGCCGACGTGCGCGACATCCTCAACTATGTCACCGAGCAGTACGGCGTGAACTTCATCATTGACAAGTCGGTCGGCGCAGTGCCCGTCACGGTCAATGTCACAGACGTGCCGTGGAACATCGCGCTCGACGCGATCCTGCGCGCCAACCGGCTCGGCATCGCGGTCGAAGGCAACATCCTGCGCGTGGCGACGGTCGAAGTTTTGACCGATGAGGCGGCGGCGCAGTCCGCGATTCAAGAAGGGCGTTTGAACGCTGCGCCGCTCGTGACCGAATTTATCCGTTTGAATTACGCGCGTGCGGTCGGCACGCTGGCGCAAGCCGCAGGCTCGACCGGCGGCTTCGCGGGTGGCTCAAGCAGCTCAAGTTTTTCGGGCGGCTCCGGCGGCGACGCAACGGGCAAGAGCGGCGATCAAGGCATCCTGCCGATTATCTCGCGTCGCTTGTCGAAGCGCGGCAGCGTCGAAGTTGACGGGCGCAGCAACACCCTGATCATCACGGACGTGCGCGACAACATTGATTCGATCCGCCAACTCGTCGGGTTGCTCGATCAGCCTGAGCCGCAAGTTGAGATCGAAGCGCGCATCGTCATCGCCAACCGCAACTTCAGCCGCGACCTCGGCGTGCAACTCTCTGCGCTCACGCTGGGCAGTCGGGGGCAGGGCGCATCATTTGCTACCGTGCCGGGCAGTTCGTTGGCATCAGGGGGCACTGGCAGCACGCAAGCCACCACCGGCTTCCGCCCCGGCGGCATTCCGGTCGGTATCGGTCTCGATCCGACTCGCAGTCTCGGCGCGAACGCGCCCAGCACGGTCATCGGGCTGACGACAGGCATCTTCGGTACGGCGCAGATCAGCGCCCTGATCACCGCCGCCGAGAGCAAAGGGCAGGCGAAGATCATCGCCACGCCGCGCGTGACGGCGCTTAACAATCGGCCGGCGCAGATCGAGTCGGGGTCGCAGATACCGGTCGTCTCGCCGCAGAGCGGCGGCTCAGGCCAGAACGGTGCGGTTGTCTTCACGACGACGTTCATCTCCGTTCCTTTGCGTCTCTCTATCACGCCGCAGATTTCAGACGCGGGCACGGTTGTCCTGCGCGTCGTTGCTGAGAACAACTCGGTCAACCTCAGTTTGACCAACTCGCTCGGCACGCCCGGCATCGACACGCAACGGATGCAGACCGAAGTGCTTGTGCCCGATGGCGGCACGACGGTCGTCGGCGGTGTCTTGGCCGACAACGAAGGCGAAACGCAGAACCGTACGCCGGGCATCTCCGGTATCCCCGTCATCGGCAACCTGTTCAAGCGCAAAACCACGGCGCGCACGACGAACGAACTGTTGTTCTTCATCACGCCGCGCATCTACCGCCCGGACTACAACGGCCAACCTGTCTCCGGGACAGTCTCGGATCGCACCCGCTCGGTGCAGATCGCGCAGCCTGTACCGCTCGGCAACCCGATGACGAACACCCCACCGCCTGTTGGCTCGCAACAGCAACAGCCTGTGACCGCGCAGCCCGCCACGCCGACTACGACCACCCCGCCACCCCCGTCTGAGCGCCCGTAAGGAGGCAATTGAGCATGTTCAAAGAAACACTTGAACGATTAGTCGAACGCACGGAGGGCGCGCTGGGCGCGCTCATCATGGGCACGGATGGCATCGCGGTCGAGAAGGTGCTGCTGTCCGACGCAGACGATAAAAACCTCGACGTGGCAGCGGCCGAGTTCACCTCGCTGCTGCGTAGCGCACAGCGCGTCGGGGCCGACACAGGCATCGGCCAAGTGCGCGAGCTAATCGTAGGCTTCGACGACATGAAAGTGCTGATCCGCTCCTTCACGCGCGACTACTTCGCCGTGCTCGCGCTCAAAGAGGACGGCAACCTCGGCCGCGGGCGCTTCGAGTTGCGCAAGGTCGAACTCGATCTCGCACGCGAGTTCGCGTTGTAAGAATAAGCTCAAGGTTTAAGGTTCAAAGTTCTAGGTTCAGGGCTAAATGTCAGCCAAATGAGTTGACATCGAGCCTTGAACCTTGAACTTTTTAACTTTGAACCCTGCCCCTGTTAACTTTGCACTAGGGGATTTTTACATACGGCATACCGCGCAGGATGACGCGCTGGCGGCGGATGACGCGGCGCGGGTTGACCTTGGGATTGAAGGTGGTGCGCGGGTTCGGGATCATCGCGGAGAGATAGGCGGCCTCTTGTGAAGTGAGATTCGCGGCCGACTTGTTGAAATAGGTGCGCGCCGCCGCCTCTGCGCCGTAGATGCCATCGCCCCATTCGATGACGTTGAGATAGAGCTCGAGTATGCGGCGCTTTGAGAGCTTCTTTTCAAGATAGTAAGTGATCGCGGCCTCGCGGGCCTTGCGCAGGAACGAACGCTCGGTCGAGAGATAAAGGTTCTTCGCTAACTGCTGCGAGATGGTGGAAGCGCCGCGCTTGAAACTCGGCATCTGCGGTATCCAACTCGATTGATCGTCGTCGCCTTCCTTCTTCGCTTCCTCGGCGGCGGTGCGCTGCGCCTGCTCCCAAGCTTTCTGGATCGCGTCGTAGTCGAAGCCGTGATGCGTCATGAAATTCGTGTCTTCGCCGGCGATGACAGCGCGTTGCAGGTTCGGCGAGATGCGCTCCAACGACATCCAGATTTGGAAACGCTTCGGCTGCTCGCCGTGCGCCTGCGCTTCTGCCACCCGCTGCTCGATGACCGCCGTCGTCTCCGGGTTGCTGTCGCGCACCTTCGCCACGTTCGGGAACGTGGCTAACTCGTAGACTAGCCAGAGGACGAGGAAAGCCAGCACGCCAAGCGCGCCGAACTTGATCGTTTTCCAGATGAGCCTCAGCACGGCAATATTCTTAACACAGATCGCAGCTCGGTTCAGAGCTTGACCGGCGCAGCTTAATCCGCTGCGCCGATCTATGCGATGGCTTCCGGCGCGTAGATCTGCCGCACCGCACGGATCGTGTTGCAGTGAATCTCGACAGTGTCGTTGATGTCGGCCGCGTAACCGCCGGACATGACCGTCGCCACCGGCACGCCGTGCGTCTGACAAGCGTTCAGCACCACCTCGTCGCGCGCACGCAAGCCCGCCAGCGTGAGCGCGAGGCGGCCGAGTTTGTCGTGGATGTATGGGTCTGCGCCGCCGAGATAGAAGACGATGTCGGGGCGGTGCGCGAAGACGCGCGGCAGATGCGCGCCAAGCGCATGCAGATAGTCATCATCGCCCGTGTTGTCAGGCAGTTCCACGTCGAGCGTCGAGCGGGTTTTGAAGAGCGGGTAGTTCTTCGCGCCGTGCATCGAAAAAGTGAAAACCTCAGCATCATCTGCGAAGATCGTGGCTGTGCCGTTGCCCTGATGCACGTCGCAGTCAACGATGGCGGCGCGCATAATCAGCTTAGCGCGGCGTAGCACGCGGATCGCAATGGCCACGTCGTTGAGCACACAGAAACCTTCGCCATGCTCGGCGAAGGCGTGGTGCGTGCCGCCCGCGAGATTCGAGCCGACGCCGTGCGCGAGCGCCCAACGTGCCGCGCCAATCGTGCCGCCTGCGGCGAGAAAAGAACGACGCACGAGCGCCTTCGACCAAGGCAAGCCCAGTCGTCGCAACTCGCGCGGCGTCAGTGCGCCCGCGCGCAAGCGGGTAACGTAATCCTCCGTATGCACGAGCAATACGTCAGCCAACGGCGCAGGCTGCGGCTCACATAAATCTTCAGCTTGCAGCGTGCCCTCGCGCAGCAAAATGTCGCGCACCAACTCGAACTTACGGATCGGAAAGACGTGCCCCGCGCCGATGTCGGCGTAGTAACGTGGAGTGTAAAAGACGCGGAGGATAGAATTCAGTTCTGAGTTTTCAGTTTTCAGCATCTCTGGATATTGTCACTCATACTCCGCAACATAGTCAGCGCGATCAACTGAAAACTCAACACTCAAAACTATTGGCTCACCGTCCGCGTTGGCGCGGATCGAGGTATTCGCGTAGCCCGTCGCCGATGAAGTTGAAGGCGAGCACGGTCAGCGCGATGGCGATGCCGGGGATGATGAGCGCGTGCGGCGCGGCGGAGAGCGTCGAAAGATCGCGCCCCTCTTCAAGCATCACGCCCCAAGAGGGCGCGGGCGGCGGCACGCCGAGACCGAGAAAAGAGAGCGTCGCTTCCGCCAACACTGCGCCCGCCATGCCGAGGCTCGCCTGTACGATGAGCGGCTGGATCGCATTCGGCAGGATGTGACGAAAGAGTATGCGCAGGTCGCTCGCGCCGAGCGCACGCGCCGCCTGCACGAAATCGTACTCGCGCACCTTCAACACCTGCCCGCGCATCACGCGCGCGTAACCCACCCAGCCGATCACGCACAACGCGAAGATCAATTTGTTCAGCCCCGAACCTAAGAACGCCACCATCGCAATCGCTAAGAGCAGGCCGGGGAACGCCAGAAAGACATTGAACAGATAACCGGAGATGACGCGATCAATCCACCCGCCGTAGTAACCAGCCAGCGCGCCGATGGTGATGCCCACAAAAGCCGAGACGACGACTACGACCAGCCCCACGCGCAACGAGATACGTGCGCCGAAGACGACGCGCGAGAAGATGTCGCGCCCCGTAGCGTCCGTGCCGAACCAATGTTCCGCCGAAGGCGGCATGAAGCGGTGGAGCAGATCGGTCGCGCCCACATCATGCGGCGCGATAAAGGGCGCGCCCAGTGCCACGACGACCAGCAGCGCAACCACGATCAGACCGAAGATAGCGAGACGGTTCATAGCGATTGCGGAATGTGGATGTCGGATTGCGGATTCAGAATGGAGTGCATTAAGTAGCTAATCATTTCTGCTTCTTCAATCCGAAATCCGACATCCGCAATTACGAGACTCTGATTCTCGGATCGAGCCGGCGGTAGAGCATGTCCGTCAGCGAATTGGCCAGAATGTAGGTGATGCTGATGACGAGGACGCAGCCTTGCACGAGGCGATAGTCGCGCTTGCTAATGCCGTCATCTATCAGCAGCAGCCCGAGTCCGGGCCAGTTAAAAATCTTTTCGGTGACAATCGCGCCTGCGAGCAGCACACCGAGTTGCAGTCCGAGGATCGTGACGACCGGAATCAATCCGTTCTTCAGCACGTGCTTATACACGACCGTGCGCTCGCCGAGTCCTTTCGCGCGAGCCGTGCGGACGTAATCCTCATTCAACTCTTCGATCACCGACGAACGCACCATGCGCGTCAGAATCGCCGAGAGCGCCGCGCCCAGCGTCACCGCCGGGAGAATGATGTCGCTGCCGTATCCGCCAGCCGAAGGCGCAAGCCAGTTGAGCCACACGGCGAAGATAAAGATGAGCAGCGGCCCCAGCACGAAACCCGGCAAACTGATCCCGACGAGCGCGATGACCGAGAGCAGGTTGTCGAGCCACGTGCCGCGCCGTGTGCCGGCGATAACCCCGAGCGGGATGGCGATGACAACTGCGACCAGCAGCGCCGCGACAGCGAGTTCAATCGTTGCCGGATAGCGTTGCACGATTAGTTCGAGCACAGGGCGATCCGTGCGAAACGATGTGCCGAGATCGCCGTGCAGTATGTCGCGCCAGTAGTCGAGATAGCGATTGTCTGCGCCGTGCCAGCGCAGTTGGCGCGTGCCTTGCGCGTCGCGTGCGTAAGTGAAGAAGAAGGCAGGGCGATTCAGCCCGTGTGTTTCCCGAAATTGCTCGATCTGTTCGGGCGTCGCTTGCTCACCCAGAGTCGCCACCGCCGGATCGCCCGGCACAAGCTCTATCAGCAGTGTGACGAGCGACACCACCGTCCACACGACGAGCAACAGGAGTGCGACTCGGCGCACGACATCGAAAAACTTGTGCTTCATCGGCAAAGAAGCGTTAACGTTATTGATTAGGCTAAGACTGCGGGTGGAATAATAGCATTGCGAAACTGCAAATCGTGAATCTCTAGTCGGAGACGGCAGAAATACGACATCTGGTTCGCAAATAAACGTAGCCCGATGGAACTTGGGTTCTTCGTCGCACGACGGCCCCGACAACCATCATGCGGCGAGTTGAACCCGAAGTCCATCGGGCTACGTTGTGTGATCGCGCTCCACAACGGGCAGCGCAATCAAGCTCATTGTCAAACCGAGCGTACGCCTGTGTGCAGCGCCGCGATCCCGCCGGTCAAATTCTGATACTCAACTTGCGCCCACCCAACTTCGCGCAGCAACTTCGCCAGTTGCGCTTGATCCGGAAAGCGCGCGACCGAATCCGGCAGATACTCATACGCGCCGCGCGAGCCGCTTACCAGTCCGCCGATGCGTGGCAGCACGCGCGTAAAATAGAATCCGAACAAAGCACGAAAACCGGGCACGATAGGGCGCGAGAACTCAAGCACCGCGAGCGTACCGCCGGGCTTGAGTACGCGCCACAACTCACGCAAGCCAGTTTCGACATCTGCCAGATTCCGCAGCCCGAACGCGATGGTCACGACATCGAACGTCGCAGCGGCGAAAGGCAAATGCAGCGCGTCACCTTCGATGAAGGGCAGTTTGCGCTCGTGTCCCTGCGCCTTGCGTGCGGCCAGTTCAAGCATCGGCCGGCAGAAGTCAAGCCCGATGACCTGCGTCTCGCCGGCATTGGCCAACGTGAGCGTGAGGTCGCCCGTGCCGCAAGCCACGTCGAGCGTGCGCGTACCCGCGCCGAGCACTGGGCGCAGACGCGCGGCCACAATTTGCCGCCAACGTTGGTCGGTATTACCCGACAACAAATGATTTAAAAGATCATAACGGGCAGCGATGCCCGCAAACATCGCGCGCACACGGCGCGCGTGTTCCAACTGTCGTTCGGTGTCCAGGTAAGCTTTTGTCATCGGCACATTAGCGGGAAATGCGTGCCTGCGGGTTGTCTCCGCTTTGCGTTTTGCTTGTAAATTGATTATGGGCGACGGGGCGTGGCGGGCGTCGGCATAGGCGCGCCAAACACTTCAGTGCCGTTGCTCATGCGGGCCAACTCACTCTGCAACTCGGCTACGGGACCGACAGCGACGCTCGCCACCGACATATCACGGAGGAGTCGCGCGGCGACGCGCTGCACTTCGGCCGGCGTCAACTCGGCGAGCCTGCGTTGCTCATCTGCGGGCGCTGTGTTGTAACTCTCGGTATCGAGCCATTGATCCGCGAGGGCGATGTCAGGCTGCTTGGTTGGCTGCAACGCGGCGGCAGCCTCGCGCTTGGCCTGTTCAAACTCGGCCGTTGTCGGTGGCGCAGACGCGAGTGCGCGCAACGTGGCGCGGGCGGCTTCGATTGTCTGTGCGGCGGCGGCGGACTGTACCCGCGCGCTCATCTGCCAGACACCCGCGACTCTATGAGCCTCATGCCGCACAGCGAGAGTTTGCGGCAGCTTGTTCGCGCTGAGCGCGGCCTGCCAGCGTTCGCGTGCGAGGGCGGCGAGTACGGCCGCAGCGACGCGATCGCGATCCGGGCGCGCGAATCCGCGCAAGGCGAGACGTACTTCTGTCGTGTCCGCGCCGGCTTGATCGATGATGAGTGTGCGTGCATCCGGCGCGTTGGGTTGGCGGAAGGTGGCGGGCACGAGTGTGTCGCTCTTGCGCCATGCGCCGAGGAACTGGCGGAAGACGCGCAGCGCACGGGTCGGCTCGACGCCGCCGATGATGACGAGCCGCGCGTTGTCGGCCGTCAGAAAGCGGTCACGTGCTTGTAGTAGATCGGCGCGGTCTATGCGCGCGAGCGATTCGGGTGTGCCGGCGACGAGACGACCATAAGGATGCTTACCGAAGAGGCGCGCGGCGACAGCGCGGTCGGCGCGAAGCGCGGGCGAAACAGGGGCGGCCCGCGCGGCCTTGATGCGCTCGTCGCGCAGCCGCGCCACATCCTCCGCGACGATGCGCGTGTTAACGACCGCGTTGCGCAGCAACTCCGCCAATCGCTCGAACTCAGCCGCGCGCCCCGATAAGATGACATCAATGTGATCGTAAGCGGTTGCGATCTCCATCTGCCCGCCGAGTTCTTCGGTCACGAATATGCGCGTATTCGGGTCAGGAAAGAGAATGTCGCTGAGGAGCGCCATCAAGCCCTCTTTGCCGGCGAGATCGAAAGCCGCGCCGCTGCTGATGCGTAGCTTCAACAGCACTTGTTGGTCGCCGGGCCGGTACGAGAGCAGTATTGGTAGTCCATTGAGCAACTGTTCGCGGCGCGGTTCGGGGTTGGCCGCTTGCGCGGTACGAGTCAGTGCGGGCGCGGGCGACGCGAGGGCCGTGAGCAGGGCAAACGAGATGAAAACTCGCTGGCAGAGGGGCAACGTATTGGTTCGGCGCATCATTTCAGGAAATGGCAAAGTTTGCATCGGCTCTGGGGCCGCGAAAAAGATGTTAATGACGTGCGCGGCGCGTCGGTCTGACGGAAAAAACGCTCTGGGGAGTTGCCAACGCAGTTTAGAGGTCGTGCGGCGCGAGCGTCAACTAGCCGGCTAAACGATTAAACTTCTTTACGTTTGCGCGGAAACCCGACCGGCAGTAGGCGCATCAAAGACTTTCGAGAGGTTGGTATGCCCCGACCGGGGTACGACGCAAGTTGGATCATGTATAATGCAGATGGGCAGTTTCCATTCCCGTCGTTTAGCAGAGTAGCAGTCCGCAGCGAATTTGAGCGCAACGCAAGAGGAAGAAGGGCCGCCGAGCTTTTCACAGTTAGGAAGAGACGATGAAGAGATGTCCGACCTGTCAAGAAGATTTCGCCGATAAATTCGGGTTCTGTCCGGTTGACGGCACGCCGCTATCGAACGGTTTCAACGCGGCGGCGGCCGAATCGGTCACAACCGCCGGCAACGTGCCGCATGTAGACGGCGCAGCTTATGCAACCACAGGTGAGACGACGGGCGCAGGCGAGGACACTTGGGCGGCCGGTGCGCCGCATGAAGAGGCGGTTGGTGCTGCTGTGGCGGCCGGCGCGGGTGCGGACGGATTCAGCCTAGCGCGTGAGCGCGAAGAGTTCCATTTAACGATCATTGAAGACAAGGGACTCATCAGCCGCCTGTCAACGGAGTTGCGCGAGACCGGGCACGAAGCAGGTTTGACTTGGCCCGAGTTCAAACGCGATCCGTCGGGGTTCATCAAGCGCGGCACGGTGGCTTACGGGCACTCATTCGGCCGCTTCATCTCGCAGCCGAACGTAGCGAAGGGCATCATCTCTGCCTTCGCCGGCTTGATC
Source organism: Pyrinomonadales bacterium (assembly GCA_038237345.1). GTDB lineage: Bacteria > Acidobacteriota > Blastocatellia > Pyrinomonadales > Pyrinomonadaceae > QHXQ01. Next base: position 11,408 of record JBBRYU010000032.1, read on the forward strand.
CTGATCGCCGGTCTCATCGCAGGTTTCGATAGCTTACAGTCGCGGCACACTGTCTCGCTCAAAGTAGTCGCTGTCGCCTTCATCGCCTTGGCCTTGAGCGGCGCGACCATCGCCCTGCTCGACCGCATGCGGGCGAAGCACACGACGGCGGTAGTGGGCATCATCACCGCCCTCGCCTTGCTGTTGTCCGGCGCGGTTGCTTACATCGTGATTGATAACCTGCGTGCGCGGCAGGTGGCGACCGACAGAGTGCGTGAAGACCTTGAATATCTGGGGCCGGTAACGGACATTCCCGAAGAACAGAAGAAGCCGGACGAAGGGCCGGCAGGGATGAACAAAGGCAACGGCGGCGGCTCGAAGCCGGATTTTAAGAAACCGGGCGGCGGCGGCGGCGGTGGCCGCATGGAGACCAAGCCCGCGAGTTTCGGCAAACTCCCGCCCGCGTCGCTGACCGTGCCGCAGGTGGTCGCGCCTGATCCGCACCCGCCGACGATCAAGAATCCGAGTCTGCCGGTGGCGGCTTCGATTGACGCAGACCCGACCCTGTTTCCGCCCGATCCGCGGCCGCTGCCTTATGGCGATCCGAAGTCGAAGTCAACCGAGACCAGTTCCGGCCCCGGTACGGGCAATGGCATCGGCACAGGCACAGGCGGCGGAGTGGGTTCTGGTGAGGGCGGCGGCGTCGGCCCCGGTCGCGGCGGCAATACGGGTGGGGGTGACCGCGCAGAGGGCGGTGGCGGCCCCGGTGGCGGTGGCGGTGGCGCAGACTATAGCCGCAACTTCACAGTTAAAGAGGTGACGCGGCGCGCGGTGATCACATCGAAGCCGGAGCCGCAGTTTACCGAAGAGGCGCGCAAGAATAACGTCACAGGCGAGGTTGTGTTGCGCATGGTCTTAGCGTCGAACGGATCGGTGACGGGCATACAGCCGGTCAAGCGTCTGCCGGACGGATTGACGGAGAAGGCGATTGAAGCGGCGCGCAGGATTCAGTTCACGCCCGCCGAGAAGGACGGGCACAAGGTCTCGCAGTACGTATCCGTCGTCTACAATTTCAACATCTACTGAGCCAAGCTCCGGCAAGGGGCGGCAGAACTGTAGCCTACGGCGTGAGCTGTGGGATCAAGTTGAGGATAAAATTGAAAAGCCCCGGAGGGGCGAAAGAGGATCGACGTTGATCCTCTTTCGCCCCTCCGGGGCTTTAGCTATTCCCCTGCTCTACACCCACGGCCCACGCCGTGGGCTACAGTATAACGTCCTTGCCAGGACTAAATGCGCCGGCGCAACCGGCGCTTACTCCACGCACTGCGCGGCGATGCGACGGATGCGTTGCACGCCTTCCTGCAAGCGTTCAAGTGAGGTCGCATAAGAGATGCGTATGAAGCCGTCTGCGCCAAAGCCCGCGCCGTCCGTTACAACCGTCAACTCCTCGTTCAGTAATTTAGCGGCGAACGCGCCCGACGTTGCTACCCGCTCATTCAGACAGCCGCGCACATCCGGGAAAGCGTAGAACGCGCCCTCCGGTTCAAAACAGCGCAAGCCCGGAATCTCCGCAAGCGCATTGATGAGCCATGCGCGGCGGCGGCTGTATTCGCCCAGCATCTCGGCCACGCAGTCCTGTGTGCCGTTCAAGGCTTCTGTGGCCGCGCGCTGCGCGATAGAGTTGGGATTGCTCGTCGAGTGGCCTTGCACCTTGAGCATCGCGGCGATCCAAGCGGGCGGCGCGAGCGCGTAGCCCATGCGCCAGCCGGTCATCGCGTAGGTTTTTGAGAACGAGCCTGCGATACATAGCCGCGCACGCAACTCCGGCGCGAGACTCGCCGCGCTGAACACGCGCGCCGGTTCATAAACGAAGCGCAGATAGCACTCATCCGAGATCGCATAGATGTCGCGCTCGGCGCAAATTTCAAGTATGCGTTGAAACTCGTCGGGCGGAATCACGCGCCCCGCGGGGTTCGACGGCGAGTTGATGATAATTAATTTTGTGCGCGGTGTGGCGGCCTGCGCGACCTGTTCGGCAGTCAGGTGGAAGCCGCTCTCCTCGGTGTCAATCAGCACCGGCGACGCGCCCGCGAACGTAACCATCTCAGGAAATGAGACCCAGTAGGGGCGTGCGATCAAGACCTCGTCGCCCGGTTCGACGAGTGCGACGACCGCATTGAAGATGGCCTGCTTGCCGCCCGCCGTCGCCATCACTTCTTTGTAGTCGAAGCGTGCGCCGAACTCGCGCTCGTAGTAGTTGATGAGCGCCGCTTGCAATGCGCGCGTGCCGGCCGTCGCCGTGTACTTCGTCTCGCCTTGCCGCAATGCTTCAACAGCAGCTTGCTTGATGTGTTCGGGTGTGTCGAAATCCGGTTCGCCCGCACCCAGATCAACCACGTCCGCGCCCTGTGCGCGCAAGGCAAGCGCCTGCTGCATCGCCACCAGCGTCGCGGACACCTGCATGCGCGCGACGTTCGCCGCGATGGGGAAATTGCTTGGAGCCGTTTTGGTCATCATGCATTCAGCCAGAGAGGCTTGTAAGGTTGCAAGTGTAGCACCGCCGCGTTGCGCGGCGAGCGCGCTCAAGGACGTTTGAACTTCTCTCGTATGCGTGTCTCAACGACGGTAGGCACAAGACCCGTAATCGTGCCGCCGAGTTGTGCGACCTCTTTGACGAGGCGTGAGCTAACGTAGGAGTAAGTTACAGCCGGCATCATGAAGACGGTCTCGATCTGCGGCGCAAGTCGACGATTCATCAGCGCCATCTGCAACTCATATTCATAATCCGAGAACGCGCGGATGCCGCGCACGATGGCACACGCTTGCCGGGCCGCCGCGTATTCTATCAGCAGTCCCTGAAAATCTTCCACGATCAGCCGGCACGAATCGCGCTTTATCTCCGCCAGCACATTGGTCAGAATCTCTCTCCGCTCTGCGACCGTGAATAGCGGCTGCTTGTGCGGGTTGACCACTATGGCCACGATGATCTCGTCAAACAGCGCGCAGCCGCGCCCGATGATGTCCAAGTGACCATTCGTCACCGGATCGAAAGAGCCGGGGTAGATCGCTCGTCGGATAGTCGGCATAGTGGGCGGAAATTCAGCAGAACGACAGCGAAATTAGCACCAACGGTGGCGGGTGACAAGTGAAAAGCCGTGCGGGCTACGAGTAGCGATTGACCCGCGCCGACTCTTGCGCCTTATCCGCGGGCGGTGTTAGCTGCGCCCCCCGTTTCGTTGTCTTGACACGTCTGCCGCGTGATGTTTCAATACCTTGCGTTGGGCAAACGTGGTGAGTTAAGGCGACTTGCGGCCACGTAAAACAAACAGCTAAACAGCTCGGCACGTCTCGGCAGAGAGAGACCGCACGCACAGATGGCTCTCAAGCGTTTCGCAGCCCCGCGTTGTTTAGCGCGGGGCTTAACCTTTGCGGGTGGTCATATAATGAGGCAAGAGCGGATGAGCAAGTTTCTCGACACATTGAAAGAACGCATCGTCGTCTTTGACGGCGCGATGGGCACGAACCTGCAAGTGCAGAACCTGACGGTGGACGACTACGGCGGGCCGCAGTTCGAGGGCTGCCCGGAATACTTGCTCGTCAGCAAGCCTGCGGCCGTCGAACAGGTGCATGCCGCGTTCCTCGCTGTTGGCTGCGACGTGGTGGAGACCGATTCGTTCGGCGGCACGTCCGTCGTGCTGGCCGAGTACGGCATCGCGCAGATGGCGTACGAGTTGAACGTGCGCGCCGCGCAGTTGGCGAAGCGCATCGCCAACGACTATGCGACGAAAGAACATCCGCGCTGGGCGGCGGGTTCGATGGGTCCGGGCACGAAGTCGCCGACGCTCGGCCACATCAGCTTTCTCGATATCAAAGCTGCCTACGCCGAACAGGCGCGTGGCCTGCTCGACGGCGGCGCGGACATACTGATCGTCGAAACCTGTCAGGATATATTGCAGACAAAAGCCACGCTCGCGGCCATCTTCGAGGAGTTCGCGGCGAGCAAGCGGCGCGTGCCGGTGATCGCGCAGGTGACGATTGAACTATGGGGCACGATGTTGCCCGGTACGGAGATCAGCGCGGCCTTGACGGCGCTCGCGCCGTTTCCGATTGATGTCATCGGCATGAACTGCGGCACGGGGCCGAAGAACATGACCGAGAGCCTGCGCTATCTTTGCGAGAACGCGCCGCTGCCCGTCTCCGTCCTGCCGAACGCGGGGCTGCCCAGCATCAAAGACGGCCAGATGCACTATGACGAGACGCCCGAATCCTTCACGGCGCAGATTGTCCACTTCGCCAAAGATTTCGGCGTCAACGTCGTCGGTGGTTGTTGCGGCACGACGCCCGCGCACCTCAAATTAGTCGTCGAAGCAATGCGACAAATCACGCCGAAGCCACGCCGCACAGGCGGGCTTGTGCCGGCGGCTGCGTCGCTCTACAGCCAGCAGCCGTACGTGCAGGACAACTCGTTCCTTATCGTCGGCGAGCGCGTCAACGCCTCCGGCTCGAAGAAGATGCGCGATCTGCTGAACGTGGAAGACTGGGACGGATTGGTCTCACTTGCACGCGCACAGGAGCGCGAGGGCGCGCACATCTTGGACGTGAACGTGGACTTTGTCGGGCGCGACGGCGTGAACGATATGCACGAACTTGCGGCGCGCCTCGTCACACAGGTGCGCATCCCGCTCATGCTCGATTCGACCGAGTGGCAGAAGATGGAAGCGGGGCTGCAACACGCGGGCGGCAAGTGCATTCTGAATTCGACGAATTATGAGGACGGCGAGCCGCGCTTCCGCAAAGTGATCGAGTTGGCGCAAGAGTACGGCGCGAGCGTCGTCATCGGCACGATTGACGAGCAGGGCATGGCGCGCACCGCCGACAACAAGCTGGAGATTGCGCGTCGCGCATACGAACAGGCGACGCAACAACTCGGCTATTTAGCGACCGACATATTTTTCGATTCACTCGCGTTGCCCATCTCGACCGGCATCGAAGAGGATCGGCGCAACGCCGCCGAGACCATTGCCTCCCTGCGCCGCATCAAGCAGGAACTGCCCGGTGCGTTCACCATTCTCGGCGTCTCGAACGTCTCTTTTGGTCTCTCGCCGGTCTCGCGCGTGGTGCTTAATTCCGTATTCTTGCACGAAGCAGTCGAGGCCGGGCTTGATGCCGCCATCGTCAACGCGAGTAAGATCGTGCCGCTCAACCGTATCGGCGCGCGCGAGCTTGAAGTCGCGCGACAACTCATCTACGACGAGCGCAAGTTCGACGGCGACATCTGCGTCTATGATCCGCTCACCGAGTTCACCAAGCTGTTTGCAGGCGTCACGGCGAAGAAAGAGAAGCAGGACGACGCGAATCTGCCGGTTGAAGAAAGACTGAAGGAGCATATCATCGGCGGCGAGAAGATTAAGCTCGAAGATAATCTGAAGCTCGCGCTCACACAATACTCCGCGCTCGATATCATCAACAATATCCTGCTCGATGGCATGAAGGTTGTGGGCGAGTTGTTCGGCAGCGGGCAGATGCAGTTGCCGTTCGTCTTGCAGTCGGCGGAAGTGATGAAGACGGCGGTGCGTTTTCTTGAGCCGTTCATGGAGCGCAAAGGTGGCGCGACGACGAAGGGCACGATGGTACTGGCCACCGTGAAGGGCGACGTACACGACATCGGCAAGAACCTCGTGGACATCATCCTGACCAATAACGGCTATCGCGTCATCAATCTCGGCATCAAGCAGTCGATTGACGCGATCCTGCAAGCCCACGAGGAGCACGGCGCGGACGCTATCGGCATGTCGGGGTTGCTGGTTAAGTCCACTTTGATCATGCGCGAGAATCTGGAGTTGATGAATGAGCGCGGCATCAACGCGCCGGTCGTCTTGGGCGGGGCGGCGCTCACGCGGCGGTACGTCGAAGAGGATTTGACGGCCGTGTACAAAGGTCAGTTGTACTACGCCAAAGATGCCTTCGACGGGCTGCATACGATGGACTTGTTGAAAGGCGGCGGTAGCGAAGCGACGAAGAAAGCAAAAGCGACGGCTGCTGGCGCTAACGGCGACGGTAGTGCGGCGGACGAAGCGGAAGAGTTGATTGGTGAAGAGGCGAAGCTCGGCATACGCAAGCCCGCGCGTCTGCGGGGTGTACTCAGAGACGCGAGCGAGACGACGCACACGCGCCGCTCTGAGGTGCGCGCCGACGCGCCCATCCCGCGCCCGCCATTCCACGGCTCGCGCATCGTTGAAGATGTGCCGCTCGATGAAGTCTTTGCTTACATCAATGAACCGGCCTTGTTCAAAGGGCAGTGGCAGTTCAAACAGGGGCGTAGTAGCGCGGATGACTATCGCACGCTCGTTGCCGACAAGGTGCGCCCGGTTTACGAGGAGATGAAGGAGCGATCAAAGCGCGAGCACCTGCTCACGCCGCGCATCGCATACGGCTATTTTCCTTGTCAGTCAGCCGGCAACGATCTAGTCATCTACGAGGATGATGAGCGTACCGAGCGCATGCGTTTCACTTTTCCGCGCCAGCCCGCGAGCAAGCGGCTCTGCATCGCGGACTACTTCGCGGCGCAGGAGTCGGGGCGCATGGATGTGGTCGCGTTCCAACTCGTCACCGTCGGCGAGCGCGCGAGCGAGTACGCGCAGGAGTTGTTCAAGGCAGACAATTACGCCGAGTATCTCTACTTTCACGGTCTCAGCGTCGAAACGGCCGAAGCGCTCGCGGAGCTTTGGCATCAGCGCGTGCGCGCGGAACTCGGTCTCGCCGCCGGAGACGCGCGCGAACTCGGCAAGCTCTTCCATCAAGGTTATCAAGGCTCGCGTTTCAGCTTTGGCTATCCGGCGTGCCCGAATCTTGAAGACCAGACCAAACTCTTCGAGTTGCTTGACCCGGCGCGCATCGGCGTGTCGCTCTCGGAAGAGTTTCAGCTTGAGCCGGAGCAGTCCACCTCCGCGATCATCGTGCATCACGCAGAAGCAAAGTATTTCTCAATTGACTGAGCTTGAGCCAACCACACAAGCAATCGAACAATCGGCGGAAGTTGCGCTGAGCGCGCGTGAGCCGACGCGGGCCGAGCTTGCCTTGCTCGCGCCGATGGAGCGGTTCGCGTTTCGTATGACGCACCGGATGAACGAGGGCCGTTGGAAACGTTTCTGGACGTTCTGCCAGCGCACACTCGGCGCAGGCTGGATTCAACTGGCGACGTACAACCTCATGCACGTGCATGGGCTGGAGCACGTCGAAGCCCTCTCGCATGAAAAGCCTTTGCTGCTCGCCGCCAATCATCGCTCGTTCTTCGACATGTACGTCGTCTCTGCCGTCCTCTTTCGCCGGACGAAGTGGGCGAAGCGACTCTTCTTTCCTGTGCGCGCCCGCTTCTTCTATGAATCGCTGCTCGGCATGTTCGTCAATCTCGTGATGGGCTGGTGGTCTATGTACCCGCCGTTCTTCACGGGCGGCGACAAACCGATGATGGAGAAGCGCGAGTTCGACAAATTCTCGATGCGCCGCCTCGCCGATCTCTGCGCGCATGGCGCGGGGCACGTCATCGGCTTTCACCCTGAAGGCACGCGCAACAAGAATCCAAACCCGTATAGCTTCCTTCGTCCGCAACCCGGCATCGGGCGCGTCATCAAAGCGGCTGAGCCGCAAGTTGTGCCTGTCTTCATTGCTGGTCTCAGTAACGATCTACCACGACAAGTGCTAGGCAACTGGACAGGGGGCCCGCCTGTCCGCATACACTTTGGCCCCGCCCTCGATCTCTCTGAGTTCAACCAGCAGCCCGACCGTCTGCGCACACATAAAGAGATCGCCGACTTCGTCATGGCCAAGATCGCCGAACTGGGCGAACAGGATCGCGCGCAGTATGGAGCGCAGGGATGAGTCTGTCACTCGTTATCATCAATCCGGCTTCGGCCGCGGGCGCGACCGGCGCAGCGTGGTCGCGCATTGCGAGCGAGTTACGCACGCACTTTGGACCGTTCGCTTGTGCGTTTACAGAACATCAGGGCGACGGCGCAATCATCGCCGCCCGCGAGGCTAGTGCCGGCCGGCGCTTGATCATTGCGTGCGGCGGTGACGGCACGATCTCAGAAGTGGCGAACGGTATTCTGGCATCAGGCACGGACGCAGAGTTGGGCGTGTTGCCGAGCGGCACGGGGGGCGACTTCCGGCGCACGCTCAACATACCCGTGCGAGCGGCCGATGCAGCAACGGCACTGCGCGCGGGGCGCACGCAGTTGCTTGATGTAGGTCATGTCAGTTACGTGAATCATAAGGGCACAGACGAGGCGCGCTATTTTCTGAACGTCGCTTCATGCGGCATGGGCGGCGATGTCGTTCGGCGTGTGAAGGCGGGCGATGCGAGTTGGCTGCCGCCGGGCGCGTCGCGTCTGCTTGGCGGGAAAGCTTCGTTCGCATTGGCGGCGTTGCAAACGACGCTCGCGTTCACGAAGCCGACGATCATGCTTGGGCTGGACGACAAGCCCGCGCGCCGCCTGACAGTCGCCAACCTGTGTGTGGCGAACGCGCGCTTCTTTGGTGGCGGCATGAAGATCGCGCCGGAAGCGAAACTTAATGATGGCCTGCTCGACGTGGTCGCGCTCGGCGATCTCGACGCGCTGACGATCCTCACCAACGTCTATAAGCTCTACCTCGGCACGCATCTCGGCATGCAGCAAGTGCATCACGCGCACGCGACGCGCGTCACGGTAAGCGCAACAGATGATAGCGCAAAAGTGCAGCTTGAAGTTGACGGAGAACTGGTCGGGACTCTGCCGGCGAGTTTCGAGATTAGTCCGCGTGCTTTGCGTGTGCGCGTGCCGCTTTGATCCCGCTCGTCATTTTTCAAGCTTTTGGTAGCAGGCGCTCCTGTCACCACAGCCATACAGAGAGCACACCGGGGGCACAGAGCCGATCAAGTTCTGTGCCCCCGGTGCGACGTTAGCTGCCCGTAACATTCAAGCCCAAGGAAGCGACAACTCCCATTCATGCGAACGCGCCTTTACCGAGGAAGTGCGTGCGCACGTAGGCGACTGTCTCTTGCAAAGTCTCTTGTGGATCGCGCGGCGCGAAGCCGAGTTCGCGTTGCGCTTTGCTTGCATCCAGATACCAGAAGTGTTCGGCTTGCTCGATCTCGACCGGTTCGACCGGCGGCGCGAGTTGCCAATGGCGATAGAGCGAATGTAGGGCTTGCGCGCCGGAGACGGCGAGGCGCGCGGGTAGGGCAAAGCGCGGCGCGGAGACCTTCGTTAGTCGCTCCAACCGCTCGAAGAATTTGGCGAACGACCAATTGACAGCACCGAGCAAGAAGCGTTCACCATGCGCCCCGCGCGCCAATGCGACAGGCAGCACCGCCGCCACGTCGCGCGCATCCACGAAGCTCAACCCGCCGCCCGGCACGCTCATGATCTTGCGCGCCAGAAAATCAAGGATCACTTTGGTCGAGCTAAGCCGTTCGTCGCCGGGGCCAAGCAACAGACTCGGATTGACGATGACGAGACGGAGACCCGGCCCCGTAAAATATTCCAACGCGACGCGCTCTTGATAGAACTTGCTGGCGTAGTAGGGCCAACGTGAGATGATGTCGAGCGGCGGGGGCCAATGCTCGTCCGGCGTGATTTGAGCATCGTCCGTAACTGCAATCGTGCCGCTCGTCGAGACGAGCAGCATGTCTTTCACGCCCGCTGCCCGCGCCGCCTGACACAGTATGCGCGTGCCGTTCACATGCAATTCATGAAGCTTGTGTGCGTCCTCGCGCTCGCGCGTGACGCGCCCCGCGAGATGGTAGACAGCGCGGACATTCATCAACGCCTGTGCCACGTCATCTGCATTCGTGATCGAGCCGGTCACGACTTCAACGCCCAACTCTGCCAGCCACGCCGGCGCACTGGTCGCAAACACACGCAGATGCCGCTCACCCGCCGCGACCAACTGCCGCACGAGGTGTGAGCCGAGAAACCCTGTCCCGCCCGTAACGAGCGTCACCGGCGCGGCGCGCTGCACGAGCGCTGTGCTCTTGGCTGTGCCGCCTTTGACAGCCGCGCGCTTAGCCGGCGCACTCTTCGTCGCTCGCTTCTTCGTCGCCGTCTTGCGCGGCATGCTCTTCTTCGTAGCCATAAAGTTAGTGACGAGTGACAAGTGACGAGTGACGAGTGACGAGTAAGAAGCTGTTCACTTGTCACTCGGCACTCGGCGCTGTTCTCGATCAGTCTCCGGTCGCGGCCATTTCGTCTGTGGGATGTGTGCTCGTATTTTCGTGTGTGTGCGCGCGACGTTCGGCGCGCCAGCGGCGACGCAAAGACGTAGCGTCGAAGGCGTGGCGCGTGCCGTCGCGGAGGTTCTCGATCTCGTGCCGGACGAAAGCGGCGATCAGGCGATAACCTTCGGACTTGGGCATGCCTTTCGTCATCGCTTCGAGTTCCGCGGCCGACAGGAAGCGGCCGACCCGCGCGCCCACTTCGCGGCCGTGGAGCATGTTCGATCCCTTCGGCAGCACTTCGTATGTGCCGTAGACGTAGATGGGCAGGATGCCGACGCCCGCTGTTAGCGCGAGAAAGCCGAGCACCGGCTTGAAGTCGGCTAGTTCGCCGGTCAACGAGCGCGTGCCTTCAGGGAAGATGAGCGCGTTGTAACCGCGTTCGAGGAATGAGAGGGCGTGGCGCAGAGACTTGCGCAAGCTACCGCTCCGCTCCATCGGCACGGTACTCGTGAAGTTGTACATGTAGGCGCGCTTGTACTTGTTGTCAAAGAAATAATCGGCCGCCGCGAGCGCGACCATGTCTTTGCCCGCTTCGCCGAGCGCCATTTTGATCAACCCTGTGTCGAGGTGCGATGTGTGGTTCGCGGCCACGATGAAGTTGGTGTGGACGGGCACGTTCGTGCAGCCCTCACACTTCATCTTCAGGATGCGTTCGTAGAAGGCGCGCTGCAACACGTCGAGACCCTTGTTGCCCACGGTGCGAACCAGCGAGGGGATATAAATCTCATCCTCGGTCTTCTGCTCTTCCGCCCGGTGCTGCTCCACCCGCTCATGCTCGGCTCCCGTCTGGCGCGCGACGACGCTCGCCAACTCGCGCAGATCGCGCACCTCCGTCAACGTGTCCGGCGACTTCAACGTGCCGCCCGCGCCCTCAATCGCGCTCGCCAACTCCACGTACATCAAACTGTCGAAACCGAGATCGCTCAGCCGCGTATCGAGCTTGATCTCCGCGCGCGCGCGGTTCGCCACCGTAGCGACGATGTCGATCAGCCAGTTCGCGCTCGGGTCTTTCACCGTCCGCTCTTCGTTAAGCCCCGCGCCCGGCACGTTGCGCATTGACTGCTCCAGCACCTGCATGGCGGCGACGACCTCGCGGCGTTTGACCTTGCGCGTCGCCGTGCGCGGCAGTTCGCCGTCCCAGAAATGCAGCACCTTCACGCGCTTGTAGAAGGGCAGCGCGGACGAGATGTCCTTGAAATGCTCTTCGATCTTGTGCTTGACTTCGGTGCGCGCCAGCGCGATATCGTAGTCGTAATCGGGCACGACCATGCACGCGACTTTCTCGCCGACCTCGTCCGGCAGCCCGACGACGCTCAGTTCCTTGATGTAAAGCGTATTGCTGTAGAGGTCTTCGATCTCGTCCGGATAGACGTTCTTGCCGTTCGAATCAACGATGATGTCTTTGGAACGACCGACGAGATAGAGGCCGCCATCGTCGTCTAACCGGCCGAGATCGCCCGTGTAGAGCCAGCGATTGACGAGTACAGACTTGGTCGCGTCCTCGTTGTTGTAATAGCCGAGCATCACGTTCGCGCCGCGCGCGACGACTTCGCCGATACCGGATGCGTCCGCGTCTACAATCTTGATCTCGACGCCGGGCAACGCTCGCCCGACGCTCGCCGCGTTCAACTTATTCACCGGCCGCGTCACGCTCAGCACGGGCGACGCTTCCGTAAGTCCATAGCCTTCGAGGATGGTAAAACCTAGCCCGTGAAAATCTTTCTTGACTTGTTCATTCAGCGCCGAGCCGCCGCTGATGAGGTAACGTATGCGCCCGCCGAGACCGGTGTGAATCGGGCGGAAGACGACTTGGCCCAGATTGAGCGGCGTGTTGTCGCGCAGCCAACTATTGGCCGTCATCAACACGTCGGCGACGTTGCCGATCCACTCACCCCGCTCGCGCAGCCGATTCATGATGCGCCGGTGCAGCAATTCCCACAGCGCGGGCACACCGACCATGCCGGTCACGTGCCCGTTCTTGATCGCGCGGGCAAGCTCTTCGCCGGTCAAATCGGGCAGGTAAGTGATCTGCGCGCCGCGACTGAGCGGTGTCAAAAAGCCGGTTGAGAATTCAAACGTGTGATGGAGCGGCAGGACTGACAGCACGCCGTCGCGCGTTGTCATGTCGAAGACGGAGGCGAGCATCGAGACCATGTTCGCAAAGTTCTTGTGCGAGAGCATGACGCCTTTCGGCTGGCCCGTCGTGCCCGACGTGAAGATGAGCGACGCGACCGTCTGTTGCTGTACACGCGCAGGCAAGAGCGCGATGCGCTCGTCTTCGACCGCCTCCGGCGTCAACGCGAACACTTCATCGAAGCGCCAGATGCGCGTTGCCTCAAGACCTTCTTCCTTTAACCGCTCGCGCAGGTCAGCGTGTTTCTCGTCCATCTCCGCGCTGATGACCAACCCGGCGGCGGCGCTGGCCCGCGCGAAGTTGACGACCTCGCTCGTCATGCTTTCGGGATCGAGCGGCACGCAGGTCGCGCCGGTCTTCAGCACGCCGAAGTAGGTCATGCCCCATTCGGGTGCGTTGTGGCTGAGCAGCATCACGCGGTCGCCCAGTTTTACGTCCTCGCTGGCAAAGAAGGCTGCGGCGCGCGTGGCCAACTCGTGCAGATCAGCGTAGGTGTACTGTTCTTTCTGCCCGGCCCGCTCAATGCGCATAGCGACGCGCGTGGCATAGCGTTTGGTCGAAGTCTCGAATAATTCAAGCAGGTCGCGATAAGTATAGACGCGCTTCTCCTGCTTGCGCATGTCCTCTTCGAGTTGCGGGAAGACCCACTTCTTCAAGCCGGGGAAGTGGATGTGCATCCAGTAGTCGTACCAATCGAGCGTCTCCGGATGCCACGGCAAGAGATGGCGTTCATCTTTGCGGAAGCGCGCGAACAGCGAGCGCACGTTGTCGGCGCGGAAGATGTAAGCGTTGTCCACCATGAACGGACGGAACAACTCGAACGCTTCTTTCGTCTCGCGCGTCACTTCTTCC
>JBBRYU010000033.1:0-24105 GCA_038237345.1 Pyrinomonadales bacterium
GAAGACGACGGCGTCGGCTTTGACGCCGACGGTACGTCCGGCGCGAACGATAAAGGTTTGGGACTGGTCGGGATGCGTGAGCGTGCCGCGCTCGTGGGCGGCATGGTCGAAGTCGAATCGCACCCGGAGGAAGGCACACGGGTCATTGTCCGCATCCCCACGCCGCCCGTGGCGCGAGATCGGAGAGGCGCATGAATAAGTTCCGCGTCCTCATCGCCGACGACCATGAAATGATGCGCGAAGGCTTAAAGCTGCTCGTCAACCGCCAGACCGATATGGAAACAATCGGCGAAGCCGACAACGGGCGCGCGGCCGTCGCGCTGGCGCAAGAACTGAAGCCGGATGTTGTCGTGATGGACATTTCGATGCCGGAGTTAAACGGGTTGAAGGCGACCGGGCGGTTAAAAAAGCTGTGTCCCGAAATCAAGGTCTTAACTTTGACGCGCCACGCCGACGACGCTTACCTGCGGCAACTCTTAAAGGCCGGGGCATCGGGCTACCTGCTTAAAAAAAGCGCATCAGGCGAATTGGTACATGCGATCCGCACGGTCGCAGCGGGAGGCACTTACCTCGATCCGGCGGTCGCCGGGCGGGTCGTCTCAGACGCCCTCGGAAGGCGCGCCCCGCGCGGCGTGCCCCCCGACAAGGACTTGAGCGGGCGTGAAGAGGAAGTCTTACGCCTCACCGCATGGGGCTACGCGAACAAGGAGATCGCCGCCCGCCTCGACATCAGCGTGAGAACCATCGAAGTGTATAAGACGCGCGCGATGGAAAAGCTGGGCATGAAAAACCGCATCGACATCGTGCGCTACGCGCTGCTTCAAGGCTGGCTCCAGGACAATTGAGCGAATTTGCCGTTCTTTCCCCATACGTCATAAGGGATAACCCTTACAAGCTTCCCGATTTCTCACAATATCCAAAAGGCCCCTCCGTGTGAGATAAAACCCATACTCCGTAAAAGGTTCGGCGTGGCTCCTCGCAAGCGGGAAGCTCGCACCTCCACTTCGTCCCGCATTTGAAGGGACGACGAACGAGCACAGGGGGTAGAACAAGGGGAAAATGGTAGGGCGAGCGTTTGCATTAACCTCGCCCTTCATTCTTCAAGAACGACGATCAATCCCCTAGGCGCAAGCGAAGCGCGACGCGCGCGCGAATCGTTTTCACGCCGCACAGCTCTCCCTCCATGGCGAAAGTTTTATACAGTTATGACGAAGCCCCTACATAGTTATGACGCCCGCTCATCCGGCGCACACACCGCGCAGAGGTCACCCGCGTCCGCGCCTCCACTCGTCCTCATCGTCGAGGATGATGAAGACACCCGTTTCATGCTCAGAACCGTACTTGAGATGCGCGGCGGCATCAGCGTTGTAGAAGCAGAAAACGGCGAGTTGGCAACCACTCTGGCGGAGAGCCTGCATCCCGACCTCATTTTCATGGACGGCACTCTTCCCTTGCTTGATGGCTTTGCGGCGACGCGCCGCATTCGTGAACTCGCATCTACGTGTAATGTGCCGATTGTCTTCCTCTCTGGTCATGCGCACCCCGCTTCTGAAGCTAAGGCATTTGCCGCCGGTTGCACCGATTACCTGGTCAAGCCGTTTGCCATAGGTGAGCTGAAACGCGTGCTGGAGAGACATCTTGAGGTGGGTCGTCAATAGTGGACGCCAAGTGATGTTCATGCGGCCTGTTGCTGGCGCATGAACCGCACATCGTGCCCCCGTGTGCGTGCTGGTCTGAATTGACTTTAGCGCGTCGAGATACTGGTTCCGTTCGACATTGATGCAGCGTTCGGCGAGGAGCCGCGGGAAGTTCTCGATTCGCCGTCTCAGGGAAAACCCGCCAACGTCCTGTCCTGATACCAACGGATGGTGTGTTGGAGACCGGCAAGGAATTCAGTCCGTGCGCGAAAGCCAAAGCATGCCGCCGCCCGCGAAGTATCTACACTGCGGCGTGGTTGGCCATCGGGCTTGGTCTCATCCCAGATAATCTCGCCGGTAAATCTTGTTACTTTGGCAATCAGTTCGGCCAGTTCGCGGATGCTGATTTCACAGCCCGTCCCGAGGTTGACGGGTTCGCCCTCATCATATTGCTCGGCCGCCAGAACGATCCCCTCGGCGGCGTCGTCCACGAAGAGAAACTCGCGCGTCGCCCGTCCTGTGCCCCAGACTTCCACATAAGGCGCATTGCGCTCTGCGGCTTCGACGAACTTTTTGATGAGCGCCGGAATGACGTGGGATAACCGGGGCGAGAAGTTGTCGCCCGGTCCGTACAGGTTCACCGGTAGCAGGTAGATCGCGTTCAGCCCGTACTGTTCGCGGTACGCCTGCGCCTGTACGAGCAGAGCCTTCTTCGCCACGCCGTAAGGCGCGTTCGTCTCTTCGGGGTAGCCGTTCCACAAGTTCTCCTCTTTGAACGGCACGGGCGTGAATTTCGGGTAGGAACAGATCGTCCCGACCTGTATGAGTTTTTCGACCCCGTGGACGCGTGCGCCCTCGATGAGTTGCGCGCCCATCATGAGGTTTTCATAGAAGAAGCGACCGGGGGATTCCTGGTTGGCCCCTATTCCGCCTACGACCGCAGCCAAGTGAATTACCACCTGCGGTTTGACATCGCGGTAGAGTCTCTCAACCGCCTCGCCGTGCATCAAGTCGTATTCGCGGCGGCGCACGACGAACGTTTTCCCGTACCCTCGACTGTGGAGCAGCATCACTACTCGACGCCCGAGAAAGCCTTCGCCCCCTGTGACACATATTGTCTTATCAGCGAGTAAATGTTGCGCGCTCATAACTATTGCTCAATGATCACTGACATGCCTGCCTGATTGTTTGCGCCTATGGTTAACAGTCGTCAACCGATTCACTCTGAATAACGTGCTCTACGCCAGCGCGCATACAGTCGCGCATAATCCATTGCCACATCCCCCAAAACATGGCGGCGTCAATAACGATTAGGATCCAGCTCACGGTCAGCACGCGGGCCGGATCGAGCAGCTTCATCCACAGCCGTTGTGGTGTCGTTGCGCGATACCACCGGAATAGCCGGCGCTCGGCTCGCAACAGTTGTACTAACGGTATGAATCCTAAGAGCGGGGGCCAAAAGAAACCAGCGAGGCATGCTACGAACATTAACAGGTAAAGTCGAGAGACATTAAATTGCCAGTTGAACGCTAAACCGCCCCTCATCGAATGGCGGGAACTAGTCGCAAAGCCGCGAAAGGTGCTTTCAATGGAGGCCCGCAACGACCAGTGAACGACAGCGCCTTTACTGTATCCCTCCCGCACGCCGGCTTTTGCTAAGCTGCGAAAGAAAAGCAGATCCTCCCCGGTACGCAAATCCTCGCGGAAACCTCTCGCTGCCACCCAGGCGGAGCGGTGGAGTAAGCTCGACGCGATGAAGCGCGTCATTTTCTCTGCGGGTGGGACGTAACAGATGGCGGCGCACTCGGTAAAGAAAGTGTCAGTTACTGCTTCAAACCGACCGTAAATAATCCGCGCCTCCGGTTCTCTTTCCGCAGCTAGGACGAGTTCACGTAACCAGTCTGAATCCGGCACGATGCCCGCGTCTATGCTGGCTACCCACTCGTGCTGCGCGCGGGTGATAGCCAGATTCCGACCATGCCCGGGGTAGGCGTGCGCAGTCTCTATCATGATGATGGGGACAGAAGATTTCTTCTGCCATGCACGGATTATCTCTCGCGTCCGGTCGTGAGAGCCTCCGTCAGTTAAAATAATTTCCGCCGGCTGGTAGGTCTGTTTCAACAGGGCGTCAATGAGCGGGCTGATGCTGGCCTCTTCGTCCTTCACCGGTGCGATGACACTCACTCGGCCCGGGCGCGGTGGCTGGGAATTAAGCCCGCTCGTATTTTGTATAGCGCCGATAAAGTCGGCAAGTGGCTGCATCTCAGTCTCCGCTTAAGGACTGCCCATAGTTGAAATCACATCGGCCCCGAAGCTCACTGGTAAGTAGTGCGGATAGAAAATATTTTTTTGCAGCAGCGCCTGGCCGGACTTTCCTTACTATCAATCATCGAATTGTTTATTCCGGCCAAGATGTCAATCAAGAACGTGTATGCTCTGGCCCGACAGCAGTTGGCGCTGCTATCTCCATGAAGCCGCTCTTCAGAACTCGACGCAGCCCCCCCCAGAACCAACGACTCTTGATGCCTTCGGGGTATGTGACCAGTGCTTGTGCGAGATACCGGGCGGCCTCCCGCCCGCTCCCTGCCGCGCTCGCCGCACATGATCGCCGGAGCAAGTGAGTGTGTGTACACGAACGACGTTCAGCCCATGTTATGCGACTGAAGTAGGGTTGCGACATCGCGAAGACTTCGGACTCGAAATTATGTGCCTCACTCATCGTTTTGCTGTCGGGGTGCAGTCTCATCGCTGCCAACGTCACGGGCAGGTGCTCACACTTATGGCCGGCGAGGAGTAACCGGATGAATAGCTCGAAATCAAAACAGTAGCGCCAACGCTCCTGAAAGCCGGCCGCCAATACCTCACGCCGCCAAAACATCGCCTGCTGCTGAGCGAAATAGCGCCGCGCTAAACAATGGCCCGCCGACTGGGGCACGTTCGTCTGCGGCGACGACGTAGTGCGCCCGTCGCTATCAACTAAGATCGTGTCCCCGCACAACCACGTGCAGGCAGGCTCGCGCCGGAAGCACTCGGCGGCGGCCGCAAAAGCCCTAGGCAGGTAGAAATCGTCGCTGTTAATGTAAGCGACGATCTCGCCGCTCGCCCGTGCCAACCCTTTATTGATCGCGTGGGCCTGCCCGCCGTCCTGCTCACTGATCCAGTACGCCAGCCGGCGCTGGTAACGCCGGATGATCTCCACGCTCCCGTCCGTACTGCCCCCGTCAATGATGATGTATTCGAGGTTAGGATAGTTCTGCGCCAGCACCGACCTGATAGTTTGCTCCAGAAACGGCCCCTGATTAAAAGATGGAGTAATTACGCTGATGCGCGGCCAGCGTGCGCCCGCATCCAACATCTCCGGCACACATAAAGCCGAGTCCGTCCAAGGCCAGCCGGTCTTTCCTTCAGCCGCTGGAATGCTTGTCTCTCTTGTCATAAGCATGTAGCCGACTTCCTTGACCATAGCGCCCGTGGCCGTTGAGTCGTTCCCGGAATTAATCTCTCTGCTGCAAACACTCGCCGAGTACCTCACACACGTAACGGACATCTTCGCGCGTAAGCCCGGCCCACGTCGGGAGGCTAATACCGCGCCGCGCAATG
Source organism: Pyrinomonadales bacterium (assembly GCA_038237345.1). Taxonomy (GTDB): domain Bacteria; phylum Acidobacteriota; class Blastocatellia; order Pyrinomonadales; family Pyrinomonadaceae; genus QHXQ01. Next base: position 5,238 of record JBBRYU010000033.1, read on the forward strand.
CGTTCGGCGACCGGATACTCATGCGCACCTGTTGCATCAAAATATGGAGGCAGCGTGTGCATTGGGTAGAAGACAGGGCGCGTTTCGATCCCGCTTTCGTCTAGCCGGCCGATAAGCTCATCCCGCTCCGGCAGCGCCTCGCCGTCGAGGGCGACCGTAAACATCCAGTAGACGTGCTGTGCCCACGCTTGTTCTATCTGCCCGACTAGCCGGCGTTGGCCGCGTAGCTGTTCGCGATAGGCACTGGCGACTTCGCGGCGACGTGCTAAGTGCCAGTCGCTCATTTCCAACTGCGCGAGGCCGATGGCGGCAGCGATGTTCGTCAGCCGGTAGTTGTAACCGACAATTGGAAACCAGTAACGCCGCTGCGGGTCCATGCCTTGCCCACGCAGCAGGCGGGCGCGACCGGCCAAGGCAGCATCGTTAGTGACGACCATGCCGCCCTCGCCGGTCGCGATGATTTTATTGCCGTAGAAACTGAAGGCGGCTATATCGCCGATGGAGCCGACGCGCTGCCCTTTATAGCGTGCGCCGTGCGCCTCGGCCGCGTCCTCGATGATGAAGAGATTATGTTTGCGCGCTATGGCCTTCAGCGCATCCATGTCGGCCGGGTGGCCGTAGAGGTGGACGGCGATGATACCCTTCGTTCGCGGCGTGATCTTTTCTTCGACCCGCGCGGGGTCAATATTCCACGTTGCCGGCTCAGCATCTACGAACACGGGCAGCGCGCCGCAGTACGTCACGGCGTTGGCCGTTGCGACAAAGGTTAGCGTCGGGACGATTACTTCGTCACCCGGCTCGACGCCCAGCGCAAGCAGCGCGAGGTGCAGCGCGACCGTCCCATTGCAACAAGAGATCGCATACTTCGTCCCGCAGAACTCGGCGAACTTGGCCTCGAAGAGTTCGACGTATTTACCGCTCGACGAAATCCAGCCGGAGTCCAGGCAGTCCAATGCATAGGCCCGCTCATTGCCGACCAGCACGGGCGCAGCGACCGGGATGTAACGCTTGCCCGTCGCCATCGCCTGCTCGCGGCTCCGCACGGTTTGCGCCTCCGCTAACTCCGGTGTCTTGCGGTCTGCCAGTTCATTAACGGTCAACATATCGCTGGTTCTACCTGTTTGCCCAATCAATAGGCGCGCACTACCAGCGCGCTACGAGCGACATTCATTTGCAGTGCAGACGTAGCTGCTTGGACTTTATAGCACCAGACCTAAGAGGCCGCTCGCGATGCCCGTATGATAGGCGTACCAGAAACCAAACGCGACACTTAAGACACCGGCGACCGTTTGCAGGCCATTGCTCAACCCGGTGAGCCGACGTGCGCTGAGTGCAAATGGCAAACCCACTAAGCCAGACATCAGTAACATACCGCAGATCGAGCCGAAACCGAAGATTGCGAGATAAAGCAGTCCTAATGCAGGCGAGCCAATCTGCGTCAGGATGAGCAGGGTGAGCGCCGCAGACCCTGCCAGCCCGTGCATTGCGCCGACCAAGAGCGGCTTGATCCCGATGCGCTTGAGTACATGCACGTGCGCTGGCGTTGTGCCGGCCGCGTGTTCCGTACTGTGTTCGTGGAAGTGCAGGTGAACATGTTGCGCGCCGTCGTGGCTATGGTGGTGAACGTGCATATCGGCGCGGCCACGCAACGCGCGCACCAGGGCGCTTGCGCCCAGCCAGATGATCATCAGCGCCACGCCGAATTCCAGCCAGTTGGCGACACGCTCCGGAATGGCGACGCGCAACGCGAGTACGACCGCGCCGACGACGACCAGCGATGCTGTGTGCCCCACGCCCCAGAGGCCGCCGACGAGCGCGGCGCGCAGCACATTGCGGTGTTCGCTGACGATGGTTGAGACGGCGATGATGTGGTCAACTTCGGTCGCGTGTTTAAGACCAAATACCAGCCCGAGGCCGAGCAATGTGAACGCGCCGAGCGACGCAATGCGGGGGGCGGCTGGACTGCCCGCGTTGCCCTGTCCGAAAACGTGCTGCCCGAACCACGCGAGATTCATGCCCGATGCCGCCAGCACCTCGTAACAGATGGCCGCCCCGGCGCACGCGATAACGAGCGCGCTCAACATGGGCAACACGCGCACTAAACGTCCACCGCCCAGCGGACGCTTCATCAGCCGCCCGGCGTAGACGAACGCCAACCCGACTGCGGTGAGTGTGCCGGCCAGTCCGACGCTGAAGGCGACGACGAGCGCCAGCCCGTAGCCGACGCGGTGGAATGAGATCGCGGAGAGCAGGACGACCAGCGCCGACGGGCACGGCAGCAGGCCGCCGGAGATGCCGAGCGCGAGCAGGTTACGCCACGTGACGGGGCTGCCGTCAGTGCCCGGCGGCAGATGCGAATGCGTCACCCCGCCGTGTGTATGCGTATGCTGCGCGTGGTCATGTTTGTGTCCGTGCTCGTGTGTGTGATCGTGTGTCGGCAGTCCGAGCGAGCCGCGCAGCCGGCGGACGAAGAGACTCAGACCGATGCTGAGGACGATTGCGCCAGAGACAAAAGATAGGATCGGCAGCAACCGTTCGGGCATGATGTACTGCGCGGCAAAGAGCGTGATAAGGCCGAGCGCGAAGACGCCGGCCGTGTGTGTGATTGTCACCGTGAGACCGAGAAAGGCCGCGTGCTTCACCGTCCCGCGTGTGCCGACGAGATAAGCGCCGACGACCGTCTTGCCATGTCCCGGCGAGAACGCATGCAACGCACCGAGACCAGTCGCCAGTAAGAGTCCGAACAGGGCGACGAGCGGCGTCAACTCCCGGACGGAGATCAACTCTGCGAACCGATCACGAGTTTGTTCAGCCGGTCGGCCGTCGCGTGTGCGCAAGGGCACACTGCCCGCCGGGAGCGCCGCGCTTGTCCAAGACAATTCCACTGTGCGCTCGTCGAGCGGGGCCGTCAGCATGTCTTGCGGATACGCCTTGATCTCGTCAGTGACCGCCGAACCGAAAACCGTGCTATTAAAAATCCGGTCGCCTGCTGACGCGCCGACTACGATCTCGCGCCAGCCTGTGCGCTCGCGGTGGTTCAGGTCGGCAAAGCGCAGCCGATGAACTTCGGACGCACGGATTGTCGCAGGCACGTCGCTCGCGAAATCGCACTCTACGCGCAAAGTCAGCAGACCACCCGCGCCCGGCGGCCGCGACAGCGCGTGCCCGACGAGTTGCAGGGGCAAGCGCACGTTGTCAACTTCCACGTTCAGTCCTGCGCCGTAACGTGGGGCGATAGCGGTCAAGTAAGTATTAAGTTCGGTGTCCGACAAAGTCCCGTCGCCGTTCGCGTCTATCTGCTGCCCCTCCTGGAAAGAAGGAATTTCCGCCATGTCAACGACGTACCGGATGTGCAGTTGCTGTGCGCCGACTTCAATGCGGGCGAAGTGGTTAACGGTGAAATTTCCGAGCGGGTGCGCGGCGGCCATAAGCGCACCGCACAGCAGGACAACGAAGATAAGAGGCGGACGCAGCACTTTCACGAACGCCCGGTGCGTGCCAATGCAATAAATTTCACGCGAGTAATACTTCAAACTACAACTCCGGCTCATGCGCGCCATACGTTCCTTATCCATGCTTTTTAGCGCCGCACACTGTATACACCTATGCAGAATCGTCGTCTAAGCTAACCGAGCAAACGCGCTAAAACCGCGACACCTACAATCGAACCGAGTACGAGAATGACGACATGGGGCCAGCGCAGCACGTACCGGCGACAGTTATGGCAGCGGCGCGCGAGATGAGCGATCCGGGTGCCGCAGTGTGGACACAATCTTCTTTGCCGGGCAGTCATGCTACTATCCGGCCTTACCCCTTAATGCTGCGGAGCATAAGCCGGGCCTCGTCAGCCTGTAAGACATTGAACGCGGGATCAATTGCGAGCGCATTTTTAAGATACGTCGCCGCCGCGCGGTGGTCGCCGCGGGCATTGGCGATCAGGCCTGCGTGATAGAGGAGTCGCGGATCGCGCGTGCCCAGACGCAGTGCCTCGGTCATTGCTGCCTGCGCCGCTACGATCTGCCCTTTCTTGTAAAGACACCATGCGAGCGCGTCGGACGTATAGATGTCGGCGCGGATGGCGCGCTCGCGTTGCACTGCCGCGAGCGCGTCGTCCAGACGCATGTCATGGTCGGCCCAGAACAGGGCGAGTTGCCGGGTGTAAGTGCCCTCGATTGCGCCGGTGCGCTCGACGAACTCAACCAGATCATATTGCCGCTTCGCGTCCTCGGCCCGGCCAAGCTGCGTGTAGAGATCGCCGAGCGCACCGGCGTAATCCGGCAGCGGCACACGGTCTTCAGCGCGTTTGTAAAACTCGGCGGCTCCCTCGTAGTCGCCCGCGCGCACGCGCGCATGAGCTTTGGCGGCGAGCGCGAGATGGTAATCGGGCATGACGTAGAGCGCGTGATCAAACTCGCGTTCGCCCTCCACCAGTTGGCCGGCGTGGAGCAGTTCGTTGCCGAGTTGCACACGACACCAAGCCATGCCCTCTCTGTCGCCGGCCGCCGCGACCGCGGCGCGCATCGCTGCAATCGCGCCGTTCGTATCGCCGTGCAGTGTGCGCAGGTATGAGACTCTGGAATAAGACGAGAGGTCGGGGTGCAGATCAACCATCGTCTGCGCCGCCGCAATCGCGGCTATGTAGTTCCCCAACTCGACCTGCGCGTCCGTGATCGCGCCATAGACCATGTAGTCGCGCGGCTTGATCTGGCGCGCGTGGTTGGCAACTGCGAGCGCGTCCGCGAAGCGATGATAGGTGAGCAGCAGTTTGGCGCGGAGTTTGATCGCGTCGTAATTATCCGGGGCCACTTCGAGCGCGCGCGCGAGTGCCGCATCGGCTTTACTGTTGAGGCTAAAGTCGCCGGTCTCGCGCGCCTTTTGCATGTAGGCGTCGGCTAACAAGTTATAGCCTGCGGGCGTAGCCGGTTCACGCTCGATGCGGTTCAAGGCCGCGCTAATCTGTCGATCAGTGGGCGCGGCAGACGCGGACGTTTTGCTATTGAGTGTCGGCGGCGCGGTCTCGCTATGTGGCGCACGGTTGGCCACGACGCGGATGCTGATAACGGCGACCGCCGTGACCGCCAGTATTACCCCGCTCGCGATTATTAATTTCGTTCTCATGTTCTGCCTGTACACACCGCCGACGGGCCGCTTGTGCGCCATGACTGAAAACTTAAAGCGTTGGCTGACACTCTACTTAATGCATCGTGGATAGAGACTGACCGGCCGCAATATTGCGGCCGGTCAGTCTCTATCCATCTAGCACCTAAGCAACGCTTAACCTTTAAGGTCTGGGCGTGGGTGTGGCTGCGGGCGAGCCTGTGCCCGGCGCAGTCGTATCGGTCGAACCTGTCAGCCCGTGCAGCGAATTCTCGTAACCGCTAACCGGCGATGCGAGATACGGGAAGGTTGTCAGGAACGGCCTGTCGTTGTTGTTCGCGCCATCGCCCAGAATATTGTTCGGCGAGACGTTGAACGCGGGCGTGAACGGTGTTCCGCCGGCAAATACGCGCAACTCGATATCAACCACATCGTCGCCTACGCGCCGCCCGTTCGGGAAACCCGCAGGGTCGTTGCCGAGCAGCCCCAACCGATTCGGTGTCGCCGTCGGCGGGATCGCCACATTCAGGCGTACCATCTCGTGCGGTTGCCCGTCTGACAGGAAGGTGGTGAAGGTCGGGGGCAGCCCCGGCGTATTGGCCGGGATACCCGTGCCGAAGATCGTGACCACGTCGTTGCGCGGTGTCGGCGGCGTGTTGATCGTGGGGTACACGTCGGGTACCCCCGGACCGAGCAGGCGGGCCGGCTCCGGGTCAGAGAAGAAGCTGGCAAACGCTGCGTCGCCGCTCGGCGACGAGGCGTTGAACCTGTCCTTCGCGCCCGCCGTGACGGTCGGTGCCGTCGTACCGCGCGGGACGAGCAGTTCGTTTATCAGCGGATTACCGAGGCGCGAGACTTGGACGAACGGGCCGGAGAGGGTGCGCTGATTGGTGCCGCCGGTTTGGCCGCCCACGCCAGCAACGCTGCCGGTAGCGATCACGCTCGTCGTCTGCCGGCTGGAGGTGGCCCAGACACCGATTACTGCGGTCGGGTCGGTGCTGCTCACCGGCGCGACGCCAGAGCGTGTCAGCAGACTGATCGGCACTTGGATAGCGATTGAATGCACATTGTAGCCAGCGACTGTGTCCACACCGGGCGCGTTGGGCAGCGGTATCAAGTGGGCCGAGTTGAACGGGCGCAGCCCGAACAAATCAAACGACGAACCGATGTCGATGTAAAAGCCGTCGTCGCGCTGGCCGGCGAAGAAGCGGATGTTGCCCGCGCCGGTCGGGATGTCGGTGATAGAAGAGGTCGCCAGCGTTTCGTAGTTCGGCGTCGAGCGCGGCCCGACATTGACCGGCGGCGTCGGCAGATTGGTGCCCAGAGGGAACGTCGTGAAACTGTTGCCCTGACGGATCCGCGCAGTGACGGTGGCGAACTGCCGGAAATTAAAGTCCGGATCGGTCAGCGAGGTGATCGGGCCGCTGTTATATGTGAAAGTGTTCGGGTTGATCACCTGCGAGGTAAAACTGACTTGGAGCGAGAGGTCTTCAATCCCGTCACCGGAATTGTCGATCTTGATCTCGTAGAGCACGTTCTCGTCGAAATTATAGAAGTCCGGCCCGTCGGCCGGTTCCTCAAACGGAATCCAACTACCGATCAGGGTGACGCTGCCCGGTCGATCCGGGCTGACGAACGCGTACACGTCGGTGTTATCAGCGCGTGGATCTTGTCGGGTCAACGGCGCTTCGCGATGGCTCGACGCCTCCACCACCGTTACCCGACCGAGACCGCCGAACAATAGCGCTACCCCCAGCACGCTACATGTAATCGCAGCAAGCATTCTCCTTATAGTTGACCTACGCATCTGTCTCTCCCCTCCCTTAATCTCTCCCGTTGGTTCGCATCCCGTAAGCCGATCTGACCGTCGTGGGACACGTCCGGGCTTAACGAGTCCGTACTGCGGAGACCAATCCACCGGTCTCAAGTCGTGAAACCGAAGGCAAGCAGCTAGAATGAACGATTAGCTTTTGTGGGACAAAGGTTAAAGCATCCGAGCTTTCTATACTGTCCGCAAAAGCCGCGATAATTTGTCGTAAAATTTACGCACCTTGTCCGTGTATCTACGGACAGATTCACAGGCCGAAAAGAAGTTACTCTTAAACGAAATTTCTATCATGCAGGCACAACTTGAATATCTGACCGTGCGCTCGTTGCAACCAGCAGATGCCGCAACGGTTGCCCTGCTACTGCGCACGCAGCCGCCGGAATATGCGCGCTTCTTTTATGCGTTCAGTTTCGTCGAGGCCGAGATTGCGCGGATGCTCGCAGACCGGGCGCGTGATGTCTATACCGGCATCTTCTTGCAGGGGCAGCTAATCGGCGTCTTCATGTTGCGCGGGTGGGATGCGGGTTACGAAGTGCCCGCTTTCGGCGTGCTGATTGACGAGCAACATCGTGGCGGCCCACTCTTCAAACTCGCGTTGGAGATGGCGAAACTGATTTGCCGGCTGTTCGGCACACGGCGGTTGATGGCGAAGTGCCATCCAGACAATATTTCGCCGCAGGGTGCACGCCGCCTCGGCTTCGTCCAGACCGGTGTGGAGACCGAGACCGGCAACGTCATCTACCACCTTGAACTTTAGACGGAAGAACGTATATGCGTTTGCTGAAGCTCGGCGTCTATCACCCGGCATATCTGAGCCGGTTCTACACGGCCCGCCCCGCGTTGGCCGCCGAGCCTTACGCCGTCCAACACGCCGCCTTGCTCGCTGATTGTTACGGCTCGTCGGACTTCTGGACAACCGCCCTAAGTAAACTTGGCTATGAGACGTGCGACACGATTGCCAATGCCGAGCCATTGCAGCGTCGTTGGGCGCAGGAGCACGCGGCCGGTGCGTTGTCGGATAGCTGGCTGTTTGAGATCACCATCGCGCAGGTCAAAGCTTTCCGGCCCGACGTGCTGCTCGTTGCTGACTACTCGACATTCACCGCCCCCTTCATCCGCCAGCTAAGAGAGGCATGCTCATCCATCCGCTTAGTGCTGGGCTGGTGCGGCGCACCTTACCGCGACCCGACTGTGTTCAGCGCGTGGGACATCGTTCTCTCCTGCGTCCCTGAGATGGTCGCAAACTTTCGCGCACGCGGCCATCGTAGTCATCATGTCAACCACGCCTTTGCACCGCGTATCCTAAACAAGCTTGACCAGCCCTCCGCGCCGCACACAGACTTCGCCTTCCTCGGCTCTGTGCTGAAGCAGGCGCAGTTTCACGTTGAGCGCGAAAAGCTGCTGCTTCAGTTAATCCAACAGACCGGGCTGCAAATCTGGTCTGACCTCAAGCGACCTTCAACACGGGAGCGGCGCGGTGTGTACGCGCGACGCTTCGCTTACGACACAATCCGCGCCGCCCGCACCGTCGGTGTGCCCGAGTCGCTATTGACTGCCGCGCCGCTCGCGCGGCGAGCAGCCCGCTGGACAACGCGACCCGCCCTCACAGATGGCGTTGACGAACGGATCGCCGCCCGCGCCCGCGCCCCGCTTTTCGGGCTGGCCATGTTCCAACAACTCCACGACAGCAAGGTGGCGCTTAATACGCACATAGACATCTCGCCCGTCAGCGCCTCTAATATGCGGCTCTTCGAAGCCACGGGCGTCGGCACTTGCTTGCTGACAGACTGGAAACAGAATCTGGCGGAACTCTTTGCACCCGATGTTGAGGTCTTAACTTATCGCTCCCCGGCAGAATGCGTCGAGAAGGTCAAATACATTCTCGCGCATGAGGACGTGCGCCGCGCCGTTGCAGCCGCAGGGCAGCGGCGGACGTTACGCGAGCACAATTTCGACCAGCGGGCGGCGCAACTTGAAGAGATCATCTGCCGTGCGCACCGCCCAACCCGGTCGCCGACCTTTCCACCTCCCCGCTTAACGGACTCGCAGCATGCGTGCGAAGGTGCTGCGGCTGATTGATCATTTGCGGTACGCACACCACTCTGTGTCCACCCTTACGCGGGCGTAGTTAACTCGCCGTGGTAGTCAGGCTTGATGTCGTTTACGAGTGTGCAGGTCAGTACACACTGAGCGGTTAATAATGGACGTAAGAGCAGTAGAAACAACGGACGCGGTGAAGTATACAAGCGCGGGCGCGCTGAGCGACCCGCTACGGCTTGATGAACCGGCCGCTTTCTACCTGCCATGTGAGCCTTTCGTCGTTATCGAGCCGCAACGCTCATGGCTCAAGCTAAGACTAAAAGAACTGTGGGACTATCGTGAGTTGCTCTACTTTTTAGCTTGGCGCGACATCAAGGTGCGTTACAAACAGACTGCCCTCGGAGTGACGTGGGCAGTATTGCAGCCGCTCCTTGCAATGGCCGTCTTTACGCTCATCTTCGGTCGGCTCGAAGGGGCCACGGCGGACGGTCTGCCCTATCCGCTTTTCGCTTACTCCGGGCTGTTGCTCTGGGTCTTCTTCGCCAACGCTGTCACCAATAGCGGCAACAGCCTTGTCACAAGCTCAAATCTCATCACGAAGGTCTACTTCCCGCGCATGATCATCCCGGCGGCGGCGGTCGCTGCAGGCACGTTAGATTTTGTCCTCGCCTGCGTGCTGCTCGTGCCCCTAGCGCTCTGGTACGGCGTCGGTTTGTCCGCAAACATGCTGCTGGCCCCCGCGTTTGTGCTCTTGACCATGCTCTGCGCGCTCGGCGTGGGGCTGTGGATGTCGGCCTTGAACGTCAAGTACCGCGACGTGCGCCACGCGCTGCCATTCGCCGTGCAGCTCTGGATGTTCGTCTCTTCCGTCATCGCGCCTTCGCACGTCGTCCCGGCAAAGTTCCGCTGGCTGCTGTTCCTGAATCCGCTGACCGGGATCATCGAAAACTTCCGCGCTGCGCTATTCGGCCGGGCCGTCAACTGGACATCGCTAGCAGTGGCGCTGGCGGTGACGCTCGGCCTTTTCGTGTCCGCAATGCTTTACTTCCGCCGTGTCGAGAGAAGTTTTGCCGACGTAGTTTGATTATGCGCCCGATCATCCGCGTGGCTAACTTAGGCAAACAATATCGCCGCGGCGCGCTGGCCGCCGCGCCCTATACCACTGCGCGCGAGGCGCTGACGGCCGCGCTCGGCGCTCCCTTGCGGGCGTTGCGGCGGCAGCCGCGTGGCAGGCCGCGCGACAACATGTTATGGGCGCTTAAGGATGTCAGTTTTGAAGTGCAGCCGGGCGAGGTCGTTGGCCTCATCGGGCGGAACGGCGCAGGTAAGTCCACGCTCCTGAAAATCTTGTCACGCATAACCGACCCGACCACAGGGCGCATCGAGCTATACGGGCGCGCCAGCAGTCTGCTTGAGGTCGGCACTGGTTTTCATCCTGAATTGACCGGGCGCGAAAACATCTATTTGAACGGGGCCATTCTAGGGATGAAGCGGGCCGAGATCGCACGGCGGTTCGATGAGATTGTCGCCTTCGCGGAAGTCGAAAGATTTCTCGACTCGCCGGTGAAGCATTACTCCAGCGGTATGTACATGCGCCTGGCCTTTGCCGTCGCCGCGCACCTCGAGCCGGAGATCATGATGCTTGACGAAGTGCTGTCGGTCGGCGATGCGCAGTTTCAGAAAAAGTGTCTCGGCAAGATGAGTGAGGTGGCGCGGGGTGGGCGCACGGTGCTGTTCGTCAGTCATAACATGGCGGCGGTAGAGAATCTTTGCCAACGCGGCCTTGTGCTGGAGCAGGGGCGCATTACGTTCGCGGGGACGCAACGAGAGGCCGTTGCACACTATCTGAGGAGCGCGAACAGCAATACGCTCCCGCCACCGCGAGAGCGCCGGGATCGCATCGGCTCAGGCGGGGTGCGGGTCTTGGCGTTACAGGTCAAAGACACCGAGGGACGACCGCTCGACATCGCTACCTCCGGTCAAGATGTGGACATCTGCCTGCACTACGAAACCGCGCCGGGTTTTAAGCGCACGCCCGTCGTCGCCAGTTTCATGGTCGGGAATCAGTTCGACATGCCCATCTTTTTGCAGCACAACCGCCTGACGGGGAACGACTGGGGCGCGCTCCCGCAGCGAGGCGCATTTGTTTGCCGTATCCGACGACTCCCGCTGCCCCCTTCAACCTACCGCCTAGGCTATAGCATCCTCTGCGATGACGAGTATCTCGACCGCATAGACGACGCGGGCGAGTTAACCGTCGTCGCTGGCGATTTCTACGGTTCCGGCGAAGTCCCGCCCGCAACTCACGGCTGTTGTCTGGTTGACGGCGAATGGCGCATCGAAGCAGAAGCGCGACTCGATCCGGCAGGGTCATCCGGCGAAGTAGCGGCACAATACGAAACCGTCGGGGAGCGCCCGTGAGCAGCCACTTGATAATTCTTGCCCGCACCTTATGAGATGATCCACCTGCGCCCAACACCTGAAACACGCTTCGTATGCGTTTACTGCCAGACGCCGCTTGCATGTCTGGGCTGGTACATGCCCGGCATGCGCAACCTCGCCGAGCTAAAATGCCATCACTGCCTGCGTGAGTTCTATGGCGATCTCCCGGCCGGGCAGGCGCTCTTCACACCACTGCTGCTGGACAAGCAGACAGGAGAGGTACACGACCCTTTCGGCGTCGCCTGGTTCGCGGACTGGCTGCGCCAATCTTACGTGCAACGCACAGACGCGCCCCTACCATTCACCGTGCATGAACACTCGCCGCTCCGCCATGAAGTCGTTTTGCTGAACTGCCTCGACACGCTCTATGGTCACTCGCTGCTCAAACTGCTCAACGCCCAGCATTACCTTGACCAACGCCCCGACGTTGATCTGATCGTGCTGATTCCGGCTTGCCTCGCATGGCTGGTGCCCGATGGAGTCGCCCAAACATGGATCGTAGATTTACCATTGCGGCGCGGTACGGAATGGAACGATTGGCTGGCGCGCACCATCTGTCGCCGGGTGGAGACACTGCCATCAGTCTCGCTCGATGTGACCTTCTCGCACCCGCATCCGGACGACTACCAGATCGAACGCTTCACGCGGGTCGAGCCGTTTCCGCTCGCAGACTGGACGGCGCGTTTGGCGCGACCGACCGTTACATTCATCTGGCGCGAGGATCGTTTATGGGCTACGCCCGATGAAAGTCTGGCGGGCAAGATCACGCGACGGGTCGGCCGCACGGCGAACCTGATCAACGAACAACTTGATAAAGTCATGACCACGGCAGAGGCTTTGCGACGGCAGTGTCCGCCGCTCGATTTCGCGCTGGTCGGCATGGGCGAACCGGGCGGGCTGCCCGGTTGGGTGTCAGACCTGCGCCGAACTGCGTTGGACACGACCGTCGAGCGCGAGTGGTGCGCGCGGTATGCGGCGAGTCACATCGTCGTCGGCGTACACGGGTCGAACATGCTGCTGCCGTCGGCCCATGCCGGCGCGGTCGTCGAACTGATCGGCCGCGAGCGGCAGGGCAATTTCATGCAAGACATTCTCTGTCGGTCTGGCGACCCGCGTGAGTTGTTGTTCCGCTACCGCTTCCTGCCGCCTGCGACGCCACCCGCCGAACTCGCCGAACTACTAGCACTGATCTTGTATGGCTATCCTGATTTTCAGCGGCTCATGAGTCCGGAATTCTGTCGCCACCGCGCGGCTTATGATTTTTCCCACTGGCAAATGGCGCGGTGAAACCATTGTCAGGCGTGAGCGCTTAACGACTTGCGCCGGGCAAATATTGACTTACGGCGAGGATGATAAGTAGTCGTGCAGAAATAGGATAGACTATCTGCACGATGGGTAAAACAAAGGTCATTGAACTAACCAAAGAGCAACGCCTTGCACTTGAGAGTGGTTATCGCAACGGCGCCAGCCATGCTTTTCGCCAGCGGTGTCAGATGGTTTTGTTGAAAAGCGAGAAGCGCAGTTCAATCGCCATCACCAAGCTTCTCGGCGGCTGCGAGATGTCAATCAACAACTGGCTGCGACGCTACGAGGCAGAAGGCATCGCGGGCTTGAAGACTCGCGCCGGGCGTGGACGACCGAGCATCTTGCAGCGTGAAAGCGATTTGGCGCAAGTCACAGCAGCGGTCAAAAAGAGTCGGCAACGCTTGACGCTGGCGAAAGCGGAGTTAGAAAAGAGCCTGGACAAACGATTCAGCACGACGACGCTCAAGCGATTTCTGAAAAAAACGATTGCCGCTTCAAACGAATTAGAAAACGATTGAAGCGCAAGCCGCACCGGGAAGTCTATCAGGTCAAGCGCGCGGCATTGGGGGAACTTGAGCACTTATCAGAAAGTGGGTTGATAGATTTGTACTACGGCGATGAAAGCGGAGTCGCCCTCGAACCCTGTGTGCCCTACGGCTGGCAGTTCACAGATGAAGAAGTTTCCATGCCCAGCGAGCGCGGTCGTGGCGTCAACTGTTTCGGCTTGTTCACCCGCGGCAATGAGAGTTGGGTAGCGACCAGCGAAGCGGCCATCAACGCCCGCTTTGTGGTCGAGCAAGTTGAGCGATTGTCATTGGTGATCCAGCGGTTGACGGTCGTGGTGTTAGACAATGCGCGCATCCACACCGGCAAGCAGGTCGCCGAGAGAATCCGGTATTGGCAGCGGCGCGGGTTGTTCATCTTTTATTTGCCGACGTATTCGCCGCAGCTGAACTTGGCTGAAACGGTGTGGCGAAAGTTGAAGTACGAATGGCTGACACCGGAAGATTATAAGTCGAAAGAACATTTGCAATACGCCGTGAAGCAAGCGTTGTGGGCATTTGGCAAAAGTCTGAACATACGATTTTCAGCTTTCAGCTATGGTGCAGCTTAATTGTGAACGACTACTTAGATGTGCGGGATTAGCGGCATTGTGACGCGTGCGCCAACCTCGCCCGAGTTGCGCGCGCTGGTCACACGCATGAGCGCGGCGCAGGCTCATCGTGGGCCTGACGGCGCGGGCGAGTACAGTGCCGCGCACGTCGCGCTCGCCGTCCGTCGGCTCGGCATCATCGATTTGGCGGGCGGCGTTCAACCCCTCTACAACGAAGACGCAACGCTCGCGCTCGTCGCTAATGGCGAGATTTATAATTTCATCGAACTGCGCACGCGGCTCGCAGCCACCGGTCACCGTTTCCGCACGGGCAGCGACTGCGAAGTGCTCCTGCATCTCTACGAGGAGTTCGGTCTCGACTTCGTCGCGCACCTGCGCGGCATGTTCGCCTTCGCCTTGTGGGATAATCGCCGCCAGCGGCTCGTGCTCGCACGCGACCGAATGGGCGAGAAACCACTCTATCTGTACGAGCGCGACGGCCAACTGTTTTTCGCTTCCGAGTTGAAGGCGCTCCTGCGCTCCGGCGCTGTGCCGTTTGCGTTGGACGCCGCAGCCGTCAACCTCTACTTCCACTATCAATACGTGCCGGAGCCGCTGACGCCCGTCAAGGGCGTGCGCAAGCTTGACGCCGCGCGGCTAATCACGATTGACGTTGACCCGTGGCGCATCACGGAGCATTGCTACTGGCGCATGGAGGATGCGCCGCCGCTGGCAGGCGAACCCGGCGCGTTGCTCCGCGAGCAACTGGAAGTGATCAGCGACCTCGTCGTGCGCGCAGACGTGCCGGTCGGCGTGGCCTTGAGCGGGGGCTTGGATTCGAGCGCCGTCGCCGCCCTCGCCGCGCGTAAACATCCGGGCGCGTTGCACGCGTTCAGTGTCGGCTATAAAGGCCGGCCTGCGTCGGACGAGCGCGCCGACGCGCAAGCACTCGCGCGTGACTTGGCACTACCGTTTCACGAGGTGGAACTTGAGCCGCGCGAGATCGTGGACTTCTTCCCACAGCTAAATTACTGGCGCGACGATCCCATCGCCGATATTGCCGGCCACGGCTATTATGCCGTGATGAAGAATGCGCGTGAACATGGTGTCCCCGTCATGCTGCAAGGACAGGGCGGCGATGAATTGTTCTGGGGCTACCCGCAGATGCGGCAGGCGGCCAGCGAGTCGCATCAGAAGCAGGCGGCCCGTGGTAAGCGTCTCCCCGCCGCGCTCGTGCCTTACGTCTCGGTCGGACTGCCGGCCGGAGTCGCGCCGGCGAGTCTGGTTACTTGGGCGCGCGATCTCGCCGGGTTGCGCACGGGTTGGCGACGGTTTCAGCAACATCGCGCGGCCCCGTCCGCACGCCTGCCCTTCTACGATCTGTCGCCCGACTTTTACACCGCAGCCCGCGAAGTGTCCGCCTATTACAGCGCCGATTTTATTGCCCAACTCGACGGGAGCGATGTGGCGCAGTTATTCACCTTCGACGGGCCGTGGCCGGACATAGAAATTACACTGACGCGCCTCACTTGCGCGACCTACTTGCGGGAGAACGGCATTACACAGGGCGACCGCCTGGGGATGGCGTCATCCGTTGAGCTGCGCCTACCGCTAGCGGATTACAAACTGGTGGAGACGGTGATCGGCTTGCGCAAAACGAGTTCAGATGTCAGGCTCGCGCCGAAGGCTTGGTTGCAAGCGGCGGTTGCGGACGTGCTGCCCGCGGCCGTGTTAGAGCGGCCGAAGCGTGGATTTGCTCCGCCCACGAGAGAGTGGCACGACGCCCTGTTCGCGGCATACGGCGACACGCTTCGCGATGGCTATCTCACGCAAGCGGGCGTGCTGAGTCCGGCGGGCGCTGGCCGCCTCGCGCAAGGGGATTTCCCCGCCGGTGCGACCAGCCCGCTCTCATTCAAGGCGCTTGTGCTTGAGCAGTGGTGCCGTGCGATGGCCGGCGCGCAGCAGTTTCGTTATTGAAGATGAGAGCGCGCTCCGCCATATTGATCGAGCAACGTCAGGGAGTTTAACTGTTGGCTGAAAGATTACGCGTCGCCATCAACGCCCAGATTAGACCCGGCAGCGGCTCGGGCGGAGTGGCGACCGTGCTGCGCGCACTCGCCGCCATCAGCCAACTCGACGACGGTGCGGAGGCCTACGTCTTCATCGGCCCGCACGATGAGCCGGACTGGTTGCGGCCGTTGTTAGGCGCGCATTCAAGCATCGTGCGCGGCCCTCGTTCGGCACACGGCCGGATGGAACCACTAAAGCGTGCGCTCGGTCCGTTGCGGCCCATCGTGGCGCGTAAGGTCAGACGCTTACGGCCGGGGACGATCAGCACAGTTACCGCCTTGCCCATCTCGGATGGTTTCTATGAGCGGCTGAATTGTGACGTGATCCACTTTCCTTATCAAGATTATGTGCAGTCGGCGCTACCGAGCGTTTATAACCCGCATGATCTGCAACACCTCCACCTGCCGCAGTTTTTTACGCAGGCGGAAATTCAAAGGCGCGAAAGCATCTATCCGGCGGCCTGCCGCGCGGCACATACGGTGGTCGCCGCCTCGCGGTTCGTGCAGTTGGACATCGTGCAGCTTTATCAGATACCCGAACAAAAAGTGCAGGTCATTCCTTGGGCGCTGCCACCGCCCGGCAGCGATGACGGTCAGGCAGACGTGCAGATTCGCGTCCGACTGAAGCAGTATGGATTGTTAGAGCAGCCGTTCATGCTTTATCCGGCCATGACGTGGGAGCATAAGAATCATCTCCGCCTGTTAGAGGCTTTAGCCGCATTACGAGATCGCATGGGGCTGAAATTAAATTTGCTTTGCACCGGCCAGCGGAACAATTTCTGGCCGCACATCGAGCGGCGCATAACGGAACTCGCGCTGCAAGCGCAGGTCAAATTTCTCGGCCTCGTTTCGCATGAAGAATTGAGCGCCCTTTACCGCGCGGCTCAGTTCGTCATCATCCCGACGCTATTTGAAGCAGCCAGCGCACCACTCGCCGAGGCGTGGCAACACGACGTGCCGGTCGCTTGCTCGTCGGTCACGGCCCTACCTGAACAAGGCCGCGACGCGGCTCTGTTTTTCGATCCCTACGCGGTCGAGTCAATCGCCGACGCGATATTGCGCCTGACCACCGATGCCGATCTACGCGCGGATTTGCGCCGCCGCGGCCGGAGACGATTGCAGGATTTCAGCGGTGAGCGCACCGCTAAAGCTTACCGTGCCGTATACCGCCGCGCCGCCGGTCGGGCGCTCAACGAAGAGGATCGTTGGCTCCTGAGTTGGGACTGGATGCGTGAGAGCGAGGCAAGTATAAGTGTGTGATGCACATGACCGAACGGCTGGTTTTTCATGAATGTTCTTGACGCGCCTATTCACAGGCCCGAGCAAAGGGGAAAATCGATGATGAATAATAGATTCGCAGCATATATCCTTGGTGGCGCGCTCTTTGTGGCTTGTGCCACAACTGCGTGCCAGCAGGCGACCACCACGAACACCAATACAGCAAGCGAAGTCAGTTCTGCCAGCGCTACTCCGGCCGGCGGGAATGACAACCTAGCGAGCGTGGCGGCGACACCCGTCGCCACAGTCTCCGCGCCGGTGGCCGGCAGTACGCCGGGCAGTGCGGTTCAAGCGCCGACTCGGCCCGCCGACACGCACGACGTTAAGCCGCTACAGCCGCAGGTTGGTTCCGGGGGCAATGACTTTTACCTGTTCACTCAAGCACGCGCTGCGCTCAACGCGGACGAAGAACTGAAGAAGGCGGCGCTCACGCTCGAAGTTCACGCGAGCGTCGCGACACTGACCGGGACGGTACGCAATGACGAACAAAAGCAGCGAGCCGCGCGGCTCGTGCAGAATACGCAAGGCATGAAAGCAGTTAATAACGAGTTGCGCGTCGCTGGCAGCGCAAAGTAACGATCAACGGCCGCGCCGATACTGTTATGCAGCACGGCGGTATAACAGACAAGGGGAGTAATATGAAGACAGCACGAAGATTGGTAATCACTCTGCTCGTTAGCCTTCTGATGCTCATCTATGGCACGGGCAACGCACAGCAGAACCCGCCGAAAGACAAAGACGCGGACAAGCCGCCGAGCACTACCACCGTTGACGCGTGGCGGCAGGCGCTGCCGCAGAGCGAGGTAGCCGAACCGCCCGGCGAAACGGCTATCAACGACGCGGTCGAAGAGTCAGCCACACAGATTGAGCAGCGTCTTGACCGGCTGGAGCGTGGCTGGATGGAAGCCGTCAAGCTACAGGACGCAGCTACGCTCAAGCGCATCATCGCCGACGATTTCACGCTTGCGGGCGACCAACCCACCGGCGCGCTGCTCGACCGCACACGCTACCTCGCCGGCGCACTCAGAGATTTGAAACTGAACGCATACAGCTTCGACAGCCTGACCGTGCGCTTATACGGTGATACCGCCGTCGTGAGCGCGCACTACAAACAGCAGGCGACGGTTGCCGGCAAGGAATGGAGCGGCGAATTTCTGGTCACGGACGTGTGGGTCAAGCGGGGTAAGCGTTGGCACGCCGTTGCCCGCCACATTAGCCAAACACATAGCGGCTAGTATGACCGTAGCAATGTATGGGATACCTCTTCGTGGCGAGGCGTGCGTGTGCGCTTACTGGCGAAATGACAGTTAGCGGAGCATCAAGCGGCATGCGTTGGCATGTCAGCATCCGCAAACAAACGAAGAGCTTATCAACTTGCTGGAAGCGACGGTGAGAGGCTGGAATCATGAGCCGACGCCGGTTGAATTAGCGTATAAAATAAGTATAGCAAAGCGGACTGGTCTGCACGTTTCCGCGCTTACTAGCGAGCAGAAGGTGAGAGTGTTAGGCCTTTAATAACCGGTCGTACTCCGCTTTGACGATGCCGTAACATTCGCAGGTGAAGTCTTCTAAGCCCGGCCTGTCGATGATGGTGACGTAGCCGCGTGAGTAGCGGCTGAAGCCGTCGCCTTGCAGCGTAATAGCCGCCGTGGTGACACCGGCGCGGCGGCAGCCGAGCATCATCGCAAGGTATTCCTGCGTCAGCGCCAACTCATC
>JBBRYU010000034.1:0-23968 GCA_038237345.1 Pyrinomonadales bacterium
GATGTTCACGCTCGTTGCCCTCGCGCTCACGGTGCTGGTGGGCGTTGGATGTGGCTTGCTCGCTGCTCGTCACCGCTTGCATCAGCAGTTGCGACGCGTCACGTCGCGGCGCACGGGGCGTGCGGAGGTGAGTCTGGTACGCGCCGTCGTGGAGTTGCTGAAAAGTGAAATGAGTCTCTGGGAGTTGCTCAATCATGAAGCCAAACTCAATCTGGAGGCTAGTTTATGAAATGTGTCCCGACATCAGGTGGTACACAGATTTTCCGGCAGCAATTCCGCATACGGGTTCATTCAACGCTCATTTCATCCGTGATCTTGGGCTTGTCTTTACGCTCGTCGCGCTCGGCTTCGGCTGGTGTGCGCTTCATCCTAATCGCTCTCTGCTAACGCACAGAGTTTTGACGATTTTCTTTGTCGGACATGCCTTGATTCATTTCTCAGATATTCTAACGGGGCGTGTACCTCACACGCATTGGCTGATTGATGCGCCAACGGTGTTCGTGCCAGCTATTCTGTTAACAGTCCTTGCTGTTTCGTCCGTTAGGAAATATCTCGGTGAATCGTCATGATGGAACGCTGCGCCGCAGCCGATCAAGTCATTCGCTCCGACCGCGAGTTAGCTTGCCGCTCATCGAGGACTTGTCCGTAGGGGGGGTGGTGCGTGCGCGGCAGCTTGATTCCGGCGTTATGTTGCTTCACGCGGTTCGGAAGACAACAAGAAGGCACCGAAACCCACTCCATGGAAAAGAAACACATCCGCCCGATTGCCATCTGCTTGTTTCGCCACGGCAAGCGTGTTTTGGTGGCGGAGGGTTGTGATTCGTCAAATCAATATTCCTTCTGCCGGCCTTTGGGCGGAGAACTCGAATTTGGCGAGCGCAGTCAAGATGCCGTATCGCGAGAGATTCGAGAAGAGCTAGGGGTTGAGGTAGAGAACTTAAAGTTAATGGGTGTGTTGGAGAACATCTTCCTCTATGAAGGACAGCAAGGGCACGAGGTTGTCTTTGTTTACGATGCTGAATTTACAGACAAATCTTTGTACGAGAGAAATGAGATTCGCGGATATAGAGAAGAGCTTGGTGCCAGCTTTCTCGCAACATGGCTGTCGGTGGCAGAGATAGAGCAGAATAATATCAGGCTTGTGCCTGAAGGCTTAACTGGTTTACTGACGGAATAAAACAAGAGAGCAAAATTGAGTGATGGGCGCAACATAGCAACTCATTCGACCCGACGCCGCGACCAGATTCCTGATGGCAGGAATCGAACACGTGCAGCTCAAGCCGGGGAGGGGAGCGGCGAATTATATCGCTCGCTTCGATGTCCCCTTTAGGCACAGCTTGCTGATGGATGCGCTTTGGGACGTCCTGTTCGCGGCGGTCTATTTCTGGCGGCGGCGTTACCCACGTGGGGCGTGGGTGCTCTTGGTGGTGGTTATTAGCCATTGGTTGCTCGATTTCGTGGCGCACAGATCCGACATGCCGCTCGCGCCGGGCGTACATACTTATTGGGGATTAGGACTGTGGAATTCCATCCCCGCCACCCTCATCGTAGAAGGCGGTTTCTGGTTGCTCGCCATCATCCTTTACACGCGCGCGCCGCAGCCTAAAAAGCGCGCCGGCGTATATGCTTTCTGGAGCATGATTGCTCTGCTTACCTTGGCGTGGTACAACAATATCGCCGGGCCACCGCCGCCCAACTCGTCTACCATGGGCATCTCCAGCTTGAGTTTCTTTTCATTGATAGTGGCATGGGCTTACTGGATGAACCGGCTGCGCCCCGTTCAAGCTTGACTGTAAATGACAGACCCGACGAGGGCAACGACGCGCCCGGATTTGCCACCGCCGGATTGGGAGTCGATGAGCTATCGTTATGGATGGGTGCTTATGCTTGCGCTCATTATCCTTTGGACTTTCTTTCTCCCGCCGCAGTCGTCGCCAACACGATGAGCGCGCACGCCGCAGAAGCGTCCGCGTTAGCCGCGCGCATCGCGGCGACCTATCTGCCTGAGTCGCCGTTCGTCATCACTCCGATTAAGGGGCGCGGCAGCGTTAATCAGGTTTTTTTAGTGGCAGCGCGCGCAGCGCAAGTCGTCGTGCGGATGAACGACGAGGCGGGGACGTTCGAGCAGTACCGTAAGGAAGCGTGGTGCATCGCGCAGGCGGCCGCGCGCGGCGTGCCGGGGCCAAAGGTGTTGACCGTGGGCAGCGCAGCACGCTATGCCTACATGGTGCAGACGTTCGTAGCGGGCGCGAACGGGGCGGATGAACATGGCGCAACGGAACGCATCTGGTATAGCTTGGGCGAGTACGCGCGTTTGATTCACGCGCTTGAAGTGCGGGGTTTGGGCTTAACGCTGACTGAGTTCACGCAAGGCGACGCGCGCACGGATTGGCTCAGGTACGTTGACTACAATATCGCGAGCCTGACGGCAGCGGATGAGCTAATCAAACTGGGCGTACTGACGTGGCCCGAAGCGCAGACGGTCAGGCAGTTGTTTATCGAGTTGCGCGAGCGCGAGTTCAAGTTCGGCTTGAATCACGGCGACCTCTCGTTGAAGAATACAGTCAGCGCCGCGTCGGGTGCGATCACGTTACTCGATTGGGGATCGGCCCGTGCGGACATCGTGCCGCACGCGGACTTGATCCAGTTGTTGCGCATGCAGTTGCTGGAAAACGAGCCTGCTGCCGCGAGCCTGCGCGCGTTTCTGGCCGGCTACGGTCTTACGCCGGCCGAGTTTGCGCGCATGCGCCCGGAGTTGGACGGGCTGTTGCTGCTCCGCGCTTGCGACACGCTCAGATGGGCCATCGAACGGCGGCCCGAGCGCAGCGCGGATTTAGCCGCGCAAGCTAAACTCATCGTCGCGCACACACTGCGCCGCGTCTGACCGGCAAAATATCGGCCTGACAGGGAAGCGATCTGATAAATTTAGCCTGTATGTTCGTTGCCGGTTGCAACCGAAAGTTGAGACAGCGCGGATGACGCAGACGGAGTTGCGCGCGTTGCTGGCGTTTCTCGCCGCGACGCCGGAGGTGGTGCGGCAGTTGGCGGGCGCGCTTGCTGCGGCGGGCGTGCGCTATAAGCCAGCGCCCACGGAGTTCTCCGCATTGGAGCAAGTCTGTCACCTGCGCGACATCGAGCGCGAGGGCTATGCGGTGCGCCTGCGCCGCCTGCTTGCGGAGGACGAGCCGGCGCTGCCGGATATTGACGGTGGCAAACTAGCGCGCGAGCGCGACTATCAGCGGCAAGATTTCGCGAGCGCGCTCGCGGCGTTCACGGATGCGCGGCAAGAGAACGTTGCGCTGGTCGAAACCTTAGCGCCGGAGCAGTTGGCGCGTGCGGGGCTATTCGAGGGCGTCGGGCGCGTGACGCTGACGGGCGTATTGGCCATGATGCGCGAACATGACGAAGCGCATCGAGTCGAGTTGCTCGCCTTGAGCAAACGATTGGGCACGGGTGAGTTGAACGATTAAAAGGTCGGTAGTTCGAGGGGCCGCCGGGGTGACTGGATTGAGCGCAGAGATTAGATTGGACGACGTGGAAGTACGCGTGCTGGGCGCGCTGATCGAGAAGCAGGTGACGACGCCGGAGTATTATCCGCTCACGCTGAACGCGCTCGTGCATGCCTGCAATCAGACCTCCAATCGCGATCCGGTCGTCGCTTTCGACGAGCAGACGGTGGTGCGTGCGTTGGAGAGTCTGCGCGATAAGAAACTGGCGCGCATGGTCACGACGGCCGATGGGCGTGTGCCGAAGTACCGGCACGTGTTGGAAGAAGTGATCGAGTTGCGCGTGGCCGAGAAGGCGGTGCTGTGCGTGCTGCTGCTACGCGGGCCGCAGACGCCCGGCGAGTTGCGCGGGCGCACCGAACGGCTCTACTCGTTCTCCGAACTGGCTTACGTTGAAGGGACGCTGCAAGCGTTGAGCGAACGGCCCGAGCCGCTCGTGGTCAAGCTGCCGCGGCAGGCCGGACGGAAGGAATCGCGCTACGCACATTTGCTATCCGGCCCCGTGCAGTTTGAAGAGCAGCCGCGCACGGTGCGACCCGAACCGGCTACCGTGGCCGTGCGTGCGGAGAACGAACGCATCGCGCGTTTGGAAAGCGATGTGAGCGCGCTGCGGCAGGAGTTGGCGGAAGTACGGCGCGAGTTCGCGGAATTTAAAAAACAGTTTGAGTGAAAGGCGCGAAGATTGTGAGGGCAGCGAAGCAGAGGGCACAAGCGCAGGCGCTGAGCGCGCCGAGCATCGCGGCGGGCAAGTCCCAGATCGACGGGCGCGGGTGTTTTGCGACCGTGCGCTTTCGCAAGGGGCAAAAGATCGCGGAGTTAGTAGGCGAGCGCGTGTCGCGCGTGGAAGCGGCGCGGCGGATGCGCGGGCGCGAGCGGCTGCACATCTGCGCGATCAATTCTTACTGGGGCATAGACGGCAGTCGCGGCGGCAACGGCTCGCAGTTCATCAATCACTCATGCCGGCCGAACTGCTTCGTGCGAATCACCTACGGGCACATCCTCTTCTTCGCGCTACGCGACATCGCGCCCGGCGAAGAGATCACGATGGACTACGTCAACTCTTATCACCCGGACGATTATCCTTGCCGCTGCGGTCGCCCGGTCTGTCGCGGCACGATCAATCTCATCACACAGAAAACTGCGCGCAAACGGGCATAGAATAGCCGAAGCAAATTCACCACTAAGACACAAAGGGCACAAAGAAGACCTTCCTTTTCTTTGTGCCCTTTGTTTCTTAGTGGTTAAAGCCCAATGCTGTGATCAAGGGCGGTCGTTGCTGCCCGAACCGCTACTGCCGCCGGTCGGTCGCCCTTCAAAGTCGAGCAGCGTGATGGTCGCGCCCACGTCCGTGAGCGAGCGCAGCCCCGGCTCGACGACTTTGCGGTCGCCGACGACGAGGATCGCCATCCGTCCGGGATCGAGATAGCGGGTGGCGACGCGCTCGATGTCGGCGCGCGTGACGGCGTTGATGCGCGCCGTGTAGTGATTGAAATAGTCGTCCGGTAACCCGTAGAGCGCCACATCGCTCAGCCGGCTCGCGATCTGATCCGGCGTCTCGAAACCGCGCGGGAAGCCGCGCACGAGCGACTGCTTGAAGTAAGTCAGCTCTTTGTCCGTCACCGGAATCTCGCCGCGTATGCCGCGCAACTCTTTCATAAACTCCGCGACCGATTCTTTCGTGACGTTCGTGAAAACGCCCGCCGAAGCCGTGAACGGCCCCGCACCGCGCCGATAGTCGAACGAAGAGCGTGCGCCGTAGGTGTAGCCTTTGTCTTCGCGCAGATTCAGATTGATGCGCGAGACGAACGCGCCGCCGAGCATCGAGTTCATGACGAGCAGCGGGAAGTAGTCGGGCGACGAGCGCGCGACGCCGACCTGGCCGATCTGTATGACGGACTGGGCCGCGCCGGGTTTGTCCACGATGTAGAGCGTCGCGTGGTCGCGCGCGGACGGTTGAGCGTTCACGTCCACGGCCGCCGGCACAGCGCCGCGCTTCCAGCCGGCGAACGCGCGCTCAAGCTTCGGCAAGATGGCCGCGGGCGTCACGTCGCCGACGACGATGAGCGCGGCATTGTTCGGCCGGTAATAGTTCTCATAGAAGCGGCGCACGTCTGCCGCGGAGAGCGCGGTGAGCGATTGCTCGTTGCCGCCGAGCGGATGGCCATAAGGATGCTCGCGCCCGTAAAGCAGCGAAGCATAGACGACGTTGGCGATGGCGTTGGCGTCATCGCGCTGCTGTTGCAGAGAGGCCAGCCGGCGCGCCCGCACGCGCCCGAACTCGGTCGCATCCAAGACCGGGTTGGTGATCACGTCGGCGTAGATGTCGAGCGCGCGATCAAGATGGCGCGTCAGGGTGAGCAGGTCTGCGCTGGAAGCATCCCAGCCCGCGCCGGTGCTGACGCGTGCGCCGATGGCGGTGAGCGCGTCCGAGATGTCGAGCGCGCTGCGCGTCTTCGTGCCTTCGTCCAGCAAGTCGGCAGTGATGCTGGCCACCCCGGCCGCGCCGGCCGGATCGGTTGCGCCGCCCGCCTTGAGCACGAGATTCATGGTGACGACCGGCAACTCGTGATGCTCGACGATCAGGACTTCGAGTCCGTTCGAGAGCTTGCGCCGTTGCAGCAGCGGCATGCGCAAGGTCGGATCGGCTTGCGGCTTGGGCAGCCGCGCTTGACTCGCTTCCTGCGCGGCTGCGTCCCGCTTCTTCTCGCCGCCGCCCGGCGCGGCCGCCTGCGGCGGCGCAGAACCGGCGGGCGTCGTCGCACGCGCTTCGGTCTTGGTTATGGTTTGCGCGCCGGCCGGTTTGTCGCCGCCGGCAGCTTGCGCGCCCGCAGGCTGTTGCGCTGCGGCGACGGCCTGCGCCGGTGCTTCGAGCGCGGGTGCGTTCGCCGCCGGCTTACCCTTCGCGCGCGGCGTGACGCTGAAGACCAGACGCTTGTCCGTCAGGTACTGCTGCGCCATGCGCTGCACGTCTTTGGCCGCGACCGCGCGATAGCGCGCGAGGTCTTGTTGGAAATAGTCGGGGCGATTGAGGAACGTGGCGTACTGGTTGAGTTGATCATCTTTGCTGCCGACGGTTTGCAGGCTGTAGATGAAGGCGGACTCGCGCGCGTTATAAGCGCGCTCAAGCTCTGCGGCCGTGGGCGGCTCTTGCTTGAGTTTCTCGACTTCTTCGTTGATCGCGCCTTCCAATTCACTAAGCGTCTTGCCGGGCTTGGCGGTGGCGACGATCTGAAACTGTCCCGCCAACTCGCCCGTGTTGTTGAAGGCGAACACGTCCTGCGCGATCTGGCGCTCATAGACGAGCGTCTTGTAGAGGCGGGACGATTTGCCGCTGCCTAGGATCGTGGCGAGCGTGTCGGTCGGCGCTTCGTCGCCCGTGTACTGCGGCTGCGACGGCCAGACCAGATAGATGCGCGGCAGCGCGACGCGATCTTCCAACTCCACGCGCTTCATCTCAGCGATGACCGGCTGCGGCGGATTGAGCGGCGGCAGTTCAGGCCCGCGCGCGATGGGGCCGAAATATTTCTCGACCCACTGCCGCGCCTGTTGCGGGTTGAAATCGCCGGCGATACAGAGGCTCGCGTTGTTCGGCGTGTAGTAGCGGCGGAAGAAGTCGCTGATGTCTGCGCGCGAAGCTTTGGTTAAGTCGTCTAACGAGCCGATGGTCAACCAGTGATAAGGATGATTCTTCGGATAGAGCGTCTCGTTGATCTGCGCGCCGATCAGACCGTAAGGCCGGTTGTCGTAGTTCTGTCGCTTCTCGTTCTTCACCACGTCGCGCTGGTTGGCGAGCTTCGCCTCATTCAATACGTCAAGCAGTCCGCCCATGCGATCTGCTTCCATGAAGAGCGCCATCTCCAGGAAGTTCGCGGGCACAACCTCGAAGTAGTTCGTCCGATCAGGATTAGTCGAGCCGTTAAAAGTGCCCCCCGCCTCTTGAATCGGCTTGGGGTACTCGGAGTCGAAATTCTTCGACCCTTGGAACATCATGTGCTCGAACAGATGCGCGTAGCCGGTCTTGCCCGGGGTCTCATTCTTCGAGCCGACGTGATACCAGAGATTGACGCCGACGATGGGCGTCGAGTGATCCTCGTGCAGGATCACGCGCAAGCCGTTCGCCAGCTTGAATTCAGTGAACTTGATCGGCGGCAAAGGGCTATCGGGCGCGGCCGTTGCGGCGGGCGCATTCTTGGGCGCGTTACGCTTCTGCGCCAGCGCAACGGGCGGCGCAAGCAGCGCGGTGACGAGCGCCAGCGCAAGCAGACGATAATTTCTCATAGCAACTTTTCCTCCTAAATACATGGGGCGGGTTTTAGCGAGCGCGGCCGCACGTCGGATACGTCGGAGCGGCTCAACCCGGTTTGTTCGTCAATGATAAGGGGAACTGCGGAACTTGTGCGGGCATTCTAGCGCGCTGCGTCGTGTGGCTGCAACATGTGGGCAGACGGCTAGTGCGTTAGCCCGCGCGTTGCCCGGCCGCGCGGTCGTTGTTAGTATTTCAGCCAGCAGCAAAGCAAATTCATTATGCAGCATAAGCCTGACTTCATCGTCGTCGGCAGTGGCATCGCGGGCTTGCGCGCCGCGCTTGAGATCGCGCGGGCCGGCGCGCGGGTCGTTGTGCTGACCAAAGAGCGCACGGGCGAATCGAACACGGAGTATGCGCAAGGCGGCGTGGCGGTCGCGCTGGCGGAAGACGACGAGGTCGAGTTGCACGAAGCGGACACGCTCGCCGCGGGCGCGGGGTTGTGCGACGTGGCGGCGGTGCGCGTGCTGGTCGCGGAGGGGCGGCACTACATGCGCGAGTTGATCGCGTGGGGCACGGAGTTCGACCGCGCCGACGGCCGCCTGTTGTTCACACAGGAAGCCGCGCACTCGCGCCGCCGCATCCTGCACGCGCGCGGCGATGCAACGGGTCACGAGATCGTCCGCGCGCTCGTCGCACGCGCGCAAGCCGAGCCGTTGATAGAATTTCTGCCGCACACGGGCGTCGCGGAGTTGTTGCACACAGACGGCCGCTGTTGCGGTGTGAGTTTTCTCGACCCGCGCGTGCGTGCGCCGCGCGAACTTCGCGCCCGCGCCGTTTTGCTCGCATCGGGCGGCGCGGGCCAAGTCTTTCAGCACACGACCAATCCGCCGGGCGCGACCGGCGACGGCATGGCGATGGCTTATCGCGCGGGCGCGGAGTTGGCCGACATGGAGTTTGTGCAGTTTCATCCGACGGCCTTGAACGTGGAGGGCGCGCCGCGCTTTCTGTTGTCCGAAGCGATGCGCGGCGAGGGCGGCGTGCTGTTGAATGAAGACGGGCGGCGCTTCATGTCGCGCTATCATGAGCGCGCTGAACTTGCGCCGCGCGACGTGGTCAGTCGCGCCATCGTCGCCGAGTTAAGGCGCACCGCGACGCGCACCGTCTATCTCGACATGACCGCGCTCGATGCGCGCTTCGTGCGCGAACGCTTCCCGAAAATCTACGCGACGTGTCTACGGCACGGCCTTGATGTTGCACGTGCGCCCGTGCCCGTCTCGCCCGCCGCGCACTACTCGATGGGCGGCGTGCGCACCGACCTCGCCGGGCGCACGACCGTCGCCGGTCTCTACGCGGCCGGCGAAGTCGCCTGCACCGGCGTCCACGGCGCGAACCGGCTCGCGTCGAATTCATTGCTCGAAGGTCTCGTCTTCGGCGCACGCGCGGGCGCAGCGGCCGTCGCGGATTACGCACACGAGCCATTAACTGAAACGGCGACAAGCGCGCCGTCGGCGCAGACTGATGAGGCGGCCGATTGGCGTGGCGGCGAGATCGCGCTCGCTGTGCGCAAGCGCGTGCGGCGCGTGATGTGGGAGCGCGTCGGCATCCTGCGCACGCGCACGTCGCTCCTGCGTGCGCTCGCGGAGTTCGAGCGCATCGCGCACGCTAACTTGCGTGCGCCCTCGCGCAACTTCCTCACCGTCGCCGCACTCATTGCCCGCGCCGCGCTCTGGCGCGAGGAGTCGCGCGGCGCACACTACCGGCTCGATTTTCTCGCACGCGATGACGCACGCTGGCGAGTGCATTCAATGGCGCGATTGGACGCTGACATCTCTGCGAGCGCGCAGATAGATTTTGTAAGGGGTGATCGTCAGACAGCGACAACGCCGCATGCTAGATAAAGTTTCAACGGCTGGGCCGCAACGTAAATTCGCTCTCTGAACTTCATGGCAAGCTACGAACAACTGCATGATTGGCAGCTCACACCGCGCGAGGCGATTGAGTTGCAGAAAGAGTTGCGCGAGCGTGTGCGGATCGCGCCGCTCGCGCGCAAGATCGAGACGGTCGCGGGCGCGGACATCTCGTTCAATAAATTTTCGCCAGTAGTTTATGCGGGACTGGTTGTGTTGCGTCTGCCGACGCTTGAAGTAGTCGAAGAGGTCGGCGTGGTGAGCGAGACACAGTTTCCTTACGTGCCGGGACTGCTGTCGTTTCGCGAGTCGCCATCAGTCTTGGAAGCGTGGGCGAAGTTGAAGATTGAGCCGGACGCGGTCATGTTCGACGGGCAGGGCATCGCGCATCCGCGTCGCGTCGGCATCGCGTCGCACGTCGGGCTGTTGATAAAGCGCCCGACGTTCGGGTGCGCGAAGTCGGTGCTGGTCGGTGGGTATGCAGAGCCGGCGACGGAGCGCGGCGCTTGGACGCCGCTCATCGATCCGAAGAACAGCGAGACAATCGGCGCGGCGCTCAGGACGAAGACGAACGTGCAGCCGATCTTCGTCTCGCCGGGCCACCTGATCGATCTCGCGGGCGCAATCGATCTCACGCTCCGTTGCGACGGCGGCTATCGCCAGCCCGAACCGACGCGCCGCGCACATCATCTCGTCAACGCGCTCCGGCGCGGCGAGCGCAAGCCGATGTAAAGATAAAGCCCGCCCGTGAGTTACAGCAGAGACACGGGCGGGCGAATGTTAGGTGTCGAGATACAGCATCACGGCGCGGAGACAAGGAACACGTCCCACGCCCAGCGGCCCACCTGTGCCCCGCGCGCATCTCTGACCTTCGCCCGGTAGCGGAACTGATTGCCGTACCTATCCACGCGCCGCGATTCTCGATAATCCAAGTCAATTCTCAGCACGCCGAGCGAGGGCAGCGTGTGCAGTTCCTCCGGCTCTGAGATGCCGTTATGGTTCGTATCCTGCCAGAGTCGTAAAGCCGCGAAGATCGCGTCGCGCGGCCCGACCCAACCGTCGCCGTTACCGCCCTGCTCCGGCTTGTCGTACTCGGCGAGGGCAAGGAAGCCGTTCGGATGCGCTGATAGCGGCTGAGGTGTGAAATTACCGAACAACTCTATGCCGTTGTCAATTACTCCGTTACCGTTGCGGTCAAGCGCCAGCCAAGCATCATCTATATCGCTGGCCGTCCATGACAGTTGTTCGGCACTGCCGTCACTGTCAAGGTCAAAATTGATGCCGTCCTGTGCGTCAGTTAGGGCAAACCCGGCGCCGGCCACGTCAATCAGAATGGGAGAAATGTCCCGCACACAATGACAGCCATCATAAAAGTAGGCCGGATTTGTACAAGAAGATTCAGGCGTACAACCACGACCACCGGGAGTCGGTACCGGCGTTGGCGCGGGGCGGACGGTTGTTTGATTGTAACCAGCACTGGCCTTGACGGCCTGATTGTCACATGGCTTTGGCTGCAAAGGTTGCCCGGCAGTCCCCTTAATGGCATTAGGGTTTACAAGAGTCCCCTTTGCGTCATAAGCGCCGGTTGGAGCGGTCGTCATGAGGGAATCAGTTTGGTTTGCGCAATTTGTGCAATGATTCAGACCCAGCGTATGTCCGAACTCATGGGCCGCCGCTTCAGCCAAAGCATCGCATGAGGTTATTCTCTCGTTGAGCGTTGTTAGCGCGTTACTAAGATGTCCGTTAGCCGTCTGTAGCGGAGTTGTTGTGCCCAAGTCAGTGAAAGAAGTTCCCTGACATCTCTGAACGACGAGTGTGTTAGGGTTGAGTGTGCTTTGGCCGACAGTAAACCTAGTAACCCTAACGCCGGATGCGCTGCCATTAGCCCCGTTGTTGCTTTCCCAACTAAGAATGCCCGTTGGATACATGCTTGTTCCGCAGCAGAAAAACGCGGATCAAGATCAACCGTGACATCTGAATTCTGCGCCCAAGCGTTAGTTGGGCCTGTCTGTTGTATGGTTGGACACGGTGTCTGCGCCTGAGTGTGGAAAAATGGCGGCGCACAGATCAGGAGCAGCATATACAAACTACTTGCGACTGTGACAGAGAAAAGCACGCGCTTGTTTTGCTGGCTCGTCATTGCTTGACAACTCCTTTCTCAAGAGCTGTCCGTAAATATTCGGCTATGGCATTCTGTACATCACTCAGGAATCGCTTTGCGTCTGCTCCTTGATAAGCATCACCGGCCCAATTGCTCCCCTCGCCGCCGGGCGCGTTTTTACCATCGAGCGGGTAAACGCGCCCCGACAACAATTCGTAGGCTGTCAGAATGGAATATTGTTGGTCGAGGCGCTCTAGGAAGAAGACGTAGTGCCGCGCTTGCCGGGGCATACCTTGCTCACGGTTGCCGTACAAGGTGACGCGACCGGAGGGGAAGCTTACGCGCCCGCCATATCGTTCCGTGACAACCAAACTACCGGGAACGACAGGCGTTAAGCAGTCGTCTTTGAAAACTTCTTCAATGCTAACGGTGAATTCCGAGTAAACTCCGGTTTTATCATCGGAAAGATAAGCTTGAGTAGCAACCACCTCGCCCAACGCGACCACGGCGCTCCGTTTTACAGGTAAGGCTGGTAGCGGTGCGGTATAACGGGAAGCCAGAATCGGTCGCTCACCTGTATCCCTATCGGCTATAAAACCTTTGACACTGGTTGCGTAACGCTTACCTTTGACGGCTCTCAAAGCACGCATCTGCGGATCAGTGTCAGATGTGTAAGATGATGTCGCATTCTCATAATCCACAATAGGAATATGATCTACGTTTGCCGGTTTCTGCATCCCGGAGTTGGCGGCGCTTTGGCCTTGCCCGTGCGGCGAGATGCTCAACGTAAAGCCCAACAAAGTGAGCGAGGTAAACAACAGTAAAAGAAATTTCTTGCTTCTCATTGACCAAGCAGCACGGATGCGGAAATTCGGTGGACAAAATGACGTTTTTGCGGGGAGGAGCATTACACGTCATCTCTTTGGGAGATGTTGAAGGGCTGACGAATACTAGGCTTCTGAATTTGTTCTGTCAAGAACTGGCTCAATGTTACTGTACCTGTATAAATCTCCGTAAGTATGAAGGAAATCAGGCGGTGCGCGACTGCTTTGAGATTAGCCGCGCGCCGCCTGAAATGTTTTGCCGGATGTCGTTTGCTTTACTGCACAATCGTAAATTTCGCCGACTGTTCGAGCGCTTGGCCCGAGACGTGATCCTTGATGCGGATCGTAATGCCGTAGTCGCCGGGCGTGAACTTGGACGAGTCGAGCAAGCGCGCGAGCGTCAGGCGCTGGCCGGCGTCGCTCATGCCGCGCCAGTCCTCCAACAGTTTGCCGATCTCTTTGCCGTCACGCAGCAGCACATATTCGGCATCCACGGCCGGGCGCAGCGTCGTCTGATCGACGCCCGCATTGTAGACCTGCAAATAGGCGCCCACCGGTTCGCCGCGATGGAAAACGCCCGCCACGTTCGGGATCACTTTGAACTGCCCGATGGTGAACATACCGACCGGGATTTGATCGCCGAGCGCTTGCAGTTTCGCGGCCAAAAGCAGCGTCGAGGTCGAGAGCTGTTTGGGATCGTACTTCGGCACGGTGAAGCCTTGATGCCTGACCTGCTGCGCGCCGGTGGTGATGTCGCGCACGACCACGTCAACTTTGTATGTGCCCGGCGGCAAGGGCACAACCTTGCCGTAGGCCGACTTGCGTCCCTTCGCTGCTACCAGTTCTTCGGCGGTCGCGTCGGTCGTCACCGAATCCTCGAAGACCCCGACGCGCCGGCCGTTGACGGACATGATGCGGCCGAAGATGTTCATCTTCGCGCGCTGGATGCCACCCACGTCCGTAAAGGTTAAATCTTTGTTCTCGGTCTGGATGGTGAAGGCGGTCATCACGCGGTCGTCCGACTGGCGGAAGAAGTCCACGCGCAGGTCAAAGTCGAGCGGGCTGTCTTCGATGAGACCGCTGTTGGATGACAGGATGCCGGCCAACTCCGTGTTCTTGATGACCGGCGCGCGGAACAGATCGGCTTGCTGTTGCAGGCGCGAGAACGGGCTGTCCTGCTCGCGGGAATAGGGCGCGCCGTTGGTCACGCGATTCGTCTTGCTCTCCAAGCCCAACTGCTCGCGGAAGGTCAGACCCGCGCCGGGAATATAGAGCAGCGCGTCCTTCTCATCGGGCGAGCGGGCGATGCGATACTCGCCCGAACCGGTCGGATCGACGAACTCGATCTCGACGCCGGAGCCGACGCCCTCGATGTAGCGATAGAACCACTTCTCGAACGGATAGGTCGAAGTCTGCCCGCCGCCCTCGTAAGACTCGCGCTCGTAGGGGCCGCCCGCCGGATGCGACTCAAGCTCATCGGGCTTGCCATACATGATGTAGATGCGCCCGCGGTCGGTCTTCCAACCGGGGATACCGGAGGCGTAATGCTCGTTGGCGTAGGCGATGCGCTCATAGTACGTCTCTTTGAACTCGTTCTCCTCAGTGTCCGGGTCGGGATCGCGCCGTTGCCAGAAGCCTTCGATGAAGGCCTCGCGTTCCTCGTCGCTCTGAAGGTGCTTGAAGATTTCGCGCTCCTTGTCAGTAATGATGTAGGCCACATCATTGTTGACCCACTCCCGGAAAATCTTTTTGACCTCGGGCTTCTTGTTGCGCGTGCGCGACATCACGTCCGGTGAGTCGGTCTGTTTGTTGTTCTGTTGGGCGCGGGTCGCGGGCGCGCTGAGCGTCAGGGCGAGCAGCGCCGCCAGAGACAAGGCGCGCAGCCGGGCGGGACGAGCCATCATGGTAGAACTCCTGTGCAAAATATGAGCCGTTAACTGTGTGGGCGCGAGCCAACGCGCAAAGAAACTTCAGCCAGTCGCAAACGCTTGAATCGTGAAAACGGCGACGCCGGTTGGCCGGAAGCGGACGGGCAATCTGCCGAGGCCGCAACTCGAAGCATCGCCAAACTTTCCGAGCAGGATTTTAGTGCCTCAACGGTACATGGTCAAGATGCGGCGACATGCGCCCAAGTTGCTTGAACAGCAGCGGTTGTAATTGATTGTTGCAAGTAATTTGTCAGCGCGGCGAAGCTTTCTCTTGAAGGAGGTGCGGGCAAACATACTCTCCGCACGTTTCTCACGGATTGGTCACTTAATAGCGACTGCCTGACGCCGCTGTTTTCTTCGCCAATAGAAGCTAAGGATTTCGATATGCAGTCTTCTCTCGCTGCGATTCGCCGCCCCGCCTTGGGCGCTCTCTGCCATTTGTTGCGCGCCGCCTTGCTATTGACGCTGCTTGTCGCTGCCGCCGCCGGACAAACCGGTGAGTTCGCGGGTGGGCAACAACCTCCGGAGCCTGTCTCACCCACAAACTTCCCTTCAGTCTTCACCAGAGTGATCGGCACGGACGTATGGCGCTCCAGCGTGGGCGGGCTGCGGAACGTTGGCAGTGGGACGATTAATGTCGGCGGACTAAATGGGACTGTCACTAAAGCGTACCTCTTCTGGCACGGGGTGACTAATACGTTCGACCCTACTGCTAACTCTAACATCCAAGTCAACGATTTGACCGTCTCCGGGACGCCCCTCGGTACATCGTACAATAACAATTGGGATTACTTTTACAGCCAAGCATATCGGGCAGACATCACGGGGCTAGTAGGGTTCAATCCCAATAGGTCATATCTCCTGAACGGCTTTGGGAACGGCACTTTCAACCCGAACGGGGCCACCCTCATCATCTTCTATAACGATACCAACTCAGCGAACGATTACGACGTGACCATTGTGAACGGTAACGATTCTAACGTGGCGAGTAGCTTCGACCCGAGCGGGTGGGACGCCAACTTCGGGCAGATTTATGACTACAACGTGGCAGGGGATATCTTGACCTTGATAGTCGCCGATGGGCAGACCGGACGCGACCCCGCAATGATCATCGCGGGGCGCATCAGAACGCAAGTCTTACGGAACGCAGGCCCGACGTTCCAGGGGAATACGGTGCCGTCCGCAAATAACGGCCCGCATAACAATGGCAACTTGTGGGACTTGGCCGATTTTAACCTTGACCCGTATATCGAGGTGGCTCCTGGGTATAACAATATCAGACTGATCATGGACAGTCCTTTTTACAGCGACGACGATGATCTGTCACTGGTCGCGGCCCTAGCTTGCGTGCCCATCGGCCCGGAGCAAGTGCATATCACTAACCCCAGAGTGGGCGGCAATCTGGAAAATACAACGCAGAACGCTCTACTAGGGGCTGATGTCAACTTAACAGCGAACCTATATCCAGATGGATTAGCGGGTGGAAGTTTCTCGTGGAGTGTTTCAGGGCCGGGGGGCTACCAATTCGTCAGCCCTTCAAACTCCAATGCCACTACAATACGCTTTCTGCAAACCGGCATATATACGACTAGCGTTAGCTACCTACGCAACGGGGTAACTCTCATCGCGTCTGTGAACGTGAATGTAGTAGTGCCTACCCTGAGCAACTTCGGAGCCAATATGGTGGATGTGGATCAAGTGAGCAGGAATAGCTTATGTAGCGGCCAGACATTTGAAAATGGGAAATACTCTTTAGGTTAGGGCGAACGCATCTTAAATGTTGAGAACTTTGAGCAAATAGCTTTCATCCCATCCTGCCTTGAGCCTTTTAGTCTTGATCCCCCGTTTGCAACTCTTCTCTTGTTTCAATAGATTGAGTACCAGATGTCTTAAAATTGCCATGTTCTCAGCCGAGTTCTTCTCTCTGATTCGGCAAGCATCTTCTCGGAAGGCCACATCCAACACCCAATGCAGGGAGTTTTCTATCGTCCAATGTCCGCGCACACAGCGCAATGCTTCTTTGGCATCTGCCTTAAGGCTAGAGATGAAATATCTTCTCTCAACGGTCGCTGACTGACCGATGACTTCTCTTCGAGATTCCACCAGCACGATACTCTTCAATCCCACCCATGACTCTTTCTGCCTCAGCCACTCGACATCCTCTGTCACCCAACAGCGCCGCTCTTCAATGCGCCCGTGATCTTTCTCGATGGTCGCGGTAAAGCGATGGTCAAGACCCTTGAATTTGATCTTTTCCGCCCACGCAAAATACTCCGCCACGTCCCGGTGCAGCGTCCCCTGATTGCCTTTCAACGACAAGAGATAATCAGCTTCTTGATCAATGATTTGGGCGGCGATCTCGGTTTGACAACCCATCGCATCAATGGTCACGACGCAGCCTGCGATCTCTAACATCCGCAGCAGTTCGGGAATCGCCGTGATTTCATTCGACTTCTCTGCGGTCTTGACTTGTCCCAAGACCAAGCGCTGCTCACTGGCCCAAGCGCTGACGATGCGCAAGCCTTCACGACCATCTCGTTTATCTTGTCGGCTGCGGGTCCCGCGCAGATGCTTGCCGTCGATATTGACCAGTTCGGCTTTGACCATGCCAGCCATCTCTTTGACCCATGATAAAAATGAGCTTTGAAACTCGCTCGCCTTGACTCGCATAAACACGCGCCGAAAAGTGTCATGACTTGGGATACCGTTGGGCAACTCTAAAAAGGTGTGGAACCATTCTTCTTTGGCCTCGCCAAATTCTTCCATCTCGGTCCACGCTTCAGCCCCGCAAATAGTCGCGCAGATCGCAATCACCAGAATGTCGATCAACTTATGGCGCTTGGTGATCTCGCGGCGCGGATCGTTGATCTGCTCCAGGTGTGCAATGAGCGCAGGTCTCTGTTGTGTCATCTGTCACCCTTGGCATCTCGTTTAATGGTAAAACAAGACTAAGAATGACATATCTCTGCTTATTGCTTAAATTTAAGATGCGTTCGCCCTACTCTTTAGGTTGCGCCTTGTTCTCGGGGCCGCCGCGGGGGATAATATTTAACGCCACGGCCATGATTCCATCGGTGCCGTATCTATCTGACCCTGCACAAAGCGGGATCAAATTTAGACAGTTCGGTAGTGAGTTTAGTAGAAGAAAGGCGGATGTAATAGGTCACAGCCAGTTTGAACCCATGCGGGACCCGTTTGACCCGTATTTAGATGGTCGTGAGCAGTGTAGAACGGTGCGGAGTTCAAGAGAAAACATTGACTCTGGCTGGCAGTCTGACGGAGGCGAGGTGTTTAATGGTACTTTACAGGGACCGCTCCATCGCTTCTCAGAGGGCAATAGCATCTCAACCAGCGTATTCGACTTGCCCAGCGACATTTTAGACCAGCCTGATAGCACTAGGTTCGACGCTTTATCCCTGAATGTATCTTTTGAGATGTATGCTTACTACTACACTGACAACCCGTTTAATCCGACGTTTGAACAGCCCATGAGACTTTCTACTCATAGTACGCCGTACAGTAAAATTCCGTGGCAGTGGGGTGGGTTGGCGTACTTCGATGCGCAAAACTCTCCCACAGTCAAGTACATACTGCAATCTTCTATGACTACACCTTTGGGGCCTGTACCCGCGATTCCGGCTAGTACACCGCGAGCTTCAAACGGAATCTTAGGCTCAACCCCGTGGCGTAATTGCCCGGACTCACCTGCTCCCACTACTGTTGCGTTGGACAGTGTACGGTACTTTGTGCGAAACCAATATAACAGGATTTTAGAGCGGAATCCGGAGCCGGGCGGGTGGGATGCTTGGACCAGTGTGATTGCTCGGTGCATCTTTGATCCGATCTGCATACACAATAATCGTATTATCACTGCCAGAGGGATTTTTGATTCGCCAGAGCATCTAAACAGGGAGCCGGAACTCGGCAGCAACCCGGTATGTAGCCCGCAGTACAATACAGCGTATGTCCGTCTATGCTATATGACATACCTTGACAGGATGCCTGGGGGCGGGGAAGATCAGGGTTGGATCAACTACCTGAACAACACTTGTGATTACACCACCGTGGTCGGCGGCTTTGTAGATTCGATAGAGTATAGAAATCGCAACACAGGGGTCGTGTACCCCTGAAGGGAGGCCTGATGAGATATTGTGGTTGCGCCTTTACTGTTACCCGTTACCTGCCGACAATGATGGCGGTGATCTTTCTCCTCTCCGCAGTTGTCTCTGGTCAGGATAAACCAGCAGAGATTGAGAAACGAGATTCCTTTTTGAGACACCCTACTAACCTAAGCGTAGAGCTGGTTCGTGAGCGATTCGAACAGTACAACCCACCCGGCGAACTCACAAGACCCTTTAAGCCTACCGAGAATATCTATTTCGCGCTTATGGTCAAGAGTAACCTCCCAGAACCTTTAGCAGTGCGCAGTTTCAACCCATACTATCAAAACCGGCCGACGTTACTGCGGGACGGAAATCCAGTCCCTTATCGCAAGGACGTTGCGGAACGGCTGGCTCAAATAGATGGCCGAGACGAGGCCTTGGGTAATATATTAGATATAGCTTTGAAACCCGGAGCGCCGACACTGGTAGAGCGGATTGAACTGTCTTATTGGTATGATACGCTCGAACCCGGTAACTATCAGCTAAGCAATTGTCATCGCTTTATCTTCGAAGGTGACTGGGTCGACATGCCGCCAATTACTTTCAAAGTCCGCAAGTAATTAGCGTTCAATGATAGAGCCAAATGGAGGGACGTTATGAGAAACCGGCACATCGTTTATCTCGCTCTCTTACTGCTCGTCTGCTTACGGATTCCTGCGTCGGCACAGAGGCACTACTCGAATCTGCCCAGAGTGGCAGATGAGGTTGAGCGTAAAATCCGTCAGGTCATGCCAGAGTGGGAATGTTATCCCATTCAGCCCGGTGCCTTACCCCCACCCGGTGCCACCGCGCAGCCCCCCGGCGATGACAAGCTAAAGATTCAGCGCTGGGACACCCGCCTGCAAAGAGTGATAGTTCAGTTGGCCCGGTACGAGTCGCAAGACGAGGCTGTGGAGGCGATACACCGTTACGCACGCTATGCAAAGGGCAAACAGATTCAGGGTCTCGGAGATGAGGCATACGTGTACAGGCCGAGCGGTGACATCGTGTTCCGGGCAGGGAATATCTTGGTCTATGTCAACGCAATGGTACCTGAACGCCTAGACCCGGCGGCTGGCATTAACGACCACGGCGATGTTGAAAAAGCTAAGGCCGCTGTTGCCGCCACTTTGGCTAGGGGCTTCGCCCACCATGTAGCTGCTGCCCTAAGTACACTCTAGCAATTGAATGTGAATGCCCCCTGATCATAGACTTCCGCCTGTCCCCCTTGAGTTGACTAAGCTGATTTAGCCTGAAGCGGCTGTTAGCTTGCCAGTAATAATACAATCCCGAAAGCAGAATTGCGCTGCCGCCATTGCTGACAGCAGCGCAACGCTGTGAACTCCGGTAAAACCGCCGAAGCGATTTAAGGGGAGCGGCGACCCTGAGCTTGTACACGCCACAGAGCGCCTGATTTCTATCCCGACCACGAGCCAGCGGTCGGCGCGTCGCCGGTCAACACCCGCTTGCGGTTGCCCGAAAGCGTTCGCATCCTCGCGGACGCAGTGTCGTTTGGTTTTTGTTCTGGTGGCTTTACCTCCACCGCCGGTTACGTTCCGACCGAACGAGGCGCAACTTGCGTTGCGCGACTGCGCTGCTCAAAGGCTGATCATTATCCTTCGAGTGCTACCCGTTTTTATCCGGGCGCTCAGACAAGCCTGCCGGCTCGCCTTAGCCGGCCTTTCGGCCGCAACGTGGGGCGTCAATAGCAACTCCGAACCGCTCGGCTGTTGCCCTCAGAACGGCGCGTCACCGCACCGTCCGCCGATCCCCGCGCCGGTCACGACTCCCGTGAGAATCGCGACGTGGGCGGGCAATATACGCATAGACGTGCGACCTGTCAAGAAGTATTTCGCGCAGCGGCGAAAACTATTTTGGAAAGCGTCTGCGGATGGTTCGCCTGTGCATCTTCGTCGCCCGAAGGTTCGCTGGCGACGTGATTTCAAGCAGCCCGGCGCGGGCGGCCGAAGAGCCACGCGATGAAGATCGAGATCAGGTAGAGCACAATCATCGGCGCGGCGAAGAGCATCATGTTCGGCACATCGTTCGTCGGCGAAAGCACGGCGGCGGCGATCAGGATCACGATCAGCGCCATCTTCCAGATACGCACCAGCAAGCGCGCCGACACGAGGCCGATGCGCGCCAGCACGTACGTGACCGCTGGCATCTGGAAGATCAGCCCCATGCCGAGCATGACGAGGATGATGAAGTCGAAATAGTCGTCCGCTTTTAAGAGCAGGCGGAAATCCTGGCCGAGGCCGAGCAGGTACGCAGCGGCCGGCGGGAAGATGACGTAGTAGGCGAATGCCGCGCCAAGCGCGAATGAGATCGTCGAGAGACCGATGAACGGCAGCGCGTAGCCGCGCTCGTGCGGATAGAGGCCGGGCGCGACGAAGGCCCAGATTTGCCAGAGCAGGAACGGGAGCGACAGACAGACGGCCGCGTAGAGCGAGACCTTGACGTAGAGCGAGAATGGTTCGAGCGCCGTCGTTACGATCAGTTTGTCGTCAATGCCGGGCAGCGCGTCCGGTTTCGTGCTCTCGTCCGTCGGCAGACGCACGCCCTTTGGGATGACGACGCCCCCGGCGATCAACGGCTCGTCCGTGAACAGTCCCACCTGGCCCTGACTGTCGCGCGTCACGCGCGCTTGGACGGATGCGCCCGGCGGGATCAAACTCTGCCCCAACTTCGTTGCTTCGGGGAAGACGTAGCGCCCCGTCTCGTTCTCCTTCATCGCCGACAGTGCCATGAACGCCTCTTGCCCGGTGAGACCGGCGAACTGAATCTGGCGGCGTTGCGCGTCGGCGAGCGCGGCGCGGACGGGGCGGGCGAGAAAGTTGTAGATGCGATCTGAGAAGAACCAGCAGACCATGAACGCGAGAAAGACGAAGATGATCGAGCGGACGAGGCGACGCCGCAACTCGTCCAAGTGATCGAGAAACGACATCTGCCCACCGAGTTGCGGCGCGCGGTCTGTGTCCTCACTTTCGTCTAAGAGCGTGGAAGCCATGCGGGTTCAGGCGCGGGCGAGCAATTCAGAGCCATTCGCTTTTGCGGGTGGTTGCGGCCGACGCTTCGGACGCAGGCACGGACGCAGTGGCGGGGGCGGCATTGCGCGCGACGATTTCGCCATTGGCGGGCGGCGCGGCTATTGGCGGCGCGCTGATTTGTTCACTGGCTGGAACTGGCGCGGCGACTTCGTCCGGTTCGCCGACCATCGCGCGCCCGATGTGCTCCTGTTTCTCGACGCGCTCCAGCGCGACCTCGCGCTCCCACGTCTGTTTGAAATCGTCGGACGCGCGTTTGAACTCGCCCAAACTCTTGCCGAGCGAACGGCTCAACTCGGGCAATCGTCGCGGTCCGAACAAGATAAGCGCGGCGACGAGAATGACAATCAACTCGGTCGTGCCGACAGATTCAAGAAAAAGTAGGGCGTACACCGTGCGTTAACTCACTTCCTCGCTGATCGTTCAAAGTTCAAAGTTCGGTCGGTTAACTAACCTGTCATTTAGACGCCGGGCAGCGCACTTGCGACGTTAGATATTTAAGTCGAGCCATCGGATTGCGCCTGCTCGTGGCTGTAGTCCGGCGGATAATAGATGACCTCGACGATCTGCCCGCCGACGCCCTTCGTGTAGAACGAGACGGTGCGGTCGCGCTGCTCTTTGACAGGCCGCTGCTCGCGCCGCGCCGATTCATCGAGCGCGGCGCGCGTCTCCACGCGCAGCCCCAGATGCGGCGGATGTTTCGAGCCAGGCGCAAGCAGCGCCACGCCGAAGCCGCGCGCGTCCCTGAGCATCGCCCAATCGTGATAGAGCGTCTCCACACGAAAACCCATACGCTCGTACTCGCGCACGTCCTGCGCCAAATCCGCGCACGGCACGGCGACGTGATCCACCACCCCGCCAAAACGTAATTCTGTCTGCTCTGACATGACCTACCTCAGCGCGGAAAGCGGAGCGATGAACTGAAACAAACTTCTCATTCACCGTTCCGCGCGCATCGTTCCTTACTTCGCCGGCCACGCATCGCCGTAACGCTCGCTGAAGACGACGCGGTCGAGCGCGAAGCGACCCGGATAAGCCTTGTCCGGTTCTTTGGCGCGCCCGATGGCGAGTAGGGCGCAGACTTCCGCTTCGTCGGGGATGTTGAACTCGCGTTTGACGGCCGCGGCGTCGAAGCCTTCCATCGGCGCGGTGTCGAAGCCGTAAGCTTCCGCGGCGAGCATCATGATCGTGAACGCGATCATCGTGTGCCGATTCACCCACACGGGCATGGACTGCATGTTGTCCAGAAACTGGAACGCACCGTCGCGATACTGTTCCCATGTATCCCCGCTGCCCGCGCCGCGCTCCGCGCCCTCGCGGAACACCTCGTCGGCCGTGCGCTTCCATTCTTCCTTCATGCCGATGGCGATGACGACGACCGGCGCTTGCCCCACCTTCGGCTGGTTGAACGCCGCCGACATCAGCCGTTGCCGGTTCGCCGCTTCGCGCACGACGATGAAACGCCACGGTTGTAGGTTATAGCCTGAGGGCGCTTGCGCCGCGAGTCGCAAGATCGCGTGCAGATATTCATCCGGCACAGCTTCGTCAGTAAACTGATTCGTCGCGCGGCGCTCCAACACAATCTGCGGCAGAGGCTTCGGCGGCGCACCATCAAGGCGCATCGGAGGTAAGTTCGTCGGTTTATCCTGCATCAGCTAAGTTTCCCCTTGTTGATATTGGAATGTGCTTGCTGATTGTAACGCGACATGGGAAAGGCGCAAAGGCAGTAAGCAGAAGGCAGAAGGTAGAAGGCAGCAAAAAAAGCAGCGGATTGAATTGACACTCACGCGTATGAGTGACGATCAATCGGCTGCTTTTTCTATCTGCCTACTGCTTACTGCCTTCTGCCTACTATTCTCAGTGTCCGGCGACGGCTCCGGCAGCGCGGGCGCGTACGGCCGTGGCGGCGGGGCGGCGCTCGTGCTTGGCGCAGGCGCGGGCCAGCGCCTGCTCGACGCGCGGCACGACGCTGCATTCGGGCTGGCGACAGACGGCCGCCAATTCGGAGACGACCAGATAGCGGGCACGCTCAAGCATGCGCTGCTCGCGGAACGAGAGCGGCTTCAGGTGGCTCAGATAGGTCAGATGTTTTAGCACCTGCGCGACCTCGAAGATGTCGCCGGTGCGCATGCGGTCGGAGAAGTCTTTGAAGCGGTCTTTCCAGTCGTGCGGGGCGGGCGTGAAGTCATCACCGAGATTTTTCAAGAGCAGTTCGCACTCGCCGGAAGAGATCGGCGAACGCAACCCAACTTCACCGGCGTTGGCTA
>JBBRYU010000035.1:0-23444 GCA_038237345.1 Pyrinomonadales bacterium
CCATTCTGCCTCCTTCTGCGCCATCTGGAGGCGCGCCGTAGCGCCGGGCAGTGATCGGTCGGCAAACGAGACCCATGACGGCACGAGCCGCCAGTCGTCCGCCGTTTCAGGTGTGTCTTCTGTCGTCACGCTCGCCGATTTTAGCTTCGTGACATCCGCCTCCGACGGGGCTGAGGTGATGACCAAATCGAGGTCAACATACGACAGAGCGATTCTGATCGAGCGCCCGCGAAACTCCCACTTATCTTTATAGTGTTTGTCCAAGAACGGGACGAAGAGATTCATCGCCTGCTGCGGTATGAGTTGCTCGCTCAGTTTGGTGACAACAACAACATCAACGTCGGCTCGATTTTCACCCCTCGGACGGATCGCGGTGGCGCGGCGGTAGCTGCCTTGCAGGAACGTGTTGATGATGATCGGTGATAAGTCTTTGTCTTCAAGCAGGCGGGTGCGTAGAGTCCGATGCCCGGTGATCGAACCGTTGTTCTGATTCTCGGTCGGACGTATCTCCTGCAAGAAATCCTTAAAGTATGAAGGCAGTTCCATATCGTTAAATCTCCTTTCGCATTTACTACACTCTCGCTACGGTGTTGACGAAGTCGGCGGTGGAAAACTCATTGACGCTTGATAAGCGCCGGGAGCGCCGGTGTCGAAGTCGTACTCGTACATCGCGCACCGACCGAAGCCCCGCGCCAATTGACCGATGAAGAACATCAGTGCATTCGGAGCAGCGGCGAAAATGTGTAGCACGCCAGCCCTTTCCTCGCGCGAGCGACGTTTAATCCGCGCCGCTAGTTCTTCGGCGAGCGCGCAAGCGTGCGCGCCGTCTCGCACTGCGGTTTGGCTAAGGCGCGGCTCGATGATGCAAGAAAGGATACGCCCGACCTGAGGCAGCTCGCGGGATACGAACTC
The DNA here is from genome assembly GCA_038237345.1 of Pyrinomonadales bacterium. GTDB lineage: Bacteria > Acidobacteriota > Blastocatellia > Pyrinomonadales > Pyrinomonadaceae > QHXQ01. The sequence continues at coordinate 913 of JBBRYU010000035.1, forward strand.
CTGCATGTCGTCAAGAACGTCGTGAGTCACGCTGAGCGCGACCGCTACGTCGCAACCGCCTGGCGAAAAATCGTGATCGGCGTATGACCAGAGGGCATCCGGCTGCGTCCCGCTCTGCGGCATCGGTCGCCACGCTTTCCTTCCCGAGCGTGTGCGCTGCACGGGCACGATGTCCGCGCCCGATTTAGCTTCGAGACAGTAGCCGGCGGTGAAGGCTACCGAGGTGTGCGTGTCGAGCAGCAGATGCGAGGGGCGAGTTGCCTCCGCGTGCCTTGCTAGAAACCCGTTGACTTCGGGAAACACGGCGCGCTGCCAGAGTTCTTGGGCGCGGATGTGGCGATCGTCGAAGTGGCGCACGAGACAGAGCATGTCTTCCGTCTCATCCTCCATGTGCTCTGCCCAGCGCATGAAGCTGCGGATGCCGATCTGCTTTGCCGGCTCGCGGGCGGTGTGCGGGCCGTGCCACAGCCGTTGACGCGCAGCAACCTCTTGCAATTCATCGCGCGTGAACTCGTTGCTCCCCTGCGCGTGAAGTTTACGAATCAAGTCATCGTAAGGGTGAGCAAGCGCATCGGCTTCGACCGGCACGAAACCAACGGCGAACAACTTATCGTTTAGAACGTCGCCGATTGCTGAAAGGTTGGGCGCATCCTTATAAATGCGAAGAGGTCGTAGCACCGCCTTCAGTTCTTCGTCATCGGCGAGTTCAAGATGTTCTCGCCAGAGCGCACGGACTCCGCCCATCTTGCCGCGCGGACCCGTGCCATCGAAGAGCACTTCAAGTCTGATTTCGCCGCCGCTGTTGCTGACAAGCTCGGCGAGTGGGTCGTCAGGGTGAATGGTCCACGGTGAGACGATGATAAAGCGACAACCATTGCCGTCGGGCGCGTAGGCAAGTTGCGCCGCGCGAAGTTTTTGTAGCAGCGAAAATTTCGTCGCGCCGATGAACTGAGGACTGGTTAAGGCTTCGCATTTAAACGCCCCGGCTTGCGCGACGTGGAATTTAACTTGGTGATAGTCAACCGTCGTCATGTCGCCCCGCTCGGCGCAAACGGGTGCGGTGTAGGTCACGACCACATCGTCGAAAGATTTAACTTTGTCGAGTTCATAACCGATGCGCGCGACCTTACTGTGAGGCTGGAAGAGGCGGCACGCCTGCCACCAGAAGTAGCGCGCTTGATAATCATCACCCTGCTGCCGTGGGATCACAGCGTTAGCCATATAGTCACCCGCAGATCCTTCAACTTGTTTCGTCTGCAACACACTGTTGCGACCTTAATACTATCAAACAGGTGTTTATTGGACAATACTTGCTCCGCCATATCAGAAGGCGCGTATGTATCTTGATGCGACCAAAATAGCCGTGAATGCGTCTTCAAAAACTAGTACGAATTTGACCCTCGGCGGTAGTCTGGACCTTCGATCACAACCGTTTTGCACATCTCGAACAAGCGACTTCTCAAGCGCACACCTATGCGGTCTTCGAGCGTTTCCTCTGTAGGATTGTGGCGCGCATCAGTGTAGTTTGTCGTGAAGATCGTCAAGCGCCTGTCGTTGTAGCGCGAGCCGATGATCTGCATCATCGTGTCCCTCACCCAGTCCGTAGGCTTCGACGCGCCGAGTTCATCCAGAACCAGCACTTCAGCTTCATACACCGGCGCAAGAACCTTCAGCTCGGAAATTTGCGATACTGGGTGCGTATTTCGGACGAACGTGAGCACTCATTTCGGTTTATCGTGAGCACCTGTTTCGCTTGATCGTGAGCAGTCATTTCGGACGAGCGTGAGCACTTTCCGGCTCTTTCCGAAACAGGTGCTCACGCTGGCGAAAGACCATTTGACAGCGCTGGAGTAACGACTCGTTTCACCGCATCATCTCCTCCATTTTCATTTTTGGAGGATAACAGGGATGCCGGTTGAGAGACTCTCCATGCGCCAGATCAAAGAAGTTCTTCGCTTAAAGTTTGCCGCACATTTAAGCCAGCGGCAGATCGCCCGGTCACTCAAGCTCAGCACCGGCGTGGTCGCCAAGTATCTCGCGGCGGCTGAACGCGCCGGGCTGACCTCGTGGCCGCTGCCCGAGGAGATAGACGAGACCACGCTCGCGCGTACACTGTGGCCGACCAGCGACCCGCCACCAGCCGCCACGCAACGGCTCGCCACCCTCGACTTTGCCTCGATCCACACCGAACTCAAGCGCAAAGGTGTCACCCGGCTACTGCTCTGGGAAGAGTACGCCGCCGCGCACCCGGACGGTTACGGCTACACCCAGTTCTGCGTGCTGTACCGTGACTGGCGCTCGCGCCTCAAGCTCTCAATGCGCCAGACGCACCGGGCGGGTGAGAAGTTATTCGTCGATTACTGCGGCCCGACCGTCGCGGTCGTTAATGTCGCGACCGGCGAAGTCAGAGCGGCACAAGTCTTCGTCGCGGTGCTCGGCGCCTCGAACTATACCTATGCGGAAGCGACGTGGACGCAAAGCCTCCCCGATTGGATCGGCTCTCATACCCGGGCCTTCGCCTTCTTCGGCGGCACCCCGCAACTCGTCATCCCCGACAACCTCAAGAGCGGAGTCACGCGCGCCTGCCGCTATGAACCATTGCTCAACACTTCTTACGCCGAGATGCTGGCTCACTACGGGACGGCGGCAATGCCCGCCCGTCCCTACAAGCCGCAAGACAAAGCGAAGGTCGAAGTCGGCGTGCAGGTCGTCGAACGCTGGATCCTGGCGCGCCTGCGGCATCACACCTTCTTCTCGCTCTTTGACCTCAACCTGACGATCCGTCACCTCCTCGTGCGGCTCAATGAACGCCCTTTCAAGAAGCTCTCCGGGACACGCCGCGCACAGTTCGAGGCGATAGATCGTCCGGCGCTGTCTGCCTTGCCGCTACACGCCTATGAATATGCCGAGTGGAAGCGGGCGCGCGTCAATATCGATTACCACGTCGAAGTCGCCGATCATTATTACAGCGTCCCGCACAGCTTGGTGAAGCGCGAGATCGAAGTCCGGCTGACGGCCACGGCAGTCGAGTTCTTCCACCACTCGAAGCGCGTCGCCTCTCATGTGCGGAGCAGCCAGCGCGGCGCTCATTCCACGCAAGCAGACCACATGCCCCGCGCGCACCGCGCCCATCTGGAATGGACGCCCGGACGCTTCCTCACCTGGGCCTCGGAGATCGGCCCGCAGACGCGCGATCTGGTCCGTTACCTGCTGGAGCAGAAGTCGCACCCCGAGCAAGGCTACCGCAGTTGCTTAGGCTTACTCGGCTTGGGCAAGCGCTACGGCACAGACCGGCTGGAAGCCGCCTGCGAACGCGCGCTCGCACTCGCTTCGCCAACGCGCCGCAGCGTCCTGTCCATCCTGCGGGGCGGACTCGATCAGTTACCACTCCCCGACCCGACCACAACCCATCCGATCCGCACCCATGAGAACGTGCGCGGGTCAGATTATTACCGATAAAGAAGGAGAATAATGCTCGCCCAACAAACACTGGCAACTTTACGCCACCTTAAACTCTTAGGCATGGCTGACGCTTATCAACAACAACTTGAACAACCCTCAACCCATGACCTCAGCTTCGAGGATCGGTTCGCCCTGCTCGTAGATCGCGAGGCGACACAACGCGACAGCCGGAGACTTCAGCGCCTCTTGCAGATGGCGCACCTCAAACAGTCGGCCTGTGTCGAAGACATCGACTATCGCCATCGGCGCGGACTCGATAAAAGTCAGATGGCGGCGCTCGCCGCGTGCGACTGGATCAGAGCGCATCAGCAGTTGCACATCACGGGGCCAACCGGCTCCGGGAAAAGCTGGTTAGCCTGCGCGCTCGGTCAGCAAGCGTGTCGGCAGGGACTCAGCGTGCGCTACGAACGCACCTCGCGTTTACTTGACGAGTTGCGCATCGCACGCGGCGACGGCAGCCTCCAGAAGCAGTTCGCAGCGTTGGCGAAAACCGACTTGCTCATCCTCGATGACTTCGGGCTGAAACCGCTCGCCCAGCTTGAGCGGCTCGATCTCCTGGACCTCATCGAAGATCGCTACAACACGCGCTCGACTTTGGTGACCAGCCAACTGCCCGTCGAGCACTGGCACGCATCCGTCGGCGACCCGACGGTGGCCGATGCCCTGCTGGATCGGCTCCTCAACAACGCGCACCGGCTGGAAATGAAAGGTGAATCAATGAGGAAGAAGGCGGATGGCTTGACCCCGCGTGAGCACCCGGAGTAAATAACTGATGCCAGCGTTGTCATCGTGGGAGCCTGCTCACGATAGAGCGAAATCACTGCTCATCTTCACCGTAATACGCAACTGGGTTGAAAGAGTTTTGAATCTCTTTCAAGAGCGAGCCGAATTCGTAGAATAAACACGACACGCCCCTCTCGACGAGTCCGCGCAGAATGGCCGTCGCTAGGTGAGTTTTGCCGACCCCCACTGTGCCCATGAACAGTAACCCGCGATCAATTGCCGGATAGTCATCAATTAGTTTGAAAGCGTAGTCGAAGGCTTGGAGTTGAGAGCCGTTGTTCGGCGCGGGACGGTAGTTCGAGAGTGAGCAGCCTTCGTAACGGCGCGGGATTCGGGCTTGTTGGAGTAGCTCTGCCTGGTCTTCTTGCTTACGGCATTCACAACGGCGCGCCCCTCTACCCGTCACGACTTCCATGCTCGTGCCGTAGCAGCGCGAGCAAACTGCCAATGCAGAGTTCTCCTGCCGCGATGCGTCAGGTATAGCATCCGGCGCAGGCGACGGGACAACAACGAACGGGCTTGTTTTAGCTTTGAGCGCAGATGACACCGATTGTTACCTCCTCTCACCTCTCTCGCGCAGCAACCTCTCAGCCTCTTCCCGCACGCGGGCCGCGTCCTCCGGCAGGAGCCAGCCGCCGCCCTCCGCGCTGATCTCGGAGAGTGTCAGGTCAATCATCTTGCCTTGCGCCTCAAGGAGCGCCACGCATGTTTCGGCGGTCTCTCGAATTTCTTCAGGTGTCAGCGGATGCGCGGCGGGCGGCGCGTAGGAGTCGGAGGCGGCGCGCCCGACTTCGAGATCGGCGCGCGCGCGTCGTGCCCGGTCGTCCATTTGACCGTGCTTACGGAGAAGGTCGTAGGTTTCGTGTTGCGCGACCCTGACAGCTTTCGGCAGCGCGCGCTCCTCGAACCACCGGCGCGTCTCGGCCACTTCGCGCGCGGCTGCCTGCGATGCGGCTTGCGCGGCTGCCGCTTTTACGCACGGCTCCAGTTCGCCCTTGAGCCGCTCGACGAGTTCATCCACTGTAACCGCGTTCGTCTGAGCCGGTGGCGATTTGATTTCCCTTCCCGTGTGTGGAGTAGGTGCCGGCGGGTTACCGAACGCCGGTGCCGGCTCGGAGTTAGTTTTATCAACCTGTGTTGTGTCCGCGCCGCTTTTTGGCGCGTTGTGGATTAAATCTGAATCTGAACCATCTGTGATACCGAAGGTATCCTTAAAGGCTGGTTCATTCTGTGAACCAAAACCCCCGCCGGATGAACCACGACTGAATGGTAAAATTTTTTTCTCGCCCGACGCCGGTTTTGTGCCGATGGATTTGACAGCCCGGTTGAGGAAGATACGCACCCCGACGCCGTTCTTGCCCGCGTAGTGTCCGATGATCCCCTCTTCGTGCATCCACCTGAGCGCCTTGTTCGCCGTGGCGCGCGCGACGCCCAAGTAGTCACAGAGCACGCTCGAAGATTTGACGAGCTTCCCTTCCCGGACTTGGGCGGTGAAGTGTAGGGCGCCCCTCTGCTCCCAGAATTCGGCGGGGGCGTTCATGAGCCGCAAATAGATTTTGCTCATAAGCGGCGTGATCGCGTCAGCTTCCGGTGATGTGATCGCGGTGATGATGTCCTCATCAATTTTGTGGAAGTTTTTGTGGTATTCGTTCGGCGTGAGTAATGTTCGCCGAGCGAATTTTTGTGAGCCTAAAGCCGCTGCTGTCATAGTCGCCCTCGTCCGCGTTAAGGTCTTGACAGCAGATTCTGAGCGTGTAAACTACAGCCGCTTTCGTCTTCTCGAAGACAAAGCTACGCCCGCTCGCCGTCAAGCGAGTTTCCGATCTGACCTGAAGCGTAAGTCGCCAAACTTCCGCGCTTCAGGTCATTTCATTTTGCCTAAACCTCTCTTAGGTCGGATCTGTCCTCCGGCACTCGAATCTACGAGGAAGCCTATCGGACATCTACCGAACGGGCACTATAAGGATTTTGTGAATCTTGTACAGATGAAATTTTTTTTACATGGGTAGTTTCTCTTGCCCCTGTAATGGAAACTACTTCGGTATTTCTCGTTACATCTGTACCAATTACTACTGAGGCGTTGCGCACTACTCGGGTAAGGAATAGTACGGGGGTATCGACTGTTACCTATGTATTGATTTCTACGGGGGTAGTATAAATTACTCGGGTGATTGTGGCTACAGGGGTAGGGTAATTAATTACGGGGGTAGTTGCGATTACCTGTGTAGTGTTAGATATGGGAGTAGTTAAAACTACAGGGGTAATAAAAGCTATGGGTGTAATAAAAATTACTGGGGTATAAATCATTACGGCGGTAGAGAAAGCTACGGGAGTACTACACTCTACATCCATAGGATTTATGCCTATGTACGAAAGAAAAGAACCTGCATTAAAGACAAGGCTAATGTTTATCGGAGTTCAGCTTGTAATAAGTGCCACGCTTCTCGCGAGGGGCATTAATTACAGTCTCACCTTTGACGAGAAACTCCCAATCAAGTAATTGATTGAGGACAGTTTTGACCTGCCGTTCCGTCTTTGAGACCGCGATCATGAGTTTAGCAGTTGAGGTGAAGCAGTATTCCTGATTTATTGCGGTAGAATTATTATAAATGAAAGCGCAGATTCTAATCTGAGTATCGGTGAGAAAAGGCTTCCAGCGATCAATAAAAGCCTGTAGATCGGGGGGCATATCAACACGAACATCAGGTCTGTTCTTCTTCGCGGGTAAGAGCCGAACGCTTCTTGAAGGCTGCTGCTTTTCTACCGTTTCAGTTTTATGATTGGCGGGCGGGGGCAGAGGTTTCTCATCCGCAGCGGCTGAAGAAGCCGGATATGTAGTCGCGGGCGTGACGTTATCTGGTTGATCTGGTTGGGCTTCTGAGGGTAGGCTGTTCGCCTGTTGGGACTCACCAAGTGGAGGCTCTTCAGCGAGAGAGTCTTGGGTTGTCGTCTCGGGTAAAGGCTCCTCCGCATCTTGTTCGCGTTGTTGGATGGCGACATCCAAGGCGGTCCCGCTGAACTGGAAAGCCATCTCGGAAAATGGCGATTGCCGCCGCCCGCCCTTTTTGTAAGGGATGACTTTACGCGCCGGCGGTGATTGATCGTTCGACACGTTCGCGGACCTCCTTCCATAGTTTTTTGTAAGCCTGAGCGCCGGCTGACTCGGGGGCGGTGAGTTGCACCGGGGCGTGGTAGCCAGCACTCTCCGCGACCCGCACATTCTCCGGGACGATTGCGTCAAAAACCATGTTGGGGTACGCGGAGCGGAGAAACTCCTGAGCCTCGCGGCACATCCTCTTCCTGGCGTCGTAGCGGGTCAGAAAGAAGCCCAGCAGGGCGGGGAATCGCGTCTTGGTGATGATCCGTGCGCGCTGGAGTTGCCGGGTAAGCTGCATCGTGCCGTTAACGCTCATAACATCAGCGTTTACAGGGCACAACACGAAATGGCTGCCGACCTGTGCCATCGAGACCAGCGTGCCGAACGAGGGATCCGTGTCGATGAAAACGTAGTCGTAAGGCGAGTCGTCCCAGAGCTGAAATTGCTCCTGAAGCGCCGTGACGGTCTCGAGCGGATTAGAACGGTCGATGTTATCGTTCTTGGAACTGCTCCTGATAAAGTCGAACTCTAAATCCTCAAATTTTATCGGTATTAGGAGTTCCTGAAAGTTCGCGTCGCCTTTGAGCCATGAGATGAGCGTGCCCTGCTCGTTGTCATCCGTTCTTTCCTTCTCGGCGAGCAGGGCGTTGGTGGCCGAAGCTTGGGGGGCCGCGTCGATCAAAAGAACGCGCTCGCCGTTCGATGCCGCCTCTGCGGCGAGCGAAATGGCCGTCGTCGTCTTACCGACGCCGCCCTTGTTATTGCTGATGGTAATGACTTTATGTCGGGTCGAAATCTCCATCGGGCGCTGTTTGAGGGCGGCGATGGCGGCTCGACTGTAGAGTTTGACGCGGGCGTCTGTGGGGTCGCCGACGGTGGATAAGTTGAGGTCGCGGGCGATGCGTCGGAAAGTGTCTGAGGAAACCTCTAAATATTCACATGCCTCGGTCACCGTCATAAATTCAGGGGCTGACAAATCAATTAGCCCTCCTTTGAAAGCCATCTCGTCTTAATTTCCACAATGTATCTCGTTACATCTCGTTATAACTTGTCACACTATATTGACAAAAAATTATGGGGTCAATAAAAATATTGACAGGGAAAGGAAAAAGTGCTGAGGAGTTAGGTCAGGTGATGGCTTGAGCCACCATAACTAACTTTAATCAATTGAGGGTTGGCATTGATTTCCTAAATGTTTCGCGGTCAGATTTGAAATTTGCGGACGCCCTTTTCTCTCTGCCTCCTCTTCAGTTCAAATCCGTAAAGCACGTTAGAAAGCTCGTCCGAGGCACGCATAAAGGCTTCAAGACCGGCGTCGTCAACATCCTCCGGCTCGATCTGTCGCATGGCGAAAAAGAGTCGTTTCATCTCTTCGTAAAAGAAATGGCGTTTATCAGCCGGGTCTATTTCCAGCAGTTCGTCCACTTTCTGCACGACCGCCATCATTTCAAAGGAGGACACACTGCCTGCCTCACCGAGCATTTCGCGGACGCGGGCGCGGAGCGCATTCTGCGAACCCTTCATGGCGGTGTGGGACTGAACAATCTCGCGGCGCAGCCGACTCGCCTCGTGCGGCGTTATGTCCAATCGCTCTGGCGAGAGTCGTGCGAGTTGCGCCGCCTCCTGAAGGTTGATGCGGCCTAAGGAGAGCGCCTCAATTACGTCAGAGGGGAAGTTGAGGAGCGGGAGATACTGTCCTATAAAGCTTGAGAGCGATACGCGCCCCGATGTTTCACGCTGGAGGACGGCGCGTATCTCCCCAGCAGCCCTGAGCAGGTCTTCGCGCCTCCACCGTGAGGGGCGACCGCGCCGAGTGTCGGTTGCGGGGCGGCGCTCGACGTGCCGGACCGCGTAGAGGAAGCGCAACAGTTCCTTCTCCGACTTAGGGATAAGTTCGGGCAGGCGTTCTCGCAGTTGCGAGCAGGCGGAGCGCACCGCCTCGGGCGAGGCAAGCGTATCAACAGTGCGTTGACGGCGACGTGTGGCGCGCATGACGACGAGAGAGCCTCCGAACCGGAAGATGTTTCACGGATAGGCATTCTACACGATTATTGCCACTCTGAAGGGTGAAAATAGTGCCTGAGACTATAGACGCTTACAGGAAAGCATCATTTCTGTAAGCCAATTAAAATCATGTTATAATTCCATTTCAGACCGGATTTGACTCTTAACAGAGGAAGGAAGTGTCATGTCATCTAGCCTTTTAGAGAAAATCGCTGAGAAAGCCGCCACCTTACCGCCCGAAGGGCAGCGGGCCGCCCTTTCCTACATCGAATCCCTTGCAGCCAACAGTTCTGTTGGCAACGCGCCCCCGCGTGCGTATAGAAGTGTCGAAGGAATATTGCCAGCGCCGAATTTAGACAATCTCGAATCCGACCTCGCCGAAGTGCGACAGGAGATGTGGCGCAACTTTCCGCGTGAGGAGCCCTAAATGAGCGCGCTCGTCACCGACACGCATGCGTTGATGTGGTTCATTAATAAGTCGCCGAAGCTATCCGAGATAGCACGCGGCGCGATGAGAGCCGCCGAAGATGCGGGTTCACCCATCTACGTGCCCGCCATCTCAATCGTCGAGATCAGGTACCTAGTGGAGAAGGGAATTTTCACCGTCGCGGACTACGTGCAAGTCATTACTGCTTTGAAGGACGATAGCACTGCGCTCCAGCTTGCGCCGCTCGATCTGGATGTGGCGGAATCACTCGCGCAGATTCCGCGCGTCACAGTTCCTGACATGCCCGACCGGATCATCGCGGCGACAGCCTTTGCTCTGAGGCTGCCGCTCGTGACGAAAGATAATGAGATTCGTAAACTCACTAATGTCACAATTCTTTGGTGAGAGCTTGCCCGGAGTTTGAGAGTAGATGAGCAGTAGTAGTAGCGCCACCCCATTTGTCAGTCAAGAGACGGCGCTCGCCCTGTCCGACCCGCGTGGCGTGGCGCTGCGCACGGCGATTGACTTGTGGGCGGCGAGTTCGACGAGCGCGACCACGCGTCGCCGCGACGAATTAATCGTTAAGAAGCGGAAAGCGGTGCAAAGCTTTTTTGAGGACATCAGAAAAGACCCCGGCGAGGCGACACCGTCGGATGTTCAAGAGTGGTGCGAGCGGATGAGAAAAGAGAACGGGCGGCGTCCAGCCGCCGCGACCGTCTACGCGCGCGTCTCCTTTCTCTCTTCCTTCTATGCCTGGGCGCAGCGCGAGCTGGGCGTTCGCACGAACCCGGCGCTGCTCGCCCGCCCGCGCGCGCCGAAGCCGTACCAGACTGAAAGCACAAAATCGTGGACGGATGAGGAGTTGCACAAAATCACCTCCGCCATCAGTTCACACGCGGCAAGCAATAATCTTGTCGCCAAACGCGATCTCGCGTTGCTTTTGATGTACACGAGTACGGGACTGCGCCGCGAAGAAGTGATCGGCTTTCGCGGTCGTGATGTGCAGATTACAGAAGAGGGTTTAATTATCGGGGGACGGGTAAAGGGAGGGCGCTACCGGGCGAGGGAAGTGCGTGATTCGGAGACGAAAGAAGCGTTGCTCGACTACCTGACGGCGGCGAAGCGGTTGCACGTGTTGAAAACCGATGCTCCGGTGTGGACTCGCCACGATCATCCGAAGCTGGCGGGTGAGCCGCTCACCTCGCACGCCTTCGTGCGAAATCTAAAACTCTACGCTAAAGAAGCTGGAATCGAACACATTCACCTACACCAGACGAGACACACTTACGGGCGCATCGTGGCGGAGGAAACCGGCTCGATGACGGCGACGCAGGACGCGCTGGATCATGCGAACCTGAACACGACGACTGTTTATGTGCAGCGTATTGCCGTGAAACGCGATTTGCATAGTGCAGCAGTCGCGCGCCGACGTAAGGGAATAGCTACCGTTCGAGGGTGAGCCTTTCCTTAACCAGCCAGAGCTTGACGCACGGCGGATAAGACCTGCTGATCCGCAGGGAACCGAATCCAGCCTTTCTGCACAACAATCCGATCACCTACCCAAACGGTGAACTCGCCCCTATCGCCTTCTTCCAACTTCGCCTCGACTCCAAGCTCGCTCCTTAGTAACTCCGCCACACGGGCGGCCCTCGGGCGATACGAAGCTCAAACCTTGCAGAATCGAATAAGCACTTGTTTCATCAGGTTAACTCCGGGTCTAGCCGAAATAAATGTAATTTTAGGACATAGGAATTGTAAGTCGCTGATTGCAAAGGGCTGGTACATCTACTGGTAAAAACACATGACCGAAAACCTGCTTTATGTTGTAGCTCGGAATGCCCATAAAAACGCTATATTTCGGCTCTAAACTCGGCATGACCAAAATCTCTAGTTTGTGGGCACGCCGCTATGTCCTATTTTTACACGTATCTCGGCTCTACCCGAACTCCTCCCAGTCCATTATCAGCGGTAGCCTTCCGCCTGCAAAGCGAAAAGATCGGCATACATGCCACCCTTAGCAATCAAATCATCGTGCGTGCCGTCTTCGATCACCCTTCCATTTTCTAACACGATGATTTTTTCGGAGAGTCGCACCGTCGAGAAACGGTGTGAGATGTTGACCGCGATGCGCCCTTTGACGAGTTCGGCGAATCGTTTGAACACTTCGTATTCGGCGCGGGCGTCGAGGGCGGCTGTCGGCTCATCAAGAATCAGCACCTCGGCGTCGCGGATGTAGGCGCGCGCCAAGGCGATCTTCTGCCATTCGCCGCCGGAGAGATCAACGCCTCCTTCAAACCGACGACCGAGCATCTGCCGATAGCGGTCGGGAAATCGTTCCAGCAACGAATCGGCGAGAGACTTTTCCGCAGCCTCAACGATGGTGTTCGGAACACCCGCACCATTGCCATTGGTAGAGCTTAACTTATCGTTCTTCGTCTGATCAGTCTGATTTCCTTTAGCCTTCGCGTCGAGATAGGTCTGCACTTTGCTGATCTCGCCGATGCCGATATTCTCGTCAAAGCGCAGATCATAACGAACGAAGTCCTGAAAGATGACGCCGATGGCGCGCCGCACCGATAGCAGGTTGTAGTCGCGCAGGTCACGCCCGTCGAGCAAAATGCGCCCTTCGGTCGGGTCGTAAAGTCGGGCAAGGAGTTTGGTGAGCGTCGTCTTGCCCGCGCCGTTTTCGCCGACGAGCGCGATCCGCTCTCCGGGACGAAGAAGGAAATTTACACCTCGCACCGCCCAGCGATCACTGCCGGGATAGCGGAAGCCGACATTTTCAAAGACAAACCCTTCTTGTATCGGTCGGGGCACATCCGGCGCATCCCGGCTGGAAGAAAGCGTCGGCTTCGTCTCGAAGAAGTCGAACAAATCTTTGAGGTAAAGACTCTGCTGGCTGATGTCGCTCGCGCCCAAGAGAAGACGCTGGATTGAGTCGCGGCTGCGAGCGAAGGAAGCGGCGAGGAATGTGAGCGCGCCGATGGTAATACTTCCACGCACGGCGCGTAGCAGGATAGAGACATAAGCGCCGTAATAACCCAGTGTGCCGATCAAGGAAAGGGCGGTGGAACTGATGCCCCTGCGAATGGAGAGTCTTTTGTTCTCGTCATAGAACTGATCGGCAAGTATTTTGTAGCGGTGCGAAATCCATTGGGCCAAGCCGAAGATTTGCACCTCTTTCGCCATCCGGTCGCTCGTGCCGATGAACCGCAGGTAATCTAACTGACGACGCTCGGGCGTCTGGCGATGGAGCATCGAGTATTCGAGTTTGGCGAAATGCGTCTCGCCTAAGAAGCTCGGTAACACCGAAACGGCGAGCAGGGCGAGCAGTGCCGGGCTATAGACGAAGAGCGCCGCGCCGAGAGAAACGAGGGTCAGCGCGTCCTGCGTCATCGTGAGCAGTTGCGCGAGGAGTCCGATGCGACTTGTCGTCTGCCGGCGCGCCCGCTCTAACCGGTCGTAAAAGATTGGGTCCTCGAAATGATAAAGGTCAAGTGTCGCCGCATGATTGATCAAGAGCACGCTCGTGTGATTTGTAAACAAGTCGCCGAGTAGACCCTCGACGAGTGCCGAAGCCCTGGACAGGGCTTCGCCGATGACCACAATCCCTAACTCTAGGGCGACTAATTTCCATAACCGGGATGAATCCGTTGACCCAGTGCGGATGGCAATCACGGCGTCGATAATTAATTTGCCGATCCAGAGGGTGACAACTGGCACAAATGCGCGGACGAGCCGCAAGCCGATCATCAGAACGGTGTAACTGTGATGAGTTTGCCACACGAGTTTGATGAACGGCAGAATGTGCCGGAGCGCGGCTAAGCGCCCGCGCCAAGTCAGCAACTCTCCCTGAGGAGCCGGCTTTCTTTGCGTGGTATTGGCTTGTAAAGTCATCTCAAAATTCGCTAACCAATGCGTTCGCGGATGTATGTCGCGAGTAGTAATCCCCTCATCGCTGGGTTTCGGCTACCCAGCGCTGTGTGCCGTCGGGCACAACAGCGTGCAAGTTATGGCGTGGTCCGGTCACATAAATAGTCCCATCCGCGCCGACAGTCGGAGCGCCAAGCGTGCCCCGACTGACCTGATACTTCCACAGCGCGTGACCGTCCGAACGTGCGAAGGCGTAAAGCGTGCCGTCGTCTCCAGCCTCATACACGCCCGTCGGGCCGATGGCGATGGGCGCGCCGTTCTGCTCCGGGTAAGGCACGTCTGTCTTCCAGAGTAAGTGATTGCCGTCCAGCGCAAAGAGGATAGTGTTCCCGGCGTTGCGCCCGGTCTCCTGTGTCGCGAGTCCGAAGAGCTTGCCGCCAGAGCGAGCCGTGAGGTAATCACCGAACTGTCGAGCCGCACGATCTCCTCGGGTAAAGAGAATATCCATTGTTCACTGCCGTCCGGTCTGAGCGCGCGGACGCGCCCTTCGGTGTCAGCGATGTAGATGTCGTTGTCGGCGGCGGCGGCGCTCGGCGGCGCGCTTAGCAGGGGACGGTTTGAACGTGATGCCCCGCAACCAGCTAACATCAGTACCGCACCCAAAAACAGAAGCGGAAGAGTGCGAACACTCCGCGGCCGCATTGTGCCTATCCTCGCCGCCCGTTCATTTCTCATTCTCGATACTCGGATCAACACTTTAGCACGTCCTTGCCGAGGGAAATCAATGCCCGCAGGAATTGACAAATGATATACCCCCCTATACTATTTATCAAGGACGATTTGGCTTTTTTCAAATACCCGGAGGTGCGTTGCCATGTCTCATACGGTCAGGGAAAAGAAGAAGTTACTTAACCGCGTGCGCCGCATCCGCGGTCAGGTTGATGCTATCGAGAAAGCACTCGACATGGAGCTCGATGCTTCTTCTATTCTTCAGATGATTGCCTCCTGCCGTGGCGCGATGAACGGACTCATCGCGGAAGTCATCGAAGGGCATATCCGACTTCACATTATTGATCCGACAAAGAAGCCGACCGCAGATCAAGTGAACGCCGCCGAGGAAGTGATTGACGTAGTGAGAAGCTATTTGAAATAGCTAGAGGTTAAGACGCCATGAATGAACACGACCATCCCCATGCGAACGAGCAGCCGCATGAACACGCTCATCCTCATAAGGAAGATGCTCACGCACATGATGACCACGAGCACGACGCACATGGACACGATCATGGGGGCGGCGCTCACGGTCACGTGCATGGCACGATTGACCCGTCTATTACTGCGAGTGATAGAGGCTTGTGGGCGGTCAAGTGGTCTTTCGTCGGGCTGTTCATCACTACGCTCATTCAGATTGTCATTTTCTATTTTTCGGGAAGCATCGCGCTGCTTGCCGATGCGATTCACAATTTAGGGGATGGCTGCACCGCCGTTCCGCTTGGCATTGCTTTTATTTTGGGGAAGCGGAAACCGAGCAAGCGCTTCACTTATGGCTACGGGCGCGTCGAAGATTTAGCTGGCTTGGTTGTCGTGCTCACTATTCTAGCGAGTGCCGCGTTTGCCGGTTATGAGTCCATCCACCGATTCTTTCACCCTAAACCTGTCGGTTATCTGTGGGCTGTGGCTATTGGTTCAATCGTTGGCTTTATCGGCAACGAAACTGTTGCTGTGTTCCGCATCAAGGTCGGGAAGGAGATGGGCAGCGCGGCCCTCATCGCTGACGGCTATCACGCGCGCACGGACGGGATCGCCAGCCTCGCCGTACTCGTGAGTGCTGCCGGCGTGTACTTAGGTTACCCACTAGCAGACCCGATTATCGGCATTCTAATGACGATCCTTATTTTACGCATTGTCTGGGAGAGTGCGGCCGCCGTCTTCACGCGCATCCTCGACGGCGTTGACCCGGACGTGCCGGATAAGATTAAAGCGCAGGCGAAGCAGACGAAAGGAGTGGAGGACGTGAGCGAGGTGCGGGTGCGCTGGTTGGGACACCGGATGCACGCGGAACTAAATGTCGCCGTCGCTGAGGGACTCTCCGTAGAGCAAGGGCACGACATCGCTAATAGCGTGCGCCATGAGTTGTTACACAACTTGCAGTTTCTTTCGGGCGTGACCATCCATGTCGATCCGGCGAATGCTTCCGGCGAAGCACATCATCACGTTGAGGAACACGCGCACGGTAGTGAACCGGTTCACTCTCATTAAGCATAACGAGAGCAAGATGCTTTTAACCTTGTAGATTAAGAATACGGCCCTGATGCTGCCCAGATCATAGCAAAGCGGAGAGTAAAACGAAGTGGCTGAACCAGAAACGACGGACGAGCTAGATGTTGATCACGACGACACCATTCCGCATTCGGAGCCGGCAGGCGGCACCGGTTCGCTGGAAGCCGCATTCATGGCTCAGAAGAATCCGGTCAAGCGGTTTTTCAAGCTCCTCGGCCCCGGCCTGATCACCGGAGCATCGGACGATGACCCTTCCGGTATCGGCACTTACACGACCGCCGGAGCATCGCTCGGTCTCGCCACGCTCTGGACTGCGCCGATGACCTTTCCGCTGATGCTCGCCGTACAGTACATCTGTGCCAAGGTCGGCATGGTCAGCGGCATGGGTCTGGCGTGCGTGCTGCGCCGCAACTACTCGCGCTGGGTACTCTACCCGGCGATTCTGGCTCTCCTCGTCGCTAACACGATCAACGCTGGCGCTGACATCGGCGCTATCGCAGCCGCCATCAATTTGTTTGTTCCCGTACCTATTACTGTGCTGGTTGTCCCCGTAGCGCTGATTATTCTCGCGCAGCAAATCTGAGGTTCATACAGGCTGATCGCGCGCGTCTTCAAGTGGCTCGCCCTCGCGCTGTTCGCTTACATCGGGGCGGCGTTCTTAGCTCACGCTAATTGGGGCGAGGTCTTCAAAGCGACGTTCATCCCGCCGCTGCGCTATGACCACGACTATTTATTAACCATCGTCGCCATTCTAGGCACGACCATCTCGCCCTATCTCTTCTTTTGGCAGGCGAGCCAAGAGGTCGAGGAAGAAGTCCACATGGGGCGCTACCACCTGTGGCAACGAAAAGGCGCGACCAAAGCTGAGATGAAGTACGCGGGTTGGGACGTAGGGATCGGCATGTTTTTCTGCAACATCGTCTTCTACTTCGTGATTATCGCTGCGGCGGCGACACTGCACCGGGCGGGTCTCACCAACATTGAGACAGCGACCGATGCGGCGAAGGCTCTGGAGCCGCTGGCGGGTAAGTCGGCAGAAATCCTGTTTGCCATCGGTCTGATTGGCGCAGGACTTTTGGCCGTGCCGGTGCTCACCGGATCAACCGGGTACGCGGTCGCCGAGGCTTTCGGTTGGAAGTACGGCTTGAGTGAGAAGCCGGGGAAAGCAAAGCAATTCTATGCAGTGATCGTGATCTCAACTCTGGTCGGTCTGCTCATCAACTACATCGGTATCAGCCCAATTCGCGCTCTCTTCTGGACGGCGGTGATCAACGGGCTGCTCGCGCCGCCGCTCCTTGTGCTCATCATGCTGGTCTCAAACACTAAGAAAGTCATGGGCGAGCGGGTGAATGGTGTAGGTCTGAACGTCTTAGGGTGGGCGGCGGCAGCAGTGATGTTCGCGGCGGCCATCGGACTGTTTTTGACGTGGGGCGGCTCCTAACGTCGCGCGTGAAACTTGAGTATACGTATCAGCAAAGTCTTCCGCCGATTTGATAAGACAGCCGGTCATAACGCTTCGCCGGTGTTCGCTTGATAGAAATTGGCGGGATATGTAATTAAAGAAGGCAGGGGATACAAAACAGAGGGACGTATGCCGATTCTATGGGTAACTCTACTGGCCGACTCGGTGACGCCATCCTTGTTTAATGATGAGAGTACATCCAGTAGTTGAGTTCGTCATACAAAGATCACGCCTGGGCACAGTCCGACGGGGCCGTCGACGGTGGGTGCTTATGTCGGTTAAAGTGACGACTTTGATCCGAACGGCGATCCTTCCGTTCGGCATCCGCCTAATAAGGAGATTGCCATTAACATGAACATTCGCCAACTAGCGCGCGCGGCGTCGCTGCTGACGGCGGTCGTCATCGCTGTCGGCTGTACACAGACCGAACCTGATTCCTCACGCTCCAGTCCGGCGGCAAACCCCACGCCCGCGATGGGGCCGGCCCTTGCCGTGCATGACGCCGAGTCGCCGGCTGGGCCGGACAGCCGAGAGCCTGAACTCAACGCGACCGCGGACGGGCGGGTCATTCTGAGTTGGGTCGAGAAGGTAGGGGAGAAGCGCTACGCATTGCGCTTCGCGGAGCGCGCCGCCGCCGCCGGCTGGTCGGAGCCGCGCACGGTCGCGGCTGGCGACAACTGGTTCGTCAACTGGGCGGACTTCCCCTCAGTTATCGCCACTGCCGACGGCGGCCTCGCCGCGCACTGGCTGGTCAAGAGCGGCCCCGGCACCTACGCGTATGATGTGAACATCTCGCGCTCGAAGGACGGCGGGAAGACTTGGGGCCGGCCCGTCGTTCCGCACACCGACCGCACTCAGACCGAGCACGGCTTCGTCTCACTGCTGCCGCTCGCGGACGGGCGTCTCGGGGCGGTTTGGGTCGACGGGCGCGCCACCAAGGACGTGAAGGAAGGGCACGACGAGAAAGCCCCGCTCCCCGTCAGCATGGCGCTGCGCTACGCTGCGATTGGCGCCGACGGCAGGCTCTCGGACGAGGCCGTGCTCGACGAGCGCATCTGCGAGTGCTGCCAGACCTCTGCGGCGCTCACCTCCGAGGGCGCCGTCGCCGTCTACCGTGACCGTTCGGCAGACGAGGTGCGCGACATCTACTTCGTCCGCCAACAGGGGGGCAGGTGGAGCGAGCCGAGGGCGATACACGCCGACGGCTGGCGGATCAACGGCTGCCCCGTCAACGGGCCGTCGGTCGCCGCAGACGGGCGGCGTGTAGCGGTCGCATGGTTCACGGGGGCGGGCGATACGCCGCGCGTCCAGGTCGCCTTCTCGGAGGACGCGGGCGCAAATTTTGGCGGCCCCGTCGAGGTGGACGACGGCGAACCCTTGGGCCGCGTCGACGTCGTGATGTTGCACGACGGCTCGGCGCTGGTCTGCTGGATGTCGGGAGGGTCGGAGGGCGGCGCGAACAAAGTGCGCCGCGTGAGCCCGGACGGCGCGCTCGGCCCCGTCTCCGTCATCGCGCTCTCCGACGTCTCACGCTCGAGCGGCTTCCCACGGATGGCGCGTCTTGGCGGCGCGACATACTTCGCATGGACGCAGTTCGGCAAGCCCTCGCTCGTGCGTACCGCATCGGCGGACGTGGGCGCTTACAAGTGACGGGAAGGGCGGTCACCTTATTATGGGCGACGGGCGATGTCCGCCGGGCGCTGCTCGCGGAGCCGTTCGCCGGAAGGTAAATATCAAGGCGTACAAACCTGGCACGGCGAACCGCATCATATACCCGGCTACGGTATCCTGAACGGATCGCGGCCGCACTAAATACCAGTCATTCGGAGGGAACGTGAAAAAACTTACGCTACTACTCGCGTCGGCACTGCTCGCCGCGTCCGCGGCCGTCGCCGCCCCGCAGCACGCGGGTCACGCGGCCAAGCCCAAGTCTGCGAAGAAGCCGGTCGCGGGTGCTCAGAAGAACGTCGCAACGACTACCGTCACCGGCTACATCAGTGACAGCCACTGCGGGCTAATGCACATGAGCGGCATGGGCGACGAGAAGTCCTGCACGCTCGCGTGCGTCAAGGGCGGCGGCAAGTTCGTCCTCGCCGACCACGCCAAGAAGACGGTCTACAATCTCGACAATGACGGGCAGGAGAAGGCGAGAGAGTTCGCTGGTCGGGAGGTCAGAGTTACCGGCCACGTCACGGGCAAGACCATCCACGTGACGAAGATCGAAGCCGCTTCGTAGGGGCATAAATACAGGCACTCCGCCGCCGAAAGTTTGATGTAAATCCACGCCGTCCTGCCGTGCCAATCATGCGCACGGCAGGGCGGCGCGAGTCGTTGAACCCCTGCATACCCGGTGCGGGTATGATCGAGGAGGTGGACAGGACAGGCGACAGTATGTTATTACGGTAGCACGATTCCCATGATAAGACGCCTACTAAACACCGGCATGACCTTTGTGCTCGTCCTGAGTTGCTGGGGCAGCGTGTTCGCCGCTGCACCCTGCCCGCACGGGTGTCATGCCTCGGCCGCCGCGCACTCGCGCGCTCACGCACAACAGGGTGACGCGGAACCCGGCGGGCACTGTCACTCGGAAATGAACGACGGGGAGACGCACCAGGAGAACGAGGCTTCTAGTCATGAGTCCCATGACGCAGGCGAGTACGCTGACGCAGGCTCAACGTCATCGGCAGAGTTCTCAGGCGGCATCAATTCGGCTCACGCTTCTTGCGACCACTGCATGGGGCGCGCTGAACTCCCTTCCTCGTCTTTGACGGAGCGCGGGGCCAATCAACTCAAAGAGGGTGACGGAGCCGCCGCCCCGGTCGGAGGCGCACGGCTCATCCACCCAGCCGCCGGTTTCGTCAGAGAGATCATCCCGTATGATGATGGGCCTCCGTCCTCCATCCACAGGCACGTCCTGATCGGCGTCTTCCGGATTTAGACCTCCCGCATAAATCAACCCCGTCCGGGGTTGGCGAGCGCGCCTCTGCGCGTTTTCACAGCCATCAACAATTTACTGGTCGGCGACTAAATCGAAACCTAGAAGATTGGCACAAGCAGGAAAACATGATCCACGAACTCACACGAAACAACACGAAAAATCAGTTGGACTTTTTCGTGTTGTTTCGTGTGAGTTCGTGGATCAGCTTTTTGTCTTTTGTACCAATGTCGTAGGTTTCGATTTAGGAAGCTGGCGCACGTCTGTATGTGCCCGGCCCGTCGTTGCCGCTGAAGAACCATAGTGAGGTCGATCAATGGAGCACTCTACTCTCCGAAGAGTACGCGGGAGCGCGAGGTCTTTGTGTGCGCTCGCAATCATCATCTTCTTACTCATCCCGGCGACAGCGCCCGCGCTCGCGCAGCACGAGGGGCACGATATGTCGCAGATGCCGGGCATGCCGATGCCCAAGAAGGCGAATAAACGTAAAGCAAAACCAAAAGCCAAGCGGGCGCAGGGCAAAAAGCCCGCGCGCAGAACACCGCGCCGGAGCACCGCACCGGCAGTGCCGGGTGCCGGGCACGAGGGGCACGACATGTCGAAGCCGATGTCGATGCCCGGGATGGACATGCCCGCACAGGGGCACGAAGGGCGCCCGGCACAACCCGCCGCCACGCCGGGACAGCCCGCGATGGATATGCAATCAATGCCGGGGATGCAGCACCAGCAGATGCCGCAGCCGACGAATCCAGCGCGGCAGGGCGAGCAGCAGCAGACGCTGCCGGGCATGCAGCACCAGGGGCACACGATGCCGGGGATGCAAATGCCGGGGATGGACATGCCGGGGATGAATCAGCCCGACGTGCAAGCGACGCCGGAGCCGACGGGGCCCGTCATGCGGCTTGAAGAGCTGGAGCAGCTGGCGTTGCAGAACAACCCGACGCTCGCGCAGGCCGAGGCTTCGATCCGCGCGGCGCAAGGGCGCAGGCGGCAGTCCGGGATGTTCCCGAATCCGGTCGTCGGCTACCAGGGTGAAGAATTCGCCTTCCGCGACTTCTCGAACAAGGCCGAGCACTTCTTCTTCGTCGAGCAGACCATCCCGCTTGGCGGGAAGCTCTCGAAGGCCAAGCGCGTCTTCGCCAGTGAGGTTGAGCAGGCGCAGGCGCTCTCTGAAGGACAGCGCCTGCGAGTCCTCAACTCCGTCCGCGTCCTCTACTACGACGCGCTCGGCGCGCAGCGGCTCGTCGATTTGCGGCGCGATCTGGCGCGTCTGTCGCGCGAAGCCGTCGGGATCACACAGGAGCTTTACAACGTGGGGCAAGCCGACCGCCCCGACCAGTTGGAGATCGAGATCGAGTCGCAACGCGCGGAGATCGACATGCTGCGCGCCGAGAACGAACGCGAGGGGGCATGGCGTGCGCTCGCCGCGATGGTCGGTAAGCCCGACCTTCAGCCGACGCGACTGGCGGGCAGTCTCGAGGAAGGCGTCGCGTCGCTCGACGAGCAGACGATCCTCGCCACACTGCTCGGCGGAAGTCCCGAAATCAAGAGCACGCAGATCGGCGTCGAGCGGGCGCGTGCCGCTGTCGAACGTGCGCGCGCGCAGCGCGTCCCCGATCTCTTCCTGCGCGGCGGCGTCGGGTACAGCTCGGAGTTTCTCGAAAGCCGGACGGGCGCGACGGGCAGGCGCACGGGGCCGGAGGCGAACGTGCAGGTGGGTGTCACGCTGCCCGTCTTCAACCGCAACCAGGGCGGCATCGCAGAGGCTGAGGCCAACCTCGCCATCGCCGAGCGCGAGCAGCAGCGACTCCAACTCGTCTTGCGTTCGCGCTTCTCGTCCGCTTTCCGCGAGTACCGCAACGCCGTGGTGATGGCGGAGAAATACCGCACCGAAGTCATCCCGCGGGCGCGCAAGGCTTACCAGATGTATCTGGGCAACTACCAGCAGATGGCGGCCGCCTACCCGCAGGTCATCATCGCGCAACGCACGCTCTTCCAGGTCGAGGTCGAGTACGCGCGCGCGCTCGTCGGCGTCAGGCAGAGCGGCGTGAATTTGCGCGGCTTCCTGCTCTCAGGGGGTCTTGACGCCGTCGGCATGCCCGGCGAGAGGATGGGCGGCGAGCGCACTACCGAAGGCAACAGACTCCGGTCTGGGAATGATGCCGCGGGCGACTCCGGCAACCCTTAGTGACGTAGGTCGCAGGATGAA
>JBBRYU010000036.1:0-23409 GCA_038237345.1 Pyrinomonadales bacterium
GTGTCGAGTTTGAGCGCGCGGGCGACGATCTCATACGAGCCGTTCGGATCGTTTTTGATCATCTCGATGCCATCAAGCCAGCCGTGGACGAAATCGCGCACGGTCTCCGGCGCTTTGTCGATCAAGTCCTGCCGCGCGCCGTGACCGCACCGGAGAGGTCTGGCTCCCACGTCACGGCGGCGTCAACCTGTCTGGCCTTGAAGGCGGCGGCGGCGGCCGGCGCGTCAGTCGTGAAGATGATGTTGTCCTCGACGCCCTTGCGCTCCTCCGGCGTGAGACCCGATTGCGCGAGCAGGTAGAGCAGCAGGAAGTGGGACGGCGTGAACTGCGTGCAGGCGATCTTGTGCCCCTTCAACTCTTCGACGGACTTGATCGAAGCGAGCGAGGCGATGCCGTCGCCGCCGCGCGACCAGTCCTGCATGATGATGGACTTGGCTTTCTGATTCTGCGACGCGAGAATCGAAGCTTCGCGCGCCCAGTTGTCCACCGTGTTCCACATGATGTCCACTTGCCCGCTGCGGAATGCGGCCAATTTCGCCGCCGGTTCTTCGAGCAGCACGAACTTCACGTCCATGCCGAATTTTTTCTTGTAGTTCGACGCGGCGTTCGGCTCCATACCGCCATTGAAGACGATGCCGGGGGAATGACCGGCCCACGTGTTGGTGCCGACGACGAGCGGGCGATTAAGCCGGCCCGCGCCGACCGTCGTCGCGCTCACGCCGGTTGAGCCGATGCCGCGCGCCGGATCGTCAGGCCCGCCCTTCAGCTTATCGAAGTCGCCCTTCGAGTCGCCGCCGCCATCCGTCGCTGTCTTCTCGCCGCCGGCCCACTGCTTGATCGCGTCGCCCTTGTAATGCCACGTCGCAAAGCCGATCACGCCCAACACCACGATCCCGATGAACGCTTTTGCCAATGGAGTCAGTTTCATAGTCACCTCAAAAGAAATGATGAATGCGGAATAATGAATGATGAATTGAAAGCCAACTGCTTTTGTTTTAATTCATCATTCCGCATTCATCATTCATCATTTCTCTTACATCGTCTTGTTGCCCTGAGCGTTCTGCTGCGCGGCCTTTTTGGCTTTCAACTCGGCGAGTTGCTGCCGCGCCGTCACGTCGCCGGTCTGATTGCGTAGCGCGGCGAGGCGCGAGTCGAGCGAGGATTCGGAAAGCTCTTTGCCGAGATTCGCTTCGGCAATCGTCGTCTTGATGTGCTGGCGCACGTTGTCGAGCGCTTTCACTTCGGCGTCAACCGACAAGCCGTCCAACTGCTCCTGCACCTTGATGCGCGCCTGCGCCGATTGCATCTTGGCCAACATCGAATCGCGCTCGCTCTGCAATTTTCTGATCTCGGACTGCACGCTCAGCAAAGATGTCTTAGCCGAGTCGGCGTCGGAGCGCGCCGTTTCCATCTCCGTCTTCAGATCATTTACTTCCGCCGTCAACTCATTCTTCTTCTGGATCAGGATGACGGCCAGATCGTCTTGATTGGTGGCGACGGCGGTGTCGAGTTCGGCCTCGGTTTGCGCGAGCTCTTTGGTGGCGCGCTTGTAACGGTCGTCGAGTTCTTCGCGGCGACGGATGATAGCGGCGGTCGCGCTCTTCAGCTTCGAGTATTTTTCAACCATCGAGTTGATGGCGTTCTCGTAGGCGATTTCAGGATGCTCTTTTTCGATGTCGGAGATCCAGAGCGACAGGAAACCGCGCCAGAGATTGGCCAGACGTTTGAACATGAATGTGATCCTTTCCTTAAGTGGTCGGCGGGTCGGTTGCGCTCCCCGGCTCGTGCAGCTTCGGCGATTCCTTCACCACCTGCGCGACCCGCGCTTGCCCGAAGAACTCCAAGACCTGCTGCACCTCAAGCTTCTTGTCGTTGCAGACATTGATCACTGCTTGCAATTCCGCGACGCTCTGCTGCATCACCGCGCGGATGCTCTTGATCTCTTCCTCATACTGTTTGATGCGCGCGTCCGACTCCTGCATCAACTGCGCATTGTCCGCTGCGCTGTTGCGCGCGTAGCCGTCGAGCGCCTGTATCTCCTCGACGCCCGCCTCGATGATCTTCTCAATCGGCACGCCGAAAGCCTTCAACGAAGCCTCGACGATCTGCTTCTTCACCGTCGCGTCCGTGCCCGCCGGCAGACTCTTCAACAACTCGACCGTGCGGGCCACGCGCGTACGCTCCTCCGCGTCCACGCCCGCCGCCTCATAGACGGCCTCAAAATCCACCCGCCCGCCTGTCGGCGGTGGCGGCGCGGTCTGAAAGACGGTCTGCGTAGACGAGGGGGTCGCATAAGACTCCGGCCCGGCCGCCGCGCCGCTCGCGGCTCTGATGATCGCGTCGGCATCGTCGGCGCTCATTTCGGGCGCACTCGGCGGCGCGGCATCTTCGTCTCGCTCGATGAACCAACCCGCGACGGTTGAACCCCAATTTTTCTTGTCCGACATGAAACGCTTATCACTCCTTCGTGCGCCTGCCGCCGGAGCGTACTCGTCCGCCGTGTGCGCCGCTGGCGCGGGCGCGAGGCGTGCGCCTTACTTTAAACCCTTGGCTTAACTGCTCGTGCTGAGGTCGGGGAAAACGGGATTACGTCAAGCATCCCCGCCATGATCGTGCGACAGACTAGCACACGTCTCCCGCCTCTGAAAAACATAAATTCGCGCCGGGCCGGAAAGAAAATCGGCGTGGGGCGCGGCATTGTTATAAACTCCCGGCCGCACGCTCGACCAACCACGCTGACCGCGCAACGAAATGAACGCCGAACCCGCTCCGACAAAAGACGGCGCACCTCTGCTCCGCCGCTTCGGCTTGCTGCAAGCGACGGCCCTCAACATGTCGAACATGATCGGCATCGGGCCGTTCATCACGATTCCGCTCTTAATGACTGCCCTGGGTGGGCCGCAGGCGCTGCTCGGCTGGGTGATCGGCGTCGTCATCGCAATCCCTGACGGCTTGGTGTGGAGCGAACTCGGCGCGTCGTTGCCCGGTTCGGGCGGAACATATTTGTATTTGCGCGAGGCTTACGGGCGCGAGACGTTCGGGCGGTTGATGGCCTTTCTCTTCATCTGGCAATTCATCCTGAGCGGGCCGTTGGAGATCGCATCCGGCTACATCGGCTTTGCGCAGTACGCTGGTTACATCTGGCGCAGCGTGGCGGGCGGACGCGCGGCGCTCGTTGCGGCTGCGGTCGGCGTCATCAACATACTGCTGCTCTACCGGCGCATCACTTCCATCGGCAAGATCGCGGTCGCGTTGTGGCTCGGCACGCTCGCCACGACGCTCGCCGTCATCGTCACCGGCGCACTCCATTTCGACCGCCGCGTCGCGTTCGATTTTCCGCCGGGCGCGTTCACCTTCTCGTTTGGCTTTCTCTTCGGGCTGGGCGCGGCGGCGCGCATCGGCGTCTATGATTATCTCGGCTACTACGACATCTGCTACATCGGCGACGAGGTGCGCGATCCCAGCCGCATGATCCCGCGCTCGATCATCATCAGCGTGCTGGCGGTCGCCGTGATCTACTTTGCGATCAATCTGTCGGTCGTCGGCGTCGTACCGTGGCGCGAGTTTGTGCCGGCTCGACCCGAAGACGCGAATCACATCTCGAACTATGTCGTCTCCGCGTTTATGGAGAAAATCTACGGCCCGCGCATCGCCACGCTGTTTACGGCGATGGTCTTGTGGACAGCGTTCGGCTCGGTCTTCGCGTTGCTCCTTGGCTACTCGCGTATCCCCTTCGCGGCGGCGCGCGACGGTTACTTCTTCAAAATCTTCGGTCGCTTGCACCCGCGCGGGCAGTTCCCGCACGTGGCGCTCTTGGTCATCGGCGGCATTGCGATCCTCTGTAGTTTCATCTCGCTCGGCATGGTGATTGACGCACTGGTGACGACGCGCATCCTCGTGCAGTTCGTCGGCCAGATCGTCGCCGTGCAACTGCTGCGGCAACGGCAGCCTGCACTGCCGCGCCCGTTTCGCATCTGGCTCTATCCGTTGCCGAGCCTCGTCGCGCTCATCGGCTGGCTGTTCATCTTCGCCACGACCGATTGGCACGTTATCCTGTTCGGGCTGAGCCTGCTCGCCGCCGGTCTCCTCTTCTTCCTCGCGTGGTCTTGGCGCGCGGCGCGTTGGCCGTTCGCACCGCCGGTTGCGGCAGCCGGTGATTGACGGTTCACTCGCACTTCATTCATCTGACGCAGGGACGTATATGATGAAACCACTACTTGGCGGAATGTTACTGCTGCTGACGACGATTGGCGCGGGGGCACAGACGCGCACCACAAGGGTGACGAATGAGCCAATGCGCCTGCCGCTCACGCACGACTGGCTGCTGCAATCATCTGCGCGGGTGCAAGCGACAGGCGCTGAGATCTCGCAGAGCAGTTTTCAACCGCACGACTGGTATCCGACGAGCGTGCCCGCGACGGTCGTCGGCGCGCTCGTGACGGACAAGGTCTATCCCGATCCTTACTTCGGCATGAACATGCGCCAACTGCCGGGCGCGGACTATCCAATCGGGAAAATATTCAACAAGCTGGAGATGCCGGCGGGCAGCCCGTTCCGCGTCCCCTGGTGGTATCGCACAGAGTTTCAACTGCCCCTGCACGGACGCGGTAAAACCATCTGGCTGCACTTCGACGGCATCAACTATCGCGCCAACATCTGGCTCAACGGCCGTTTGCTCGCCGATAGCATGCAAGTCGCCGGTGCGTTTCGCACTTACGAGTTCAACGTCACTGACTTTGTGCGCGCCGATCAACGCAACACGCTCGCGCTCGAAATATTTGCGGCGAAGTTGGATGAGCTGGGCATCAACTGGGTGGACTGGAATCCCGCGCCGCCCGACAAGAACATGGGTCTCTGGCGCGAGGTCTATCTCACGACGAGCGGCCCCGTCGCCGTGCGCTACCCGCAGGCGATCACACACTTCGAGCAGGCGAACTTCGACACCGCGCACTTGACCGTCAACGCCGAGTTGCGCAACGCGACCGCCAAGCCTGTGCAAGGCGTGTTGCGTGGACGCATCGAGCGCAGCACATTTGAGCAAGCGGTGACGCTCGGGCCGCAGGAAACCAAGTCGGTCACGTTCACACCCGCGCGCTTCCCGCAACTTGCTCTCCAACGACCGCGCTTGTGGTGGCCCGCCGGCATGGGCGCGCAGAATCTTTATGACCTAGAGATGGAGTTCGTCGCCGATGGCACGGTCTCCGATCACACGACGGCGCGCTTCGGCGTGCGCGCGATCACGTCGGAGTTGGACGCGCAGCAGCGTAGGTTCTTCCGCGTCAATGGGCGGCGCGTGCTGGTGCGCGGCGGCGGCTGGTCGCCGGACTCGCTGCTGCGCCCGGACTTTGCGCGACAGGAAGCCGAGATCAAGTACGTCCGCGATATGGGTCTCAACGCGATCCGGCTCGAAGGCAAGTTGGAAGCTGAGAGCTTGTTCGATCTCGCGGATCGTTACGGCATTCTCATCGTCGCCGGTTGGTGTTGCTGCGATCAATGGGAGTGGTGGGACAAGTGGGACGCGGAAGACCACGAAGTCGCGGCCCACTCGCAGCACGATCAGATCATGCGCCTGCGCAATCATCCGAGTCTGCTCGTCTGGTTGAACGGCAGCGATGGCCCGCCGCCCGCCGCGGTCGAGCAGCGTTACATCAGCGTGCTGCAAGCGTGCCAGTGGCCGAATCCTTACATCTCGTCCGCGTCAGCAAAGCCGACCACAGTGACGGGTGCGTCCGGCGTGAAGATGACCGGCCCCTACGATTGGGTGCCGCCCAACTACTGGCTGCTCGACGAGCAGAACGGCGGCGCATACGGCTTCAACACGGAGACGAGTCCCGGCCCCGCCATTCCGCCCGTCAGCAGTTTGCGCAAGATGCTGCCTGCCGATCATCTGTGGCCGATTGACGATGTGTGGCTCTATCACGCGGGCGGCGGGCAGTTCAAGACGCTCAAGATTTTTAATGACGCACTGGACGCGCGTTACGGCAAGGCGACCTCGCTCGATGACTACGTCATAAAGTCTCAGTTGATGACCTATGACGGCGAGCGCGCGATGTTCGAGGCTTACGGGCGCAACCGCGCGCACGCGGGCGGCGTGATCCAGTGGATGCTCAATAACGCTTGGCCGTCCCTCATCTGGCATCTCTACGACTACTATCTATTGCCGGCCGGCGGTTACTTCGGCACGAAGAAAGCGTGCGAGCCAGTGCATGTACAGTACAGTTACGACGACCGTTCGGTGGTCATTGTCAACACGACCGTACGCCTCTTGCGCAGCGTGCGCGTCACGGCAAGCGTGCGCAATCTCGACCTGAGCGAACGCTTCACACGCACCGAGCGGCTCGACATCAAACCCGACAGCAACCTCGCGGCCTTCGTCATTCCTGAGTTACCGCAGCTCAGCACCGCTTATTTCGT
Source organism: Pyrinomonadales bacterium (assembly GCA_038237345.1). GTDB lineage: Bacteria > Acidobacteriota > Blastocatellia > Pyrinomonadales > Pyrinomonadaceae > QHXQ01. The sequence continues at coordinate 6,415 of JBBRYU010000036.1, forward strand.
CAAACTCACGCTACACGCCGCCGCCGGTCAACTCTTAAGCGACAACCTCTACTGGCTCGCGACCAAACAGGACACGCTCGACTTCCCCAAATCAACGTGGTACTACACGCCGCTCACCGCGTATGCCGACCTGACCACGCTTGAAAATTTACCGCCGGTAAAACTGAACGTCGTCGCGCACACAGAGCGCAAAGGTGCGGAAGAGATCGCGCATGTGCGCCTCGCCAATCCATCAAACGCGCTCGCCTTCTTCGTCAACCTACAACTGACGCGCGGGCGCGACGGCGATGACGTGCTGCCTTTGCTCTGGCAGGACAACTACGTCTCGCTTATGCCCGGCGAGCGGCGCGAGCTGACGGTCACGTACCAAGTGAAAGACCTGCACGGCGCAAGCCCCGCGCTCACCGTCGCCGGCTGGAACGTCGCACCGCAGACGCTCGCACTCGCGCCGATGGGCAAGCATTAACCGCAACTTAAAACCGCAGATGGCGCGAACGTGTAAAACGTCCGCGCCATCTGCGCGAGTTCAGGGTTGAGTTGATAACTCAACTCGCGCGCGGCGTCATGCGTCTGATGAGCGGCGTGAGCACGGCGAGCACGCCGGCGGCGATGAGCGTGATGAGCGCGAAGGTGCCGAAGAGGTGGAACAGCGCGCCCTCCGCTTTCTCGTCGAAGAGACCGGCGGCCACCCCCGCGATGAAACCGCCAATGGAGATCGACAGAAACCACACGCCCATCATCAAGCCGACCATGCGCGCCGGCGCGAGCTTCGTCACCGTGCTCAGTCCCACCGGACTCAGACACAGTTCGCCCCACGTCTGAATCAAATAAACGATGACGAGCCAGAGCGGGCTGATCTTACCGCCACTGGCCAGCGTGGAAGCGAACGCGACGACCGCGAAGGCGAGACCAGCGAAGAGCAAACCATACGTGAACTTGCCCGGACTAGACGGCTGCCGCCGCCCCAAACGCAGCCAGACCCACGCGAACATCGGCGCGAACGTGATCACAAAGAACGGTTGCACTGATTGGAACCAACTAGACGGAAACTCCCAGCCGAAGATGTTATTGCGCGTCAACTTGTCGGCGAACAGCGTCAGGCTCGACCCTGCCTGCTCAAACGTCATCCAGAACAGGACGGAGAAGACAAACAGGATGAAGATCACCAGCACGCGCTTCAACTCGTCGCCGCTCAGCAGCCGCGCCGTGCCGCCAAGATAACCGACGAAGAAACCGACGACACCGGGGAACAACGCGGAGACGAAACCTGATTCGCCGTAGTGCAGCCCAAGCGCCGCGCCGATGACACCGAAGACGATGGCGAGCGCGAGCGTTACGAAATCGAAGCCGCCAACTTTTTGCACCTGCGCAATATCAGGCTGCTCTTTCGGCACCGCCTTCAAACCGACGCCGCGCAAACGTGCGCCGCCCAAGACGTATTGCACCACGCCCAACACCATGCCGACGCCCGCGGCCCCGAAACCATAGTGCCAGTCAACCTGTTGCCCCAGATAGCCGCAGACGAGCGGTGCGCTCAATGCGCCGAGGTTGATGCCCATGTAGAAGATCGAGAAGCCGGCGTCGCGGCGCGTGTCGCCCTGTTCGTATAGGTCGCCGACCATCGTGCTGATGTTCGGCTTGAGCAGCCCCGTGCCGATGGCGATCAGGATCAATCCGATGTAGAAGTTCGGCGGCGTCCTGAAGACCATCGAGAAATGGCCGCAGGCGATGACGATGCCGCCGATCAGCACGGCCCGCCGTGCGCCGAAAACTTTATCTGCCAGCCAGCCGCCGATGAGCGGTGTCCAGTAGACCGACGACACGTAAGTGCCATAGATGAGACCCGCATACTTACGGTCGAAGGCGAGGCCGCCGCCCGCGAGCGGCGTGACCATATAGAGGAGCAGGATCGCGCGCATGCCGTAGTAGCTGAAGCGTTCCCACATCTCGGTGAAGAAGAGGGTCGTCAGTCCGCGCGGATGGCCGCCGAGGCCGCTGGTGTCTGGGGCTGTCACCGGACTCGCGCCCGTCTCGTCAAAGGCCACACTCATGGTTCGCTGCTCCTTAAATTAATTTGCTTAACAGGTCGCGTGTCGTCGCCCGCGCACGAGTTGCCAGCAGTGCGGCCCGTGCTGCTTAGAGCGGGCTACTCGCGGCAAAGGTTCGCCCGTCAATTTAACCTCGAGCATTATTATCATTTGCGCGATGCGCGTCTAGTGCGAACGCTCCGTACCGCGCACAAATAGAAGCATCTAGCGGCGACGGTTGAGCGCGTTTGCCGCACAAGTTTCTCTTCCACAATCTAGCGAACCGGATTAACATGTGCGGCCGTAGCATGAACGATTCTTTACCATGGGAGGCGTATATGGCCGACAAGCGCAAACGCACGAGCAGCACGCAGAGCAAGAGCGGTGGGATCATCTCTTCCGTCGTTGATCAGACGACGCGGCTCGCGGGCGAGACCACGCGCATCGCCGGCGAGATGTTGGACAGCGCGGGCAACGTGGCGACGACGGCGCGCGAGACGGGCGCGGAATGGGTCGAGGGCGTCAGCCCGACCGCGGCTGAGATGCTGCGTCCCGGCGGGCGGAAGAAAGCGGCGGGCGGACGCGCAGCCCGGCAGCCGCCCAAGACGGCGGCCAAGGCGACGGTAGGCGCAGTGCGGGCCGCACGCACGACCGCCAAGACGGCCGGCAAAGCAACCAAGCAGGCCACCAAGGCTGCGAGCCGCGCGACGGAGCAAGTCGCGCAGAGCGCCAAGCAGGCCGCGAGCGGCGCACGGAAAAGCACAAAGGCCAAGGGCGGCAAAAAGAAGTAACGCACACAGTTTGCGCGCCCTTTGCGGCCGCTGCGGCGCGGCGTTTGCGCGGCAAGTTTTTCCGAGTCGCATGCGCTTCAGGCAGGCATGACGCAAAGGGCGCGCGACAACTCTTGCGCCCACATACCTGACAATGAACGCACTGGTAGTTGATGACGAAGAACTGATCCAGTTCGACCCGGAAGTGGTCGCGGCCTTTCTACGCATCCCGCCCGTCGCGTGGGCCGAGTTACGCGCCCACGCCGCACGCGCGCGGCGCAAGCCCGTCGAATCATGCGCGGCGGCGGGCGTAACGAACTTGAGCGCGGCGCGGCGCACATTGCGCGAAACCGCGCTGCTGCTGACCGCGTAGCCGGTTCAGATTCTGGCTAATTCAGTCACCGTCCGTTCGCCGCCCGCGTCGCCCGTGTTCAGCGTCGTGGCGGGTTCAAACAACAACACGTGCGTCTCTTCGTCGGCCACTGGTCTGTGCTCTATCCCGCGCGGCACGATGAGAAACTCGCCCGGCTCAAGCCACACGGCGCGATCACGAAACTCCATCCGAAAACGGCCCGCGACGACGTAGAACAACTCGTCCTCCGCCTCGTGTTGATGCCAGACGAACGGCCCTTGAAACTTGACGAGTTTGACCAACTGCCCGTTCAACTCGCCCACGATCTTCGGCTGCCAATGTTCTTGGAAGAGCGACAGTTTCTCTTTCAGATTAACTTTGTCCATTTGCTTCTCCCGTCCCGCTCAGGTTGTTGCGCGGTTGAATATTGCGCATGGCCACTTCAACACAGAGGACACAGAGCAGGTACAGAGGCACAGAGCCCCCCTATGATCTCTGTGTGTTCTCTGTGTTCTCTGTGTTGAACTGCTCACTCGCCGGGTACAATCGAAAGAAAAGCTAAGCGCGCATCTTTGCCCGCGCATCGTTCACCGCCTGCACCAGTGCGCGCACGTCCGCTTCATCCGTGCGATAGTTCGTGACGCACGCGCGCAACACGTGCTGCCCGTTGCCGAGCCGGGTGGTCGAGAGCCACGCCCGGCCCGACGACAGCACTTCGTTGAGGATCGCGTTGAGGCGCGGCAGCGTGTCGCCTTGCGGCGCGCGGTCAACGAAGCAGACGACGGGCAGTTCCGTCTCGTTGACGATCAACCAATCATCCTGCGCTAACTCGCGGCGCAGCAACGCGCCCATCGCGGTCTGTTGCCGGATCGCGACGGCGTAACCATCCCAACCGGCGACGAGCAACGAGAGAAAAACTTTCAATCCCGTGAAGCGCCGCGACCACTGCATCGAGTGCTCATAAGGGCTGGCGATGTCATGCTCCGTTTCGACCGCGCGCGGCATGTAGGCGTTCTCGACACGAAAGGTGCGCGTGAGGATGTCCAGATGCGGCGTCAAATACACGCCCGCGCCCATCGGCACGGAGAGCCATTTATGCGCGTCGAATGTAATCGAGTCGGCCCGCTCGATGCCGTTGAGCAACGGGCGCAACTCCGCGACGAGCGCGGCCGCGCCGCCCCATGCGGCGTCTGCGTGCAACCATAACTTTTGCGCGGCGGCGATGTCGGCCAACTCTGCGATTGGATCGAGCACACCCGAATTGGTCGTGCCCATCGTGGCGACGATCATAAATGGCGCGTGCCCGGCGGCGCGGGCGCGCGCGATCTGCGCCGTGAGCGCGGCACAGTCCAGTTTTAATTTCGCGTCCACCGGAATCTCGCACACGGCATCCGTGCCGAGACCGCAGAGCCGCGCGGCCTTGCTGATCGAATGATGCCCTTCAGCCGAGATGTAAAGGACGGGTTGCGCCGGGAGCGCGCGCACGCCTTTGCGCGCGAAGTCGGCGTGGGCGTGCGTGAGCGCGGTCAGCACGGCCGTGTGGTTCGCCTCCGCGCCGCCGGAGCAGAACGTGCCGTCCGTCTGCGCGTAGCCGAAGCGCGTGCCGAAAGCGCGCACGAGATGTGCCTCCGTTTCAGCCGCAAACGGATTGTGACTCCACGCGGCCATCTGCGGATTGAAGGCGGCGACGAGCGCGTCGGCCGCGATGCCCATCGTCGTCGGCGCGGGATTGAACAGCCCGAAGTAGCGCGGGTGCGGCGTGTGTACCTGCGATTGTTTGAGCGCGGCGACGACGAAGGCGACTGCCTCCTGCGGCGGCACGGCGCGAGTAAAATCAAACGGCGCAAGCCGCGCGCGTAGCTCCACCGGATCGGGCGCGACGCTCACCGGCAACTCGCCGACCTCTGCCGCGTAGGCCTCAATCTCCGCAATCACACGCTGCCATAATGCAACGCGCGCCTCCTGTGCCAGCATCAACTCCACTGCTTGTGCTCCTGCCAAACTTGATCGGATAGAATGCCCACATGTTAACCGATGCACCGCGCCCCGCGCGACTGATTGACGTGAGCCACGAGGTCGCCGATGGACTCGTCACCTATCGCGGTTTGCCCGCGCCGATTATTTGCGATTACCTAACGCGCGCGGCGTCGCGCCCGCTCTATGCTGCCGGCACGGAGTTTCACATCGGCCGCATAGACATGGTCGCCAACACGGGCACGTACCTCGACGCGCCCTTTCATCGCTACGCCGACGGCCAAGATGTCGCGCAACTCGACCTCGCCACCGTCGCCAACCTCGACGCTGTTGTCCTCAGCGTCGCACGCACACGCGCGATTGACGCGGACGTGTTTGCGCCGCATGACTTGCGCGGCAAGGCTGTGCTTGTGCATACGGGCTGGGATGAACACTGGAACACTGAACAGTATTTCAGCGACCACCCGTTCCTGACGCGCGCTGCCGCCGCGCATCTCGTGGCGGCGCGCGCGCGGCTCGTCGGCATCGACTCGCTCAACATTGATGACACGGCCGATCTGACGAGACCCGCGCACACGTTCTTACTCGGTGCCGGTGTGCCGATTGTCGAGCATCTCTGCAATCTCGCGGCGCTGCCCGCGCGCGGCTGCAAATTCTTCGCCGTGCCGGTCAAGGTCAAAGGCATGGGCACGTTCCCCGTCCGCGCGTTTGGGTTGATTGAATAAAGGCTGCGCGTCTTCTCTTTGCGCCTTTGCATCTTTGCGTGCGGCTATTGCGGACTAAAGGAAAGTCTCACGCAAAGACGCAAAGGCGAGCGCAAAAGGAACTTCTATCGAGGACGTAACAGGATGAAGCGAAACTTGTCGATCTTTTTGCTGCCGATCGTACTGACGATGATTCTATTGCCGCCGGCCCGTTCGGCGCAGGAGCAGAATTTATCGCCCGCGCTGGCGGCACTGGTCGCAGCGGAGCGTGCGTTCGCGCAGCTCTCAGTTGAGAAGGGTGTGCGCGAGTCGTTCCTGACTTTCTTCGCCGACGATGGCATCGACTTTCAACCGCACCCGACGTTGACGAAGGAAGCGTTTCGTAAGCGGCCCGCGCCCGCCACGCCGCCGTCCATCACGCTTGATTGGGATCCCATCTTCGCCGACATATCGCGCGCCGGCGACCTCGGCTACACGACCGGCCCCTACACGATCACCGATCACAGCCCGCAACAACGGCCGGCGCAGCACGGCTACTATGTCTCAATCTGGCGCAAGCAACCGGACGGCACGTGGAAGGTGGCCGTTGATCTAGGCATCAGCACGCCCGCCCCGCCGACGGACGCGCCCGCGCCGACCTTTCAACCGCCTCATCAGGCCCACGACAAAGCGCACGGCAATGTGAATCTCGCCGCTGAGCGCACAGCGCTGCTCGCGGCCGACCGCGCATTGTTGCAAGCTGAAAGCGAGCGCGGCGGCGCGCGTGCGTTGCCCGATCAAATGACGATTGATGCGCGCCTGCACCGCAACGACCTGTTCCCCGTCGTCGGTCAGCGCGCGGTGCGGGCATATCTCAAAGACAAGACAGAGATGAAATTGACCGGCGTGCCCATCAAAGCCGACGTGGCGCAGTCCGGCGACCTTGGCTACACCTACGGCAACTATGAACAGAAGGACGGCGTAAGCACAGAGAGGGGTTACTACGTGCGCGTCTGGCTGCGCGCCGGGAGCAAATGGCGCGTGGCGTTGGATACGACCAGCCCGCTGCCGCCGGAAAGTAAATAGTGGAGCGTGGCGAATCTAACCACGAATGCACACAAAACAACCCGAGTGAAGTCGCAGTCTCTTTCGTGTTGCTTCGTGTGTATTCGTGGTTTATTGCTTACCCGACCTGCCGAAATTCGCGCGCGGTAAAATTTTTCTTGCGCGCCCCTATCCTTTGCCGCCGCTCATGTCTCTTAATCATTGAAGGCTGATGGCGCATGGCGCATGACGAGAGTGTGGAGACGCCGGATGAGGTGCTGGTCGTCGCGGCGATGATGGGCGACCTGGGCGCGTTCGACGAATTGTGCGCGCGTTATCGCGCGGCGGTCGTGCGCGCGGCACAAGGCATAGTCGGCCGCGCTGACGCAGAAGACGTGGCGCAGGACACCCTGCTCATCGCCTTCAAGGCGTTGCCCACGCTGGAAGCTCCGTCAAAGTTCGCGGCGTGGCTCTCGGCCATCACGCGCCACCGCGCGTTTCGTTTCACCAAACGTGAACGCGCGCATCAGGTGGGGCGCGTCGAGTTGGACGAAGTGCTGCTTGCAAAACTGGTGACGCTCAACACGCCGCTCGTCGAACAGGCGGACAAGGCGGAGCTAAGGTACGCGCTTGACCGTGTGCCGGCCGATTATGCGCTCGTCCTGCGCTTGCATTATCTGGATGAGATGCCGCTCAAACGCATCGCGGCCTTCGTCGGCGTGCCGCTCACGACGGTGAAGTGGCGCGTGCATCAAGGCAAGAAACTGCTGCGCGAGCAGCTTGAGTTAAACGGAACGAGAGGTTGAAAGATGGAACGAGAGAAAGAACTGCTGAAACTGATCAACGTGCTGCGCCGCACCGGGCGCATGGCCATGCAGGGCGAGTGGACGGGCGCGGGCAAAGACCCCGGCGCGGCCAATTATTGCGCCGGGCGTTACAACCGCGTGCTTGAACGCTTGAAAGAATTGGACGCGGGCGTGGCCACGATCTTCGAGCCGCTGCCACCCGATAGCTCGCTGTCGGTCGTGGCGATGGCCTGTCGCCAACTCGTCGCCTACTATGAGGACGAGTTGGGGCCGGAGTTGCGCAAGCACCGCCCCGATGTCGGCGCGTTCGTCATCGACGCGCGTTCTACCTTCAAAGACTTCTGGCAGAAGTCTTCGCGCGACATCGAAGACCTCGGCGAGTTCATACGCGAATCCATCGCCGAGTGGATGCGCCAACGCAAAGACGGCGAGACCTGCGCAAGTGAAGCAACGGGCGCAACCACCCCCACCGAGCCGCACGCTGCACCCGAAACCAATCCGCCCACGCAGCCATAAACTCCGCGCGAGGTGTGCATGATGGAGACGATGATCGCCGTCCGCGAGCTGCGCAAAACTTACGCGCCAAAGGGCAAACGCAGCCCTGCGGCCGTCGCAGCCGTGGACGGCATCACGTTTGAAGTACCGCGCGGCGAGTTCTTCGGCTTGCTCGGCCCAAACGGCGCGGGCAAGACGACGACCATCGGCATACTCACCACGCGCGTCTTGCCGACGGGCGGCTTAGCACTGATTGACGACATAGACGTAGCGCACGACCCCGTCGCCGTTAAGCGCCGCATCGGCGTTGTGCCGCAGGCGAACAATCTTGATCGCAGTCTGACGGGGCGCGAGAATCTGCTCTTCCACGCCGAGTATTTCGGCGTGCCCAAACAGGTGCGCGAGCAACGCGCCGACGAATTGCTCGCGCGCTTCCAACTCACGGAACGCGCTGACGAAAAGATCAACGGCTATTCGGGCGGTATGGCGCAACGTCTGAAGATCGCCCGCGCACTCATGCACGACCCCGCGATCCTCTTCTTGGACGAACCGACCACCGGTCTCGACCCGCAAGCGCGCCGCGCCCTCTGGGACATGTTGCTGGAACTGCACGCGAAGGGGCAGACGCTCTTTCTCACCACGCACTACATGGAAGAGGCCGATCAACTCTGCCAACGCATCGCCATCATGGACAAAGGCAAATTGCTCGCGCTCGACGCGCCCAGCCGACTTAAAGCGAGCGTGCCCGGCGGTTACCTGATCGAACTACGCACGCGCGCCACGAACGGCGACGGTGCGCGACTCACATCAATACTGCGCACGCTGCCCGGTGTCGTCGAAGCCACCGCGCAGGACGGCTTGATTCGCCTCTACGCAGACAAGGCCGAAGGTCTCTTAGCGAACGCGATGCGATTAGCCAGCGAGCAAGGCGTCATGGTCACGGACGCGCACGTCGCCGAGCCAAGTTTAGAGAATCTGTTCCTGCATCTAACGGGCCGCAGCCTCGGACAGTAAATGCTTATAGCCGGGAGCGCGGGCATCTTGCCTGCCATGAGCGCGTCAGCGCGAACAAACAGCCGCGCTGATTTCAAGCCTGCATGTCAATGTATGCTTTGAGCGTGCTGGCGCACGCTTGCAGGCAAGATGCCTGCGCTCCCGGCACGAGTGCAATTATGAACATGACGACGATGTTGGCATTGCTGCACCGCGACCTGCGTGTGGCGCGGCGCGAGTTGAAGACGTTCTTCTTGCGTGTCGGGTTGCAGCCGCTGCTCTACACGTTCGTCTTCGGCTACGTCATGCCGCGGCAAGGCATTGTCGCGCACAACTATGGCAATCTGTTGCTGCCCGGCATCCTCGCCTTGAGCATGACGATGTCCGGCATGCAGGCGGTGGCGTTGCCGCTCGTGATCGAATTTGGTTGGACGAAGGAGATGGAGGATCGGCTGCTCGCGCCGATCAGCATCAGGGGCGTGGCGTTAGAGAAGATTCTGGTCGGGATTATTCAATCGATCATCGCCGGGTTGTTCGTGCTGCCGCTCACGTGGCTGTTGATCGGCCGGAGTGTGAGCCTGCAACTCGCGCACCCGTTTCTGCTCATCGCGATTGCGCTCTTAACGAGTTGGCTATTCTCCGCCTTCGGCATGGTGATCGGCACGTTCGCCGAGCCGCAGCACGTCGGACTGATCTTTCAAGTCTTGTTCGCGCCGATGATCTTCTTCGGCTGTACTTACTACCCGTGGGCGACGCTCGCCGTCATTCCGTGGTTTCAAAAGCTGGTGTTAATCAATCCGTTGGTCTACGCCAGCGAGGGCTTCCGCGCTGCGCTGACCGCGCAACTGCCGCACATGCCGCTCGCGCTCATCATTGGCGGCTTACTCTTCTTCTGTCTGCTCTTCACGTTTCTTGGTTTCCGTCAGTTCACCCGCCGCGCGCTCGATTGACGCAGTCAGCACCTTACAGCTTCAAGGCGAAGTGATGGCACTCGATGATCATTCTTTTAGTCAGATAAAATCTGTGCGCCGCGAAACGTTGCACGCCGGAGTCTAGATGAAATTGATCGCAATCCTCTGCCTTTGCATACGCAACCAACCAGTCGAACAAAGCCCCGCCGTAGCCTTTCGACCGCGCATCGCTTTTGGCCACGAGATCATCCACGTAGAGAAATTTGCCCCACGCCAAACACTCCGAGAGGCGAAAACCGGCCACTGCCTTAACTTCGCCGTCCGCAAGATAAGCCAACTTGTAGCCCGCGCTGTCAGCTTGTCGTTTGACTCTGTGCAGGAACTCGTCGGGCGCGACGTGCGGGCGCAATTCAGCTATGACCGGATAGCAACGCTGAATCTCATCAGCCTCTTGCGCTAACATTATCTCCGCAGTCATTCGTCCCTCCGTTTTAGCCCGCGAATTCTTCTTTGGCTACCAGCTTCGTCCGCCGCCGCATGTTCAAGGCGATGCCCGCCATGATGCCCGCGCCGCCGCCGGCGATGCGCCACGTCAGCCCTTCGTGCAACCAGAACATGCCGAGCAACACGGCGATGACCGGCGTTACCAGCGAGATGAGCATCGTCTTGGTCACGTCCATGCGGCGCACGAGCCAGTAGTAGAGCAGGAACGCGATGCACGAACCGACGACAGCGAGGTAGCAGAGCGACCCGACGGCGCGCAACGTCCAATGAAACTTGAACGGATTGCCCTCTGCCCAGTAACCGACGAGCAAGAGCGGCCCGAGGCCGCACAACATCTGCCCCGCCGCCAGCACGGCCGGATCGATGTGCCCGCCGCGCAACTTGATCAGCACGTTCGAGTACGCGACGGCGAATGCGCCCGCCACGATGACGAGGCTACCCGCCACCGCCGCCCGCCCGCCGCCGTGCAACTGATCCCAACAGATCAACGCCACGCCCGCTATGCCGAGCAACACGCCGACGAGCTTCGCCCAAGTTATTTGCTCCGCCGGTAAATAATAGTGCGCGATCAAGAGACCGAAGACCGGAATGATCGCTTGCAGGATCGCGGCCAAGCCGGAAGAGACGCGCTGCTCGCCCCAGAAGACCGCGCCGTAGTTGATGCTGAACGAGAGCAGACCGGTGTACAGGATGAGCCACCAGTCGCGATGTGCGCGCGGCAGCGGCGTACGCCGGACGGCCAACAAGACGCACAGGATCGCGCCCGCCACAACGAAGCGTATGCCGGCGAAACTGATCGGCGGCAAATCCTCCAGCCCCAGTTTGATGAAGAGCCACGTCGAGCCCCAGATCAGACAGAGGATGAGCCAGACGACGAGTGGTCTCTTCATCAAGCCCGCGCACCTTCCGCGCTCGTCGCGCCCGTGCGGTCGTTTGTCGTCAATGCCCCTTGTGGCTCGAATATCTCCATCCAACGCGCGGGTTGCGCCAGTTCAGTGAAACCGAAGCGCCGATAAAGTTCGTGCGCGTCTTTCGTCGCCAATACCCACCGCCGCATGTTCTGTAATTCAGGATGCGCGACGATCACTGCGACGAGCCACTTCGCCAGCCCCAGCCCACGCGCCTCTTCCAGCACAAACACATCCGCGAGCCACGCGAACGTGGCGTAGTCGGTGACGACGCGCGCGAAGCCGATCTGCCGGTTGTCTCGATAGACGCCGAACGCCAAAGAGTTTTCCACCGAACGCTTGATCACAGCGCGCGTGCGCCCCTGCGCCCAGTAAGACGCGCGGCTGAGGAAATCGTGCAACACATCGTAGTCCAGCCGCTCATGGTTGGTACTGATCTCAAACTCGCCGCGTCGCCACACGTCACTCATTGCCAACGCCCTCCACCACTGCGTAATGTCGCAGACACGATTCTAGCCAGCGCGGGTTGCGATTAAAAGAGCCACTTCAATTTCAGTCCGAAGGGCCACTTGCGTGCGCCGTGTCCCGTGCTGCGAGCGCACGCGGGTGAAAGCGTGCGACGTAGCGGCGGTAAGCAATCACCTCTTGCTCTGCCCGCGCTTCATCCCAATCGAGATACTTTTGCGCCAGCCGCGCGGCCGGCTCAACCGCATCAAGCCCTGCCGCACGGTTAAGCCCGACCATCGTGCGCCGCAGCAAGCAATCCGTTAGTGTCTCGGCCAACTCGGCGCGAAACGCAAACAAGACCTCCGCGCCGATTGCGGCGCTCTCCGAACTGAACGGCGCGCGTAACTCCGCGTCGGCTGTCGCCAACTGCAACACATCTATAGCGATTCTCATTCGCGTGCGACTTCATCATTGCAGCCCGACTTAAGCAGTTAACGATTAAGCCTAGATTTCGTCAGTTGGTCTTAAGTCGCATCCGAATGAGAACCGCTATAAAGTGTCGCGCCGCATATTCACGCCGCAGAATTTAACCGCCACGAACGGAAAGAAAAAACGCAAAGAGCGATGAGAGGCGTCTCTGCTCTTTGCGGCCCCGCTTTGCGTCTTTGCGTGAGGTTATACTTTGGTGCGTAAGTGTCTCACGCAACGGCGCAAAGTGAAAGATTTCGTTGGTTGTGGGAGTGCCGTCAATGCACAGCGTTCCACACGAACGTGAACGCCTGCTCGCTACGGTCGGATAGAAACGTCCAGCCGTGGCCGCCGGGCGCAAGATGGTACTCATGCTTGACGGCCGCGGCGGTTAAGAGCGCGTCCAACTCGCGGTTGCCCGCGTCGAAGCCATAACGATCCTGTTCGCCCACGTCGAAGTAGATTTTCAAACTCTTGATCTTGGCCGCGTTGAGCTTCGCCAGGTTGAGCGGATTGTTGGCTTGGAAATAATCTGCATCGGGCGGCGCGCCGAAGAGTTTGGTGGCGAGTTGGTAACGATAGTTGCCGTAACGATCATTCTGCGCGCTCGGCGGTTGCGGCAGTTCGTTGAAGAGCGCGGCGCTGTGCGCGGCGACGCCCGCGAACAACTCCGGATGTTTGAACGCGATGAGCAGCGCGCCGTAGCCGCCCATCGAGATGCCTTCGATCAGCCGATGGCGCGGCGCGGCGCGCGTGCGATATTTGTTATCGATGAAGGGCAGAAAATCTTTGACGATGGCGTCCTCATAGCGCGTGCCGTCTTTGCCGTTGATATAAAAACTGTTCGCGCCGTAAGGCATGGCGACGATAAAGTCGCCGACCTTGCCGCTTGCGCGCAACGCCGCCAACTTCGCCTCGATCCCTTCCTTCTCCCAATCGCGCTCGTCGTTGTTCAGCCCATGCAGAAAGACGACGAGCGGATAACGCTCCTTCGGCTTCTGCTCGTAAGCGGCCGGCAGCGAAATCGCGCAGCGCACGCTGCGCCCCAGACTTGCTGACGGAAACTCCGTGTACTCGACGCGCCCGGCGGCGGCCGGCGCGCTCGGCTGCGCCGGACTTTGCGCCACGCTCTGGGTCGTGCCTTGCGCCTGTTGTGCATTGGCGGCGGCGCGTCCTTGCCAAGCCGCCGCCGCCAACGCCGCTGCCGTCAATGCCGCCAGCGCACAGGCCGCAGCCCCGCGCAGCACACGCGGCAGCGAATCGTTGCCTTTGTCTCTCTGCATCAACATCCCCTCACCCGTTATGGTTTCCGCGCGCCCGGAAAATGGTTCAAGCCCAGCCGCGCCGCCATCTGGTCACTCAAGTCGATCATGGCGGCGGCGTTGATGGCCGCCGCGATGCAGATCGCTTCGCTGATCTCTTCTTTGGTCACGCCGAGCGCGAGCGCCTTCTTCATGTGCCCGTCGATGCAGCCGTCGCACTTGGCCACGAGCGAAGCGGCAATTGAGATCAACTCCTGCACTTTCGGATCGAGCACGCGCCGTTCGGGCGTGTAGTACAACTCTTTGTAGTACGCGCCATAGACCTTCTTCATGCGCGGTTCAAGCATCGAGTAAGAAGAGGTTGACTCGTCCGAGGCCATCGGGATCGGCGTTGCGGTTGAGACGTGTTCGGCCGCGGCGGCCGCATCCGCCGTGCTCGTAGCCACTGCACCGGCCGCGCCGTTCGTGTCTTTCTCATCCATCGCGTTAGTTCTCCTGTCCAGGAAGACAGTGACAAGTGACGCGTGACAAGACTCTTTCGCCTTCACTCGTCACTTGTCACTCGCCACTCGTCACAGCTTTTTAGAGCATCAGCTTCTCGGTCAACATGCGGTCGCCGTAGTGGAATTTGAGCCAAACGTTGCGGCCCGTCTTGGCGGTCTCGATCATGAGATGGTCAATCGAGGGCGCGCCCTTCGTAAACCTGATCGGCTTCGAGACGATGACGTTCGTGCCCTGCGGCGTCTCGACGAACACGTCGCCGGCCTTCAAGAACGTGCCGCCCGCATCCGCCGGGGTGAACGAGGCGAGGGAGAGCATCATGCCCTTCTTCTCTTTCGGCTTCGCGGGCGTGATGATGACGGCATAGTCGCCGGGGGCGAGTTTCTTACCCGCGAAGGTGGCGGGCGCGGCGAGCGTCAGGTGCGCGATGGGCCAGTCGCGGCCGGCGTAGTAGCCTTGATTGCGCGGGTCGTTGCCGGTCTCGATATAGCCGAACGTCTTCTCGCCCCAGGGCAGATTGAGATAGCGCACCGCGACCGCGTTCTTCGTCTGGCCGGAATCAACGGCGGAGGTCTGGACGGTGGTCTGCTTGCGCTTGTCCATGCCCGGCATACCCTGCATGTTGTCCTGCGCCATTGCGCTCGCGGCACAGACGGCGACGAGCAGCGCGGCGGCGAACAACAGACGGGCGACTGGTTTTGTGCGTGTTGTCATAACTGTTGAGTTCCTTTCGCTAATGAATGGGCTGTGATTTGCTAACTGGGATTAGCTGTTCGAGTCGGAGACGTTGCTTGATACGCGCACGACCCGCTTGCGGTTTCAACGCACGCACACCGTTTTACCGTGCGGCGGCCGCTGTCTCCGCCGTCTGCAAAAATTCGAGGACGGCAGTCATATAACCCACGGAATCCGTATCGTATGCGTGCCCGTGCGTCGCATCCGCGACGATGAGCTTGCGCTTGAGCGGGTTCGGCGCGGCCGCGTAGAGCGGCTCCAAGACCGTCTCGGTCGGCATGCGCTGATCGTTCGTGCCACCAATAAACAGGATCGGTCGTTCCACTTTGCGTACGGCGCGCAGCACGTCGAAATCATCCGTGCTGAAGCTCATGCGCCAGGCAGTGAACTTTATCAGCAGCGTGGCGAAAGGGAAAGCAGGCACGTTTATGCCGCGCGGCAGGCGTATGAGCGAGACGTGATGCCTGACCGTGTCGGCGAATGAGAGGAAGCTTGATTCGGCGACGATCCCAATGATGTCTTGCTCATTGGGCTTTTCCGCCGCCGCGAGCAGCGTCGCCGCCGCGCCCATCGAGACGCCCATCAACACGATCTTCTGCCCCGGCGTAAGCATGCGCATGAACGCGACGGCCGCCTGTACGTCGTGTCGTTCGTCGTACCCAATCGTCGAGAACTCGGCCGGACTCTGCCCGTGCCGTCTGAGATCATAGAGCAGCACACCATAGCCCGCGCGCCACAGTTCTAGCCCGCGCGCCAGCATCTCGTAGCGCGAGCGAAAGAGGCCGTGCGTCATGATGACGTTAACGGCGTGCGTGCGTGCCGGCAGATACCAGCCTGATAATTGATTGCCGTCCGTAGAACTGAACGAGACATCTTGGTAAGTCGCGCCTGCGGCGGCCGGTGTGTCAGTGCGCCGCCGTTCGTCGGGGCGTGTGCCCGCCTTCGTCACGGCGAAGCTCAACAGCAACGGCAAGCCGACGACGATCAAGAGCGTGAGCGTGCAGACCAGATAAGCCAGCTTGCGCACGACGCGCCGGCCTCTGCGTAGTGTTGGTCTCATCGCACGCTCGTCAGTCGCAACTCCGGTGTGCGGGTCGTGTAGTTTGCGCAGACTGAGCCACGCGCCGAAGGTCAGAACGGCGCACCAAGCGGCGACGCCCATCAAGCCGTAGCGCGGATACAGACGCGCGCCGACCGCCACGGCGACCGCGATGCCGAGTTGCGACATGCCGTTGCGGAGCGCCACGTAAGTCGCGCGTTCGGCGGGCGCGACCAGTTCAGTGATCAATGCCTGCAACGGCGCGACGCGCAAGGCAGCGACGAAAGCGGTCAGCCCGATCAGCGTCCAGAGCGCCGCGCTGCGATTGAACGTCGGCAACAACAACAACAGGCCGCACATAGCGACACTGCTGCCGACGGCGACGCGCCGCTTGCCGTATTTGTCCGCGAGCAGGCCGCCGCCCGCGCCGCCCACGACCGCGCCCAAGCCCGCCACCGCGTAGATCGCGCCCACCTCGCGCGGCCCTTCGTGGAACGCGTCGAACAACCACGTGCCCAAATAAGTTGTTAAGCCGACCAAGCCGCCGGAGATGAAGAACGCGCTGATGATCCCGCGCCGCGTCGCACCTGTGCGCCACGCCAGATGCCAGAGCGACGAGAGACTCGCGCCCGCGCGCGTCGCATTGGCCGCGTCGTCTGTTTGCTCTGTTGCTACTGCGGCGCGCAGCGGAAACTGGCGCACGAGTAAGCCCGCCAAGCCGACCAGCACAGCCGCCGCGCCAAAGACCACGCGCCAACCGAACCGCCCCGCGAGCCACGTCCCGACGGGCACGCCCAACACCGGCGCGAGGAAATAACTGATCGCCACGCCGCTCATCTGTCGCCCGCGTTGCGCGTAGTTGGAAGCGTTCGCCAGCGCGGCAATCGCCAGCGCGGACACGAGGCCGCCCGCGAAGCCCGCCAACGCCCGCGCCAACCAGAAGACCGCAAGCTTAGGCGCGCACGCCGCCGCCAGATCGGCGACGATGAACAGCACGGCCGCGCGCGGCAACCCCGTCGCCGGCTCGATGCGGCGTGCGTACCGACCCAACAGCAACGCGACCGCCGCAGCGGCCA